>JBEKJO010000247.1:0-6391 GCA_050011195.1 Verrucomicrobiota bacterium | reverse complement strand
CGATAGCAAACATCGTGAGGCGTCCGGAAGTTGCTGCGGACAGGAATGTCCGCGCGCCGGCGGCGGTGTGAGTATGCGCCCCGGGTGTGGCGGAGACAGTAATCCTCGCTTGCGGTTGGTCGCTTTCAAGGCTACATATTGCTTCCGGGCTGTGGCGGAAAACCAGCCTGGTTAAATCAAAACCGCATGAGTTCCACCAGCGAGTTATCGAGTTTTGCCGCGCGTCTGCGCGAGTCCATTCTTGCGTCGGAGTGCGGAGTGCGGGATGCGGAATGCGGAATTCAGTCAGAGCCTTCTCGCGCCGGCTGTGGCGGAATAGAATTTGACGAGTTGGCGCTGCAACTGTTCGCGCTGCAGTTCGAGCATAATGCGCCCTATCGCCGCTGGTGCGAAGCGCGGGGCGCGCGCCCGGACACAGTAGCGCACTGGAGCGGCATTCCCGCCGCGCCAACCTCGGCCTTTAAGGAGCTGGACCTTTCATGTCTGCCGGTGTCGGAGCGGACTACGGTATTCCACTCCAGCGGCACGACGGGACAGAAGCCGAGCCGACACTACCACAATGCCGGGTCGCTGGCGCTGTATGAGGCATCCGTGTTGCGGTGGTTCGACGCCCATTCCCGATTGGCAATTGGCAATTGCCAACGAGGCGAAACGGAGCCAGCGTGGGGCGGATTCAAGAATTCTCGAAATTGTAGCCGCCGACGGCAGTCGGCGCACTTTTCCGCAGCCACAGAAGTCAGCGCCGACTCCCGTCGGCGGCTACGTCTTGAATCCGCCCTGGAGCCAGCGCGGACAAGCAAATTGGCAATTCTGACCCCGCCCCCGGCGCAGGCGCCGCACTCCTCGCTGGCGCACATGTTCGAGACGATTCGACGCGCGGCTGGGTGGGACGGGTCGGCCTTTGTCGGAGAGGTCGCCAGGGATGGCGCGTGGGCACTCGATGCGGAAGCGGCGCTGGAACGGCTGAGAGCGGCGAGCGGGTCCCGACAGCCCCTGCTCATGCTCGGCACCGCGTTTTCGTTTGTGCATTTGCTGGATTACCTGGCCGACCAAGACCTGCGTTTCGAGCTTCCGCCCGGCTCGTGCGCGCTCGAGACCGGGGGTTACAAGGGCCGCTCGCGCAGTCTGCCGAAAGCGGCGCTGCACGCGCTCATCTCCCAGCGCCTCGGCATCCCGCCCGGTCAGATTGTCTGCGAATACGGCATGAGCGAGCTTAGCTCGCAAGCCTACGACTCTGCTATCGCCCCCGCCCGTCTCACGCCCCACGCCCCACGCCCCTCGCCCCTCGCCCCTCGTCTCTTCCACTTCCCCCCCTGGGCGCGGGTGCAGATCGTTTCGCCCGAAACCGGGGCCGAAGTGGCCGAGGGCGAAACCGGTTTGATTCGAGTGTTTGATTTGGCCAATGTCTATTCGGTTATGGCAATTCAAACCGAAGATCTGGGCATTCGCCGCAGCCAGGGTTTTGCCCTGGCGGGCCGGGCGGTGTTGGCTGAGCCGCGTGGGTGTTCGCTGCTGGCGGTCTAATTCGAGCGATGGACGCGCACGAACGACATCGGACCCGCACGCTCTGGCTGACCGGCGTGCTGCATGCCTTCACGCACGTGTATCAGGTGGCGCTGATGCCGCTCTATCTGCTGATGCAAAGGGATTTCAAGTTCGCCAGCGTGAGCCAGGCGACGCTGCTGCTGACGGTGATGATGGCGGCCTGTTTTGGGCCGAGTTATCCCATCGGCGTGCTGGCGGACCGAATGAATCGCAAGAAGCTGCTCGGTTTTGGGCTGGCCCTCAACGGGCTGGGCTTCGCCGCGCTGGCGCTGGCGCCGAACTACGCGTGGGCGCTGGTGGCCGTGGCGGCGGCCGGATTCGGCGGCAGTTTTTACCATCCGGCCGCCACGGCAATGGTGGCGCGCTTGTTTCCGGGCAGCACGGGCAAGGCGCTGGGATTGGTCGGCATCGGGGCCGGGGTCGGCTTCTTTGTGGGGCCGATCTATGCCGGCTGGCGGGCGGGCATGTTGGAGCCGGCCTTGGGTCCAGCCGCCTGGCGGCGGCCAGTGCTCGAGCTGGGCATTCTGGGCATTGTGGTCGCGGCCATCTTCACCTGGCTGGCGGATAATGAGCGGCCCGCTCCGGCGAGCGAGCGGAGGACGGTGCCGGCGGGACAGTTGTTTCCCACGCCCGCACTGTGGTTTTTCTTCCTGGCGTACTGTCTGGCGTTTAGTGTGCGCGATTTCGCCGGGGCGAGCATGGGCAGCCTCAGCTCGCTGTTCTTGCAGAAGGCCCGCAACTTCGACCCCAAGTGGACGGGGCTGGCGTTGAGCGGGATTTATGTCGCCGCCACGATCAGCAATCCGCTTTTCGGCAGCCTGAGCGACGGCGGCCGGAAACGCTGGATCACGCTCGCCCTGGTGGCAGCCGCAGGCATGGTGGTGCTTTTCCCGCGCGTGCCGTCGCATTGGATGATCCCGGTGCTGGTCGTTTACGGCTTTTTCTTTATGGCCAGTTATCCGATGACCGAGGCGGCGCTGATGGAATCGGTGCCGGACGCCGTGCGCGGGCGGGTGTTCGGGCTGTTCGTCATGGGGGGCGGCGTGATCGGCAACCTTTCCCACTGGGTGGTGGGCATGAAAGTCAAGCAGCTCGGCGCGGCGGCGCATTCCGTCAACACCTACTTCCCGATTTACACGGGAGTCGCCTTGCTGATGCTGGTTTCCTTGACGGGTCTGCTGTGCCTGCACGCGATCCAGCGGCGGGAAGGGCCGGTGGCGCTCAAGGCGGCTGGAGCGGATTCGATGCCTCTTTTAACATGAACCTGCCCAACTATTTCCTTGCCGATTTGTCGCCCGACGCAACGCTCAGCGCCGCGATGATCGGCGAAGCCTGCCGAACCCTCAAGCGCAACCGCGAGCGCTACCTGGCCCACCGGCAGACGCACAGCCTGGTGAAGACCCTGAGCGAGGTGGGCCGAAGCTGGCTGGAACCGGATTACCCCTTTCGCCGGCTCGCCTTGGAGCAAGGACCGGCAGCGACCGGTTTTCCCCGGGCCACACTGGCCGGCGGCCTGGATTCCTTCTTCAAACAGTTGACTCATGAGAACTTCCAGGCCCTCTTGGAACAGGATTTAGGCCACGCCCGACGCCTCGATGAACTGGTGTCCGCCGAAGTGGAGCAAAAATCCAATCGTGCCGCCATCGTCATCGCGCCCGAACTGCTGGTGCATATCGCCGCGGGAAACCTCCCGATCCCGACACTCATGAGCGTCGTTCTCGGCGTGCTGGTGCGGTCGGCGCAGTTTGTGAAGTGCGCCACCGGCGCCACCCTGCTGCCCAGGCTGTTCGCCCACTCGCTTTACAACGCGGAACCCAAGCTGGGCGCTTGCCTTGAAATCGCCGAGTGGCCGGGAGGAGATCACACTTTAGCCGACGCGCTCTTTAGCGAAGCCGACTGTGTCACCGCCACTGGCAGCGACAGCGCGCTGGCCGCCGTCAGTCTGCGGCTGCCCGCCAGGACCCGCTTTCTGGGCTACGGCCATCGCCTCAGTTTTGCTTACGTCACCAGCCGCGTTTTGTCCGGCCTGCACGCGCGGCAAATCGTCGGGCGGGCGGCTGCGGACGTGGTTGCGTGGAATCAACTGGGCTGCCTGTCGCCGCATGTGATTTACGTCGAGGAAGGCGGCGGGCTTTCCGCCGAGCAGTTCGCCGAGGCCTTGGCCGAGGAATTGGAGCGGCGCGAAGCCCTGGAGCCTCGGGGCGAACTGCCCGTCGAAGCGGCTGTGGCTATCTCCTCGCGGCGATCCATTTACGAAGTCCGCGCCGCCCATTCGCCCGATACCCGCCACTGGCGCAGCCCCGATTCAACCGCCTGGACGGTGGTCTATGAAGCTGATCCGCGCTTCCAGCCCTCCTGCCTCAACCGCTTCATTTACGTCAAAGGGGTCAAGGATTTGACCGACGCCTTGCAGAACGCCGAGAGTGTTCGCGGCAAAGTCTCGACCGTTGGCCTGGCGGCGCCCGAGGACCAAGCGCAGCGCCTGGCGACGGAACTGGCGCGCTGGGGGGTGACCCGCGTCTGCCCTCTCGGCCGGATGCAGGACCCGCCGCTGACTTGGCGCCACGACGGCCGGCCCGCGCTGGGCGACTTGGTAACGTGGACGGATTGGGAGTTCGGTCAAGGAAGTTAAAGGAGTTAAATAAGTTACAAGGGTTACATGAGGATGGAGCTGCGCAAGACCTTTCAGTTCGAGGCCGCGCATTTGTTGCCGCACTTGCCCAAGTCGCACAAATGCCGGCGGCTGCACGGCCATAGCTTCAAGGTGGAGATTGCCGTCACGGGCGAGTGCGACCCCCGGCTCGGCTGGCTAATGGATTACGCCGACATCTTCCGGGTGTTCAAACCGATCCTGGAAAGGCTCGACCACTTCTGCCTGAACGAAATCCCCGGCCTGGAGAACCCGACCAGCGAGAACATCGCCGCCTGGATTTGGAAGAAGCTGAAGCCGAGACTGCCCCTGCTGACGGAAGTGGTTGTGGCCGAGACCTGCACTGCGAAATGCGTGTATCGCGGGGAGTGAAGCCAAATGCGCGCGGGAGGGCGAGCGGCGGGAGGGCGAGCGTCCCCGCGAGCCCTATCTTGAGAGCACTTTGAGCAGGTTATGCAGGAACGCGACATTGTCGCACTGCGCGTAGTTCATCCGGCCGCCCATGCGGGAAAAGCTCTTGCAAAAGCGCAAGTAGTAGGCCGGGTTGTCCTTGGGCGGCTCGCCCTTGGACCAATCCCACTTGCCGCCCTCCTGAAGGTCCACCACATACATCGTGTGGTCCCGGACGATCTGCCGCCCGGCCTGCAACCGCAGATTGTTGACGCAACTCAGGCTCTTCTCGAACACCTGCGGCGCCATGATCGCCGACCCGACCGACAACACCACGCCCCCATCCAGCCCTTCCACCGCGCGGCCCAACAGGCCAAAGTCCATCGCTGCCGCGCGCCCAATCGCCGCGCCGTTGAACATCGGATGATTCGCGATGATGTCGTAGCCAATGCCGGGATGGACGGTGAGCGGGATGTTGCGCCGGAATGCCTGCGCGAGGATCGAGCTTTCCTTCCACGGATGCTTCACGGCGATCAGCCCGGCCGGAAGCCGGTGGGTGAGCATCGCTTGCAGCAACTCCGCCCGGGCGGGCGCGACTGGGTCCGCCGGCTGGTCCCGCAGCGATTCCTCCAGGGACGCGGCCGTCGGCAGCGTTACCCCGTCCTCGCAAATGAACCGGCCCAGGCTGCGGCCGTAGCCTTCGTTTTGCAGCGCGCCCGCCAGCAGCGCCAGATGAAGGCAGCGCCCGGTCTCGGCCCAGGCGCCAAACGTGCCCGTC
This sequence comes from Verrucomicrobiota bacterium, assembly GCA_050011195.1. Lineage (GTDB taxonomy): Bacteria > Verrucomicrobiota > Verrucomicrobiia > Limisphaerales > UBA8199 > PALSA-1440. Next base: position 1,028 of record JBEKJO010000247.1, on the reverse strand, counting down.
GCGACATTCTTCTTTACGCTCTCCTCGGTGCGCCCGAGGAACGCCAGTTCCCAATCGTGAATCGTCCCCGCCCCGTTGGTGGCGAGGTGCGTCACCCAGCCGCCCTCCATGAGCCGGTTCACGATCCCCATCGCGCCGTTCTTGATCAGGTGCGCGCCGTACATCAGAATCACACTGGCCTCCCGCTGGCGGGCCGCCGCGACTTTCAACGCGCAGTCGCGAATCGTTTCAAGCGCTGCCGCCTCGCACGCGCGGGGCGGCTGCCCCGGATCAACCAGGATTTGATCGAGCGCGCTCAAGCTTTGCCGCTCGGCCAGCGGATAGACTCGCACTTTGCTCAGGTCAATCGGTTCAGGGAATCTCTTCATCTTGGGATAAACCTGCAATCGCCGACGATCGTGGCCTCGTTCCATACCCGGCCATCCAACCACCTCCCACCGCCCCCCGCAAGCTATTTTGGGCATGGACTTCATCACGCCTGGTCAGCTACGCACCGCTGGGTGGCCAGGCTCTTGGGCCTGGTCCGTGCGCGCTGAAGTGGAACAGCAGACTTCAGGTCTGGTTCTGGCGGTTATGGAATTTGGAGAACGTAGAACTGCTTCGGGACGGAGGGGTTCACGGCGTTGGTGACCGTCAGGCTGAAATTGCCGTTTGCGCTCCAGGTATTCGTTGCCACCGGCGTCCACTGGCTCAATGGCCGGCCCAGATTCGTGCTCGTCAGCACATAATACGTGATGCCCGAAAAACCGTTGCTGCCGTTGATCACCAGATTGGTTCCTGACGAGCTGGTGACACCAACGGCGGGTGGCGGGGATACGGTAATTGACGGGCCGGCGCCGGGAAACAGTGTTCCGAGGTTGTTGCCCGCGATGAGAACGGGAGTGAAGCTGCCTACGGAGGTATAAACATGAGTTGGACTCTGCGCAGTGTTGGTGGCGCCGTCGCCGAAATTCCAGTTCCAGTTGGTAATTGTATTGCCGCCGCCGTCAACACTCGGGCAGTTAAATTGGACGGTCAAACCAACCAGC
>JBEKJO010000246.1:0-6453 GCA_050011195.1 Verrucomicrobiota bacterium | reverse complement strand
CAGCGGCTCAGTGTCGTCATACACAATCATCCGTTGGGAGCCGACCACGGTCATTTGGCGCACTTTATTGGGGTCCAGCCAACTGTTATGGATGAACGCGCAACGATTCTTGGCGAAGGTCAGATACATCATCGTCACGTCCTCGATGCCGCGCGTCACATGGCTGCTCCCCTGGCACGAGACACTGATTGGCCGCTCGTCCAGCAGGTGGAGCAGAATCGAAATATCGTGTGGCGCGAGGTCCCACGCCACGTTGATGTCCTTCTGGAAAAGGCCCAGATTCAGCCGCCGCGCCGCGACATATTGCACCTCGCCAATATCACCCGCATCGACGATCTCCTTCATGCGCCGCACGGCCGGCGAGAACAGGAAGGTGTGCCCCACCATCAGCACCAGGCCCTCGCGTTCGGCCACCGCCACCAGTTCCTCCGCCTCCGCCTCGGTCCGCGCCATGGGTTTCTCGATGAAAACGTGCTTGCCCATGCTCAGACAAGCCCTGGCCATTTCGTAATGCAATTGCGCCGGTGTTGCGATGATCACCGCGTCGAGGTCCGCGCCGTTGAGCAGGTCCTCGAAACGGCGTGTGGTCGTGACCTCGGGATGCAGCCGCCGCATGTGCCCCAGCCGCTGCTCGCTTGTATCGCAGATGAGTTTGAGCTGGCAGTCCGGGGATTGCCGCAAGTTGCGAATCAGGTTTGGCCCCCAGTAGCCGCACCCCACAACACCAATCTTGACTGTTTCTTTCATTGTTTTCATAAGCGATATAATTGAACGGATTTAGCGACGCCCGCCGCTGACGCCCCTGCCTGCCTGCGCTTCAGCGCGCGAGACTCCAGGCATTGCTGCCAGAGGGCGGGTAAAGTCTTCAAAATGATCTTCAAGTCGAGCCAGAGGCTCAGACGCTCCGAGTACTCGATGTCGAGCCGGATCATCTCATTGAAGGTCGTGCGGTTCTTGCCGCTCACCTGCCAAAGGCCGGTCAGGCCCGGAACGGCATCAAACCGCCGTCGTTGCCACGGTTGGTAGAGATCGTATTCGTAGGGGATGCAAGGCCGTGGTCCCACGAGGCTCATCTCGCCGCGAACGACGTTGATGAGCTGGGGGAGTTCATCGAGGCCGGTGGCCCGCAGGAAGGCGCCCAGCGGAATCAGCCGGGGATCGCTTCGCGCGTCGAGCTTCGTCATGGGAACTTCAGCGCCCATCAACTGCCGGAAGTGATCCCGATGTGACTTCGAGTCTGCATTCACCTGCATGGTCCGGAATTTGTAGCAGGTGAACTCGCGCCCCTTGTGGCCGACGCGACGCTGGCGGAACAACACCGGTCCCCGCGAGCCGCACAACACCACCAGCGCCATGCCCACGCCGAGCATGAGCAAACCCGGGGCTACTGCCATAACGAGTGCCAAATCGAGCACCCGTTTCCAGGCCGGAAGCCCTGTCGTTTGATCCGTCGGCACGCCAGTAAGGCTAATGTCCCATCTGTCCATAGGCTATTTCTGCAAAATCATCTACAAACTCTGATCCCATAATTACTCGTGTCCATCATCCGCCAGGGGCGAAAAACAGCAACTCCGCTCATTACGGAAAGGTTGTCCGTGAAACTACCGACCCCGCCCTTGCGGCCCATGCGCGACCTGTGACGCGACCGCTTTCCCCATGTCCCCCATTCAGCACGATCAGCACGAAGTTGGATTCCCTGGATTGAAACAAACGAAGCCGTAACTATCGCGGACAGAGCCCCCGAGTGGGCCGAAGAAACCGCGAGGATTCCGAAACCAAGCCGCCGCTACGCCACCTGGCATGGAGAAGGAAGCGCGGCTTCAGCAGGTGAGGAGGCCGTCTTCATTTTCTCCAACATAACACCGGGTTCCGGCCTCAAACCGGGTTCGCACCCGGCCGCCAGTTGCTCATCCATCTGCGGCGCTGGGCGCGCCGCGACGCTTAAAAACGCCAAGCAACACGCCGTAGAGGCACAAATCCAAGAGATCAGCAAGATTGCCATAGGACTAAACCCAGCATTCACTGTGCCTCGCCTCACTATCAGTAACCAGCCGGTCCAAACCCGATGTTGTGTCAAAACTGGACGCACTGTGTCCTGAACTGAGACATTTCTGTGTCCAGTTTTGGCCCGCGAACCAGAGACCCATCGCCCAGCCTGGACGAGTACGACCGTTCCGGAGCCTCCGATCGAGGGGCCAACAGCTCGTCTCATGTTGATGGGCTATTCGTCGCACGAGGGCAAGACCGTCGTCTATCTCGCCCAAGTCCGGCTCCCTCGGCGAGATGGGTAAAAGCGGCAGCGGGCAGAAGGTTTTTCATTTCTCGCGAGGGAAACTTCTGCTTAGTTCTTTGCCCGGCAACCGGCGGCAATGAATGAGCGAGCAAAGACACCACCGGCCCAAAAGGCCGGTGCGCGGACAGGGCACGCTTCCTGGAAACAGAAGATGTGCCGCCCGGGCGTTCTCTGCTGGTTGCTGGCGCTGGCCACCCTGGCCGTCTTCCTGCCGGTCGCCCGGCAGGGCTTTGTCAATTACGACGACTCGGATTACGTCTCCGAGAACCCCCACGTTCAAAGCGGGCTGAAGTGGGAGAATATAATCTGGGCCTTTAAGACCGGCCATGCCAGCAACTGGCATCCCGTAACCTGGCTCTCCCACATGCTCGACTGCCAACTCTTCGGCCAGAAGGCCGGACCGCAACACCTGATCAGCGTGGGCTTTCACATCGCTAATACGCTCTTGCTCTTTGTCCTGCTCCGGCGCATGACCGGTGCATTGTGGCGCAGCGCTCTCGTCGCGGCCTTGTTTGCGTTGCACCCTCTGCACGTTGAATCGGTGGCCTGGATCTCCGAGCGCAAAGACGTCTTGAGCGCCTTCTTCTTCCTGCTGACCCTGTGGGCCTATGTGCGTTATGTGGAATGCAGAAGGCAGAAGGCAGAAGGCAGCAACACGGAACACGCCACACGCCACACGCCACACGCAACAGCGTTCTACCTTCTTTCCCTGTTCCTTTTCGCCCTCGGCCTGATGTCCAAGCCCATGTTGGTGACCTTGCCATTCGTGCTGCTGCTGTTGGACTGCTGGCCGCTACAACGCTTCCACATCGAAAATCAACAATCAAAAATCAAAAATCTCCTTCCCCTCCTTCTGGAAAAGCTCCCCTTCTTCGCCCTGGCCGCCCTTTCCAGCCTCATCACGTTCATCGTGCAAAGAAAAGGAGGCGCGGTCTCCACCAGCCTGTCGCTCGGCGTGCGCATCGCCAATGCTTTAGTTTCCTACATCCGGTATATCGGCAAGCTGTTCTGGCCCAAGAACCTTTCGGTCCTCTACCCGTATCCCGGCCACTGGCCAGCCTGGCAGGTGATTGTTTCCGCGGTCTTGCTGCTCGCCGTTTCCGGGGCTGTTATCCTCGCGGCGCGGAAACGGCCCTGGCTGGCGGTCGGCTGGCTGTGGTTTTGCGGCACGCTGGTGCCGGTGATCGGCCTGGTTCAAGTGGGAATTCAATCCATGGCCGACCGATACACCTACGTGCCGTCAATCGGGTTGTTCATCATGCTGGCTTGGGGCCTCGACGAACTGGTTCCCGTCCGGCCCTGGCGCAGCAGCGCATTGGCCATCGGGACCGCGTCTTTGTTGGCCGCCTGCGCCTTCCTGACCGAGCGGCAAATCCGGTTTTGGCGCGACAGCGAGGCCCTCTTCCGGCACGCCGTCCGGGTGACCCGCGACAATTACCTGGCTTACAACAACCTCGGCTTCTATTTGTCCGGGCAGGGCCGGTCCGCCGAGGCAATGGAGAATTACCGCCTCTCCCTCAAGATCAATCCCGCTTACGAAGACGCGCTCAACAACCTCGGATACGCCCTGGCGGGCCAGAAAAAATACTCAGAAGCCATCCCGCTCTATGAAGCCGCCTTGCGCATACGGCCCAATCACGCAGAGGTCCACAACAACTTGGGCAACGCGCTGTCCGAGACCGGCAAGATTGATGACGCCATCAACCATTACTTGATTGTGCTCCGGCAGAAGCCCGACCACGCGGACGCCCATAACAACCTCGGCATCGCCCTCGCCATGAAGGGGAAGCTGGACGAGGCCATTGCTCACTTCCACGAGGCGATCCGTTGCAAGCCCAGTTACGCCAGCGCCCACAGCAACCTCGGCAATGCCCTGGCGGTGCAGCATAAACTGGACGAAGCCATTAGAGAATACCGGGAATCGTTGCGGCTCAAGCCCGATGATGCCCAGGCGCATAACAATCTCGGCAATGCGCTGGCCGAGCAGGGAAAGGTGGAGGATGCGATTGGGCACTACCGCGAGGCGCTGCGATTAAATGCCGACAATCCCGAAGCCCATTTCAATCTCGCCTTGGCGCTAATACGCCAGGGCAAACGCGAAGAGGCCGCGGCTCATCTCACCGAGGCGCTGCGGCTCAAGTCGGATTACGCGGAAGCGAGAACACAACTAAACTCGTTGATGGCGCGGCCCCAGCGATGAAATTCAGACTCCCCGACCTTCCATCAGCTCGACGATTTCGACGGCTTTGTATTGCTTTTTTCGGCAGGAAGAACTGGCCCATTCCCAGGTTGGAGTATTCTAAGCAGGGGGACCCTGGTGCAATGGAGCGTGGTCATTTCGGCAATCCCGGAGCCTTCCTCCTGGGCGTTATTGAGCTTGGGGGGGGGGTTCGTCCGGGGAGTCCGTTTTCTGCGGCGCCGGAGTCCCAGGCAGGAGCCTGGTTGAGTTGACCGCAAGAGGAAGGCTATCGGAAAGGACGGCTTTTTTATTGAGCAGGCGCGACCGGACTGCCCGCGACTCCAGCCTGAGCGGAGGCAGCGGCTGGGGCTCGAATTCTGACCAAACCGTCTTCGCCCAATTCTGCGACGAACCCGAAGACCTCACGCTGGACGCAGAAAGCCACGTCTTCACGCAATTCCGGCCGGGCCATCAGGCGCCGGCCATTGCGTGATTGCGCGACCGCGGCCAGCAAATCATTCTGTTCGAGGAGGAACAACCGGCGGGCAATTTGTGCGGAATCCGCCACCAGGCCGTCCCCGTACTTGGGCCAAAGCAAGTCGCAGAGTGCGCCGGCCCCGAGCACGTCTTCGTAGGCGGCCTGGTCGAGCGTGCCGCTGCACACCAACAGCAAATGAAGGGGCTCTTGCTTCTCAATGAACTCCGCCGTGGCGCGCAGATTCAGAAATGAGCCAAGCAACACCGCCGCCGCTGGCGCGCAAGCCCGCAACGCCCGCGTCCCGTTCGTGGTGGTCGTGGCGACCGTCCTTCCGCCCACTCTGGCGGCGGTGAACTCACGCGGGGAATTGCCCAAATCAAACCCGATGCCTCCGGTCAGATGGCCCTCGATGCGCACACCGTCGCGCTCGCCCGCCAGCAGAACCTCCGGCCGGCGCCGCCGGACGCCCAGGGCCTCGGCAATCCCGGTTGTGGGCACAATGGCCGTCGCGCCGTTGCCCAGGGCGGTTACCATCGTGCTCGTGGCGCGCAGGACATCGAAGACAACACAGACGGTTTGGCGCAGGTCCCGCTGACCCAGCAGCGCGAACTCGGCGGGAGCAAAAAGCACTTCCAGTGTCGTTGGCATTATCTCAATCAAAAGCTTCCGGTCTTCACCCCCACAGTGTACGGGGACAGCCTGGGCCAGCCAATTCCATTCATATCGGGCTTCGCAGTCGCCAGCCTCGTGTGTCAGCTTCGGGTTGACATCGTGAGTCTGGGCCCAAATCCTTTGCCCCATGTCAGAACTCCGTTGGTTCGTGGCCCACACCAGGCCGCGAAGAGAGAAAAAGCTCGTCGAGCATTGCCGGCGGCAGCAGATCGCCGCGACCCTGCCCTGCTACAGTTCCGCGCACAAGTATCGCGGCAAGACCGTCGTGTTCCAGAAGCCGCTCTTTCCGGGCTACGTCTTCCTTCAATTGGAGCCCGGCAAGAAAGATTCCGTGCGCCAAAGCGATCATGTGGCCAACCTGCTCGAGGTGTTTGACCAGCAGACCTTTCAACGGCAGTTGCAGGACATCCTTCTGGCCCTGGAGGCGAAAGTCGGAGTGCGTCTCGCGCCCGCCATCGGCGAGGGAATGCGCGTGCGCATCAAGTCCGGACCGCTGCAAGGCCTCGAAGGTTGGGTCGAGCAGCGATACGGCATGACCACTGTGTTGCTGCGCCTGGACTTCATTAACCAGGCCGCCGCCGTCAAGCTTGACGCCGACTCGCTCGATCCCATTTGAGGGGGTGGACATTTGAGCATAATGCACCCACGTTATCCGTTGAATCCCGACCCCAACGCGGAGCGGCGGTCACGCGGCCGAGCTGACGTTGTCCTCGACAGGGAGCGCGGCCTCTGCATTCTCTACTCGCCGGACCCGTACGACATCGACTTGGATGATATCCGCACAGAAGCCCAGTTCTCCGAGTGGGTGTACCACCTGAAAGAGAAGTCTTG
>JBEKJO010000245.1:3689-10199 GCA_050011195.1 Verrucomicrobiota bacterium | reverse complement strand
CAGGAATTGCGCCTCCGCTGGGACGCCGGACGCCTCCGCCTCGAAGTGCTCGTCGCCCCCCGCCCCAAAGGCGACTTCCTGGTCTTTGCCAGCGCCCCGTGCAGCCCCGGTTGGTCCCGCATGAGACGCCCCGTCTTCCTGGGACTCCTGCGAACCCCCGCAGACGGCGTCAGCGACATCACCCCCCTCTACCTCGCCCGCTTCCCCGCCCCGGCCCCCAACCAACAGGTCTTCGTTCAAACCCGCCAGCACCGCCACGGCTGGGAAGGCCCCGCCGCCACCCACAGCGCCCTGGTCCCACCCACACCAGCCCCCCTGCCCCCGTGCCCCCACACTCCGCGCCCCGCATTCCCCACCGTGCGCGAAGGGGCGGTTGGAGCGGGTAAAATGGGGATTTCCCTAGTGCAGGGCGTGTGGGGACGGGGCGAGGGCGGGAAATGGACGGGGAAAGGAGGGGCGGGAGGGCAAGAGTGCGGGCGGGGAGAAAGGGGGTAGGGCGGAGTGCGGAGGGCCGAATGCGGAGCGCGGAGTGGTGCCCCTGTGCCGTTCACGTTTCACGTTTCACGTTTCACGTTTCACGCCTCACGTTTCACTGGCTCTCACCGCCCCTTGGCGCGCAACGACCCCCTGCCGCTTCCCGCCAGCGCGCGCCCCCCCGCCTTTCCGGGGGCGAGCGTCCCCTATCGCCTCCCTAATCTTAATCCTAATCCTAATCTCGGGAGCCTCCCTCCGAGCCCTGACTCCCTCTTCTGGCCGTTGGGTGGGACCCTCGGGGGCGTGTTGCTCAAATCGTCCGCACGTGTGAAGGTGGGGCGCGCTGTCCCCAGCGCGCCGTGGGAGGTCGCCAAAGCCTGCTCGTCTCGGACATCCTTGGACGCTCGCGGCGCGCTGCGGACAGCGCGCCCTACCGCCGATCTGTTGTTCATTGATCCGATCAATATTCCCATAAGTTTTTTCGATTTGGCGGCAGCAGGCAGGGGCGCGTATGATGCAGCCACAATAAGCTTATGGAAGGCTACATATTGCTGGTCCTGGTCGTCATTGGGGTTCCCATCGCCCTGGCTATCTGGCTTATCGCGCGGGCGGTTGGCGCCAGGCAAAGCCTTGAGGAGCTTGGACGCCGCCTCGGCTCACTGGAATGGGAAGTTTCCCGGCTAAGAAAGGAAATCGAGCGCACCCCGCCGGCGGCAGCCGTCGCGCCCGCGATGCCCGGCGTCGAGGCGTCCGCAGCGGCTAAAACCGTCCAGCGGCAGCCTGCAAGTGCCCCGGCACAACCAGCGCCCCCGCAAATTCCGCCCGAAGCAGGCGCGATATTCCACCCAATCGAACCACCCTCTCCCCGGCCCTCTCCCGCTCCTACGTCGCGGGAGAGGGAGAAGACCTCGGGGGCACTGCGCGGATATGTCCCCTCTGCACCGCCGCCTTTGCCGGGCATCGAGTGGGAGCCGAGGCCCGCACTCGAACCCGCGCGCAAGCTGGTTCCCGCCATCAATTGGGAACAGTTCATGGGGGTGAAACTGCTGGCCTGGGTGGGCGGGCTGGCCGCGTTTCTGGCGGTGGCGTTCTTCGTCAAGTACTCATTCGACAACAATCTCATTTCGCGCGAAGTGCGGATGGCGCTCGGTTTTATCGCCGGGTTGGGTTTGCTGGTGGGCGGCGTGGTGATGTCCCGCAAGCAGTATGCCGTGCTGGCGCATACTTTGTGCGGCACCGGCGTGGTGATTCTTTACGCGGTCACGTTTGCCTGCCGCTCGGTTTACCATTTCGAGTTCTTCGGATTGATTCCCACCTTCCTGCTGATGGTGTTGATTACGACCACGGCCTTTTTGCTGGCCGTCCGTCTCAACGCCATGGTTGTCGCGATCCTCGGCATGTTGGGCGGCTTTCTTACCCCCATTTTGCTCTCGACGGGGCAGGACAATCCCTTCGGCCTGTTCGGCTACATCGCCATCCTGGATGCCGGGCTGATCCTGGTCGCAATCCATCGCCGCTGGTTGTTTCTGGCAACGCTGGCGGCGGCGGGAACCATTTTCATGCAGATTGCCTGGGCGGACGAATTCTTCAGCCGCGAGAGGTATTTCGAGGGGAACAAGATATGGATTGCGCTGGCGGTCCTGCTCGGGTTCAACGCGCTCTATCTGGCGGCGGCCTGGTGGGTGAAACGACGCGGCCAATTGGATTGGTGGCTGACCAGCGCCCAGCTCGGGCTGGCTGCGACGGCGTTGGTCTTCACCGCCTGGTTCCTGAGCTTCGAGCCGCTGGCCCAACGGCCCTGGCTCATGTTCAGTTTCGTATTCCTGATTGACCTGTCCGTCGCCGCGCTGGTTCTGCTCGAGGAGAGAGTCTCCCTGGCCCAACCGCTCGCCGGCCTGGCGGTGTTCGGCTTGCTCGCCCTGTGGACCGGGGACTCGCTTAGCAAAGAACTGCTCAACGCAGGGCTGACGTTCTATCTGATCCTTGCCATCCTGCACTCGGTTTTCCCGCTGTGGCGGCAACGCCGGCGCGGGGTGAACGCGGCGCCCTGGGAAAGCCAGCTCTTCCCGCCGCTGGCACTGGTGCTCGTGCTCATACCGATATTCCGGCTGACGGAAATCTCCTTTGCGGTCTGGCCGATGGTGCTACTGGTGGACTTGCTGGCCATCGGGCTGGCCGTGCTGACGGCTTCGCTGCTCGCCGTCCTCGCCGTGCTGGTCCTGACACTCGCGGCGACTGGCGCTCTGATCTTCAAGATTCCGGAGACGCTGACCGGGTTGCCGACACCGTTGTTTCTCATCGGCGCATTTGCGGTGTTCTTTGTGGTGGCCGGTGTCTGGCTGGCGCGCAAGTTCAAGCCGGAGGCGCTCACCGCCGGTTTCCAGTCAGGCGACAACCTCATCCTGCCGGGCAACCTGGCGGCGCAACTGCCCATCCTCTCCGCCATTCTGCCCTTCCTGCTGCTGATGATGGCCACGCTGCGGCTGCCGCTGACGAATCCTTCGCCCGTGTTCGGCCTGGCGTTGCTGCTGGTGGTTTTGATGTTCGGGGTGACGAGACTCTTTTCGCTGGACTGGATGCCGGCCGTTGGTCTGGCCTGTGTCGCCGCGCTGGAATCCACGTGGCATTTCAATCGCTTTAATCCCGCCGACCCCGCCCAGCCGCTAGTCTGGTACTTGGTCTTTCTGGCGGTCTTCTCGCTTTATCCTTTCCTTTTCCTGCGGCAGTTCAGGGACCGGGTGGTGCCGTGGGCCACGGCGGCTATGGCCGGACCGCTCCAGTTTTTCCTGCTGCACCGCCTCATCAAAGCTGCGTACCCCAACGAGGTGATGGGCCTGTTGCCGGCGGCCTTTGCCCTGCCGCCGCTGCTGAGCCTCGTGGTGGTGTTGAAGAACGCATCCGCTGCGACCAAGGCCCGGATGACGCAACTGGCCTGGTTTGGCGGCGTGGCGCTGTTCTTCGTCACCCTGATTTTCCCGATCCAGTTCGAGCGCCAATGGATCACCATCGGCTGGGCGCTGGAAGGGGCCGCGCTGCTATGGCTCTTCCATCGCGTGCCCCATGCGGGCCTGCGCCTGGCGGGCGCCGGCCTCCTGTTCGCCGCGTTCGTCCGGCTCGCGTTGAATCCCGCGGTGCTCGGCTACCATCCGCGGAGCGCCACCCCCATCTTCAACTGGTATCTGTATGCTTACGGGATTGTAGCCGTCTGCCTGTTCGCCGGCGCCTGGCTGCTGGCCCCGCCGCGGCACCAGATTCTCCGCGTGAACGCGCCCCCTATCCTGACCGGTTTGGGCACGGTGCTGTCGTTCCTGCTGGTGAATATCGAAATCGCAGATTACTTCAGCGACCCGGGCAGCACCCTCACTTTCCAGTTCAGCGGCAACTTTGCCCGTGACATGACGTATTCCATTGCCTGGGCTCTGTTCGCGCTGGTGTTGCTGGTGATCGGCATTGCCAGACGGAGTCGCGCGCCCCGTTATGCCGGCCTTGGCTTGTTAGGCGTGACGATCCTCAAGCTGTTCTTTCACGACCTTGCGCGACTGGACCAGCTTTACCGCATCGGCGCGTTCGTCGCGGTAGCGGCCATCGCCATGCTGGCCTCCTTTGCCTACCAGCGCTTTTACGCGGCGAGCCTCAAGGAATCCAGCGAAGCCGAGAGGCAACCAAGGAGTTAAACAGGTCAAATGAGCGACAACACTTCCAACGTCTGCCGGCGTCTGGTTGCCTGGGCCGCTGCGCTTTGCACGTTCGTGGCAGCGTGCAGCTTTTCCGCCCCAACCGCTTCTTTGCCCGCGGAATGGCAGCACGAACAGCGCCTCGAAGCGCCCGCGTCCGGTCTCCTGAAGCTGAGTCTGCCCGCGGCAACCCTCGATGCCGCGCGCCCGGCACTCGAAGACTTGCGCCTGTACGACGACGCCGGGACGGAAGTGCCCTATCTGATCGAGCGCCCGAGGCCGGTCGCCAAGATCATCCAAACCACGAAGTCATTTCAAGTGTCGGTCAACACGTCCGCGACCGTTCTGACCCTTGAAACCGGCTTGGCCCAGCCGCTCGACGGTGTGTCGCTGGAAACCCCTGCCGGTGGGTTCCTCAAGGCGGTGCAAATCGAGGGCTCTGCTGATGGCCAGAACTGGCGGACGCTGGCCCGGGGGCTGCCCATCTTCGACCGGTACGGCGGCGCCAGCCAACTGCGCCTGACCGTTCCCGCCGGCGCCTGGCCGTGGTTGCGGCTGACTGTGGATGACCAGCGCTCGCAACCGATCCCGTTCACCGGGGCGCGCGTTTATGCGGCGGCGGTTGAACCTGTTCCCGTGGAAATCGTATCGGTCACCGACGCCGGACGTTACGAGAACCCAGGTGAAACGCGGCTCACCCTGAACCTCGGCGCGGCGAATCTCGACTTGGCAGCCATTGAGATTGACGCCCCCGACCTGCTGTTCACTCGTCAGGTGACGCTGGCGGTGCCGCACATGACAGAAGATGCCATTCGTGAACAGCCTTTGGCCCACGGCGTGATCTATCGCGTACCGGTGGAAGGTCAGCCCGCCTCCACTTACCTTACCGTACCTGTGGAAGCCGCCGTCCACTCCCGGGAATTGCTACTGCTGATCGAGAACCAAGATAGCCCGCCGCTGCTGATTACAGCGGTGCGCGCGGAGCGCCGCCCAGTTTACATGGTCTTCCTGGCACGGTCGGCGGGGACGTATCACCTGCTCAGCGGCAACAGCCGCTGCGCCGCGCCGAACTACGATTTGGCCGCACTCGGCGCAAACCTCAAGTCCGTCGCCGTCACGCCGCTCAAGGTTTCGCTGGTGGCCGACAATCCGAACTACCGTGCGCCGGAAGTGCTCGCCGGTATTCAGGAAGGCGGCAGCGCTCTGGACGTGGCAGCGTGGAAATTCCGCAAGCCAGTGAAGGTGAACCGTGCCGGCGCGCAGCGTATTGAGCTCGATCTCGATGTGCTCTCACATGCGCAGCCGGGCTTCGCCGACCTGCGCCTGGTGCGGGATGGCAAGCAGTTGCCCTATATCCTTGAACCCACTTCCATCAGCCGTGCGCTGACACCGACCGTTACGACTCCCAGCGACAAGCGCGATCCGCACATCAGCCGTTGGATTATCAAGCTCCCGCACGCCGGTTTGCCCATCACCCGCCTGAATTGCACGGCGCGAACTCCTTTGTTCCAGCGGGATGTGACGCTGTACGAAGAGTTGAGCGATGACCGCGGCGACAAATACCGCCGGCCCCTGGGTGGAGCGACTTGGGTCCAAACGCCATACCCAATCAGCAAGCAGATCAGCAGGCAGTTTACTCTGACCCTCAACGGCTCACCCAACAGGGATACCATGGTGCTGGAAACCCACAACGGCGACAACCCCCCGATTGAGCTGGAGAAGTTTCAAGCTTTCTATCCGGCGACGCGCGTTCTCTTCAAAGCCCAGCCCGCGGATGAACTTTTGCTCTACTACGGCAATCCGCACGCCGTCGCGCCGCGTTACGACCTAAGCCTCGTCGCCGGCCAACTGGTGGCTGCCGATCAGGCCGAGGCCGCGTTGGCCGCCGAAGAGCCGCTCAAGAAGTCGTGGGGTGAAGGCCAGCGGCCAGGCCAAGGCGGCGTCGTGTTCTGGGGAATACTGGCAGTAGTCGTGGTGGTGCTGCTGATTATCATTTCGCGTCTCTTGCCCCAGTCCCCGCGACCGGAGTGACCTGGTGTTGCGGCACGAGGTCTGCGCTACGTGCAGGGGCGTGAAGTATCCGTCCTAACCCCCGGGCTTGTCGCGGCGCACGACGATGAACCACACGCTCTTCCCGTCACGGTTCCCGCCGATGATGGTCATCGCTTCACCTGCGGCGTTAATCGTCCGGTCCACGAGTTGGCCGTTCTGGAATGCCGCGACCCTGCGCTCCTTCGGGTTGCGGAGATCGATCTATACCTCCCGTCCGTTGCCCAATTGGACGCGGGCCGCGCGGCCCGGAACGAGCGCTACTTGCTGCCGGCTCATTTCCCAATAGCCTTTGCACTTGAACACCGGGCGA
>JBEKJO010000245.1:0-3675 GCA_050011195.1 Verrucomicrobiota bacterium | reverse complement strand
CGAAATGTTCCGGCCAGCCTGGGTCCGACACATTTGCAACCCGGCAAGGGCGGCTGAGCCGTGTCGGTTCCGTGAATCAGTTGGACGTAGAACGTGGTAGCGCCCTGTGCCGCACTTGCCTCGCTGGCCAGCGCGCACGCCAATATCACCAATATGACCACGCCAAATCTCATAAAGCTCTGTGCTTTGGTCTTCCTATGACAGACGAACGGCGAGCGCCCTTTATTTGGAAAATCTTCCCTCACAGCGAAGGCGGGAAGGCGGGAAGATGAAAGGGGTGGGGTCCCGGCTGCCGGATTCTTGATTCTGGATGGCAACCAGCGGTGGGGAGTGCATGCTGGCCCGAAGCGCTGTGTGCAAAGCGGCGCTGAGAACACGGAGCCAATCGGTTGCCATGATTGCGAAAATTCAGACAGATTGTATTCGGTTCAAGCGTCGCGTTTTCAGTGCTTGCAACCCGGTGATGCCTTATGGCACAGTTTCCGGGTGTTGGTTTTTGCCGCGCGCTGGCTGGGTAGCTCAGTTGGTAGAGCAGAGGACTGAAAATCCTAAAATGCCGTTTTTCACGAGGTTTCTGCACGCCTGTTTACGCTCTGCCAGTATTCACGAGACTATTGATTCCATTCGTCTAAACGCGCTTTTCATGCGTTCTAGCCAGCACTGCCCGAGTTGGTCGCGAAAAAGGGGAAAAGAATATACGTGTATTCTTTTTGGCCTATGGCTAACTGAAGGACTCATAAGCCGATGTGAGGGGTTTTTGTCGCGTGTACATGGCGAATTCGTAATTGAGAGGTTCTGCAGCCGCGATCTGGCTCCCTTATCCCCGAATCCAGCGCCGTGCAAGCTGCCTGCCCATGGAAAACGCGATCGTATTACTGGTGCATCTGCTGGCCAAACTGGCCATTCTCCTGGGAGTTGGCGGAACCCGAGCCGTTCTCGCTGAGAATATCCTCTTGAAACAGCAACTCCTGGTCCTGCAGCGCTCCCGCCGCCGAGCACCCAATCTTCGCCCCGCCGACCGCTTGCTCTTCGGGTTTTGTTCCCAGTTCCTGAGCCCTCGTCGGCTGATCTATACGGTCATCATCCTCAAGCCCGCTACCCTGCTGCGCTTTCATCGTGGCTTCAAGGAGTTCAAATATCCATTCCTCTACTCCTCCACTCCGAAGCAAAAGCCGGGTCCAAAAGGGCCCTCCCCGGAACGGATCCAAGCCCTCTGTGAAGTCAAGCGGCGCAATTCCCAATTCGGCTGCCCGAAGATTGCGCAACACTTGGCCAAGACCATTGGCATCGACCTCGACAAAGATGTGGTCCGCCGAGTTCTGGCCGCACACTACCACCCTGAACGCCGTGACCACGGACCTTCGTGGCTCACGCTCTTGGGGCATACCAAAGACAGTCTCTGGAGTCTGGACCTGTTCCGGACCGAATCGATTCTGCTGAAGCGTCACTGAGTGTTGGTCGTGATGGATCAGTTTACCCGCCGGATCGTCGGCTTTGGCGTGCGGACGGTTGCCGTCGATGGTCCAGCGCTCTGCCGCCTGTTCAACCAGGCCAGCGCTGGGCACGGTCTGCCCACGCGGCTCAGTACCGATCATGATCCGCTGTTCCGGTTCCCCCGCTGGCAGGCCAATCTGCGGTTCTTGGGCGTGGAAACGGTGCAAACAGTGCCCCAGGTTCCCTGGTCCCATCCCTTGATCGAACGGCTCATCGGGACCATCCGCCGGGAGTATTTGGATCGTCTATTCTTTTGGACGGCAGACGATTGGTAACGAAAGCTGGAGTCGTTTAGAAATTACTATGCTCTGTTGAAAAGCTCTTTGAATCGGGGTAATTGTGGGGTGTTGGTTCCTCATCCGCAACCCAGAGGTGAGGAATGTCATCAGCACAGCAGTGGTTGCGGTTTACGCGTTTGGCGCTTGAAATAACCGAAGCGGCATTGCCAGCTTACGCGCACAAGTTTTCGCCTCGGCGGTTTACGCTGCCGCAATTGGCGGCCTGCGTATTGCTAAAGGAATACCGCCAACTGGACTGGCGAGGGGTTCAGGGGCTGTTGGAATTGGCCCCGGGCTTGCGGCAAGGTTTGGGGCTGCAGGAGGTGCCGGACTATACGACGTTGTGGCGGTTTGCTCGGCGCTGGCTGGAAGGCCAGAAGTTAGGCCGGTTGCTGGTCGAGTTAGCGAACCGTTTGGGTGTGGGTGCGGTGACGGTGGCTGTGGACTCAACGGGTTTGGATCCGGATCGGACGAGCAGCTATTTTCGGGCGCGGCGAGAGCGGCGGCAGCACCGCAAGCGTTACGTGAAGCTGAGTTTGAGCGTGTGGTGGTGGGAGCCCTCGTGGCGGCGAGTGCCGTGGCAGACTGGGGACCGTGCAATGACAAGACCGAGCTGCCGGATTTGTTGGTCCAAACCCATCAACGGCTGAAGGTGCGGGAATTATATGCCGATGCGGGCTATGACGCGGAATGCGTTCATGAGTGGTGTCGGGACGGAGCGGGAATCCGCAGTTGGATTCCTCCGGCAGTGCATCGGGCCGACGGCACGGTTGGGGCGTATTGGCGTTCGCGGATGGCGCAAGGGTTGCCGCCACGCTATGGGCGACGCTGGGCCGCGGAAAGTTTTATGAGCGGCCTAAAACGGGTGGTGGGGCCTTGGTTACGATCGAGGCTGCCGCAACAGCAATTGCGCGAAGCGTTGCTCAAGGCAGTCGTCTATTCCATCCACCGTTAGGTGGCCCTTAAAACAACTGAGCTTTTCAACAGAGCAAAATTACTACAACGCGGCGCGCATGCACCAAGGGCTATCCGGCGCCACGCCCGGGGAGAAAGCGGGCGGCCCAGCACCGCAACCAGCCAGCCTTGAGAATTACCGTTGGCAAAGCCATTGCCACGGATTGTTTGAACTGCCAATCACCGCTTGAATGGCAATTCGCCATGTACACGCGACCGCAGAGCGGATAAGTCTGTGGGGAGAGACTTGGAGAGCACGCTCGACTTTGTGATGCCCATTCCGCACTGGCTTTAGAACCCGAACAAAGTTGGCCGGGACCAGCCCACCGGACCGAGTGGAGGAGAAGAGGGGAGATTTTCACTGACCATCGCGAGGCGGAAGCAAAGGTGGGAATAACTGGCACGCGCGAGATTTCTCAAGGATACTGGGGTTTCGGATTAACAGCAAAGACCCCTATTTTGCTAAACTGAAGCATGGTGTTCTGAATATGAATAGATTGGCGCGTTTCGCGGAGAGACTGCCCGGCCAGAGCCGACCGATCGTCCTGACCTGCATTTACGGATTGGGGGCTGGTCTGGCGGCCGTCGCCTTTCAACAGGGCATGAACGCACTTTATCGGCTTACTGTGGTCCAGTTGTCGCACCAGTCCGCCACTGTGTTCGTCGTGGGCAGCCTCTTGGTCATCGTGGCCACATCCCTCGCAGTGGGATACCTGCTGACCTCCTTTTCCCGGGAAGCTTCCGGCAGTGGCATTCCGCAGCTCAAACTGGCTTTTTGGAAGGATTTTGGGTACGTGCCCTGGCGGGTGGTGTGGGTCAAGTATGTTGCGGGCGTATTGAGTATTGGTGGCGGATGCAGCCTGGGACGGGAAGGTCCCAGCGTGCAACTGGCGGGGGGCTTTGCCTCGAATTTGGCTGGCCTGTTTGGTGAAGCGAAACAGCGCCGGCG
>JBEKJO010000244.1:0-6593 GCA_050011195.1 Verrucomicrobiota bacterium | reverse complement strand
CCGCGACCCCGAATTGCGTTACACGCCCAAAGGCACAGCTATCGCCAACTTTGGTCTGGCCATCAATCGGAAATGGAAGAGTGAAAGCGGCGAGACCAAAGAAGAGGTTGCCTTTGTTGATGTGGAGGCTTGGGATCGACAGGCCGAGGTCATCGCCCAATACTTCAAAAAGGGCCGCCCGATCCTCGTGGAAGGCCGGCTCAAGTTCGACCAATGGGAGGACAAGAACACTCATCAGAAGCAGAGCAAACTCAGGGTCAGACTGGAGAGCTTCTCTTTCATAGATTCAAAGGGTGCTGACGACAGTGCTTCATCCGACGCGCCGCGCGCTCGCCCGGCGGCTGCCTCGGCCGCCCCAGCGGCAGCGGATGCTTCCGCTCCCGCCGAACCGGAAGCGCCGGAACCCGAACAAGACGACGTTCCTTTCTAGCGCCCCTGATGCTTTGAGCGGTGATTCCGTTCACGCATCACGTTTCACGCATCACGTTTCACAGTATGGCAAAGACTGAAGTTATTCTGACGCACAACATCGTTGGCTTGGGCGGCGAGTCCGATCAGGTCAAAGTCGCCGCCGGCTACGCCCGCAATTATTTGTTCCCGCAGGGGCTGGCCATTCCGCTGACGGCGGCCAACAAACGCCGGATCGAAGCCCTCAGGCAGCGCCGCGCCGAGCGCGAAGCCCACGAGCTCAACACCATGACCGACCTGGCCAAGAGCCTCTCCAAGCTCATCTGCGTCGTCACCGTCAAGACCGGCGAAGACGGCAAGATGTTCGGCACGGTCACCGCGGGCCTGATTGCCGACCAACTCAAGACGCAGTTCGATGTCACGCTCGACAAGAAGAAGATTCACCTCGAACACCCCATCCGCGCCCTGGGCGACCAGGACGTCGAGTTACGATTGCATGCGGATGTGGTGACGACCCTCAAGGTGCGCGTCGAGAGCACCACGCCGCCACCCGCGCCACCCGCCGCGCCGGCCCCGGAAGAGAAGAAGGAAGAGCCGAGGACCGAGAAGCGCGGGCGGCGTCCCGACGCTGCCGGTGAAAGACCTCACGCCGGCGAGAGGAAGCCGTATGTCCCGAGAGGTGACCGAGGTCCGAGACCAGAGAGAGGTCCGAGACCAGAGAAAGACCCGAGACCGGAGAGAGGCCCGAGGCCAGAAAAGGGCCCAAGACCGGAGAAGGCTCCGAAGGCGGAGAAAGCTCCCGAAACCAAGACAGCTCCCGAGGCCGAGAATGCTCCGAAGGCGCCGCCGGCTCAGTAAAGCTCGGCGCTACCAGTCTTTGATGGGCCGGCTGCGATCCACGGGTTTCCCGGTGGACTGGGGGGGCAGCATCTGCTCTTCGCCTTTCTGGGAGTCCAACAACTGCTGCGCCTGTTGCGGCGTCATTTGGCCCGCCGCCTGAGCCGCGGCCGCTTCCTGCTCCTTTTCGTCGCCTTTGTCCTTCGGCTGCTCGGGTGATTGCTGGGCCGGTTGCGGCTGGTCTTTCTGCTCCTGAGATTGATTGGCGGCCTGCTGTTGGTCTTCCTGTTTCTTCTGCTGGGCCTGCTGCTCCTGCTGGGATGAATCCTTCTTCTGCTCCGACTGGTTTTGCTGGGCTTGCTGCTGTTGCTGTTGGTCGTTCTTCTGTTGGTTCTGTTGCTGTTGTTGCTGGTCCTGATTCTTCTGCTGGTCGGACTTGTTCTGCTGCGACTGTTGTTGTTGCTGCTTGAGCTCCTCCAGCTTCCGTTTCACGAACTCATAGTTGAATTTCGCGTCCGCATCCTGCGGGTTGAGCTTGACCGTGCTCTGGTAATCCGTGAGCGCTTTCTCCCATGACTCCGTGCGCTTCTTCGGGTCGGGATTCCGTTCCCCAAGGTGGTAAAGCGCGTTGCCCTCGTTGTAATAAGCCAGCCCCTGGAGTTTCAAATCCGGTGACGCCAGGGTGGCGTTGAATTGTTTAGCCGCCTCCTCGAACTGCCGGTTGCGGTAGGCGGCGGCGCCCGCGTTGAAATGCAGGCGTGGATCGTCCCCCTTGCGCTCCAGCAGATGCTGGTATTCCTTGAGCGCCTGCTCGTATTCCCCGGCCTTATATTCGCGCAGCGCGCTGGCCGGAGAGCCCCGGAGGGCTGTGGGCAAGAGCAGCAGCAGCAGGACTGTCGTCGCTGTGCCGAGAGCTGATTGGGCAGAAGGCGCAACCGCCGGTTTTGCTTTGGACTCGCGTTTGCGCTCCGGGAAAAGCATCTCGACCAGCAACAAGACAATCGCCACCGCCAGCGGCCAATGGTACCGCTCGTGGTAGCGGCGCACGAGTTTCTCCTGATGCTGGGACTTGGGCAGCTTGGCCAAACCCTGGTCGTAGAGCGTGTCGATGGCTTTGGCCCCGCGCAGGGGCAGGTAGAAGCCGCCTTCGGTCGCGCCGGCGATCTGCTGCAAGAGCCGCTCGTTCAAGTGCGACTTCACCACATTGCCTTGCTCGTCGCGAATATAATCGCTGCCGCCCTGCGCGTCCTTGATGCGCAACAATTCGCCCTCCGCGGTGCCGATGCCAATCGTAAAGATGCGCAGGCCGGCTTTGGCCGCCTTCTCCGCGGCCTCCAGCGCGCCGGAATCATGGTCCTCCCCATCGGTGAACAGCACCAACACTTTGTAGTTGTCGCCTTCCTTGAAAGCGGTCAGGGCCGTCTCAATCGCTTCGGCGATGGCCGTGCCGCCCAGGGGGATGATATTCACGTTGAGCGCCTCGACGCTCTGGCGGAAGGCCGCGTCGTCAATGGTCAGCGGACATTGCAGGAACGCGCTGCCGGCGAACGCGACCAGACCCAGCCGGTCGGACCGGGCCCGCTGCATGAGTTCGAGCGCGGCCAGTTTCGCCCGCGCCAGCCGGTTGGGCGCGATGTCCTCCGCCAGCATGCTCTTCGAGGTGTCAATGGCGACGACGATGTCCAGCCCGCGCAGCTTCATCTCCTCCCAGTCAAAACCCCATTGCGGCCGCGCCAGCGCCAGAATGAGGCAGACCACAGCCATAACCAGACAGCCGACGCGGATTTTCTGCCGCGTGGCCGAGATGCCGATGGTCAACGCCGGCAACAGCCGCGCCTGGATAAACTGGGTCAGCAACCGCTGCCGCGTGCGTCCGGCCCACCAGAAGAAGGCCAGCAGCGCCGGGGGAATCGCCAGCAGCAGCCAGAGTATATGTGGATTGGCAAAGGTCATGCGAAGGAAGTGCGAAGTGCGAAGTGCGAAGTGCGAGGCCCGAAGTCCGAAGTCCGAGGTCCAAAGTCCAAGGTTGGAAGCCGACTTGGAGGGTTAGACAATAAAGGAGGCAAGTCGCAATGCTCCTTCGGACTTCGCACTTCGCACTTCGGACTTAGCGTCACGGCAGTCTTCTCCATATCGTATGGCGCAGGAGAACTTCGAGCAGGAGCAGGCCCAGCCCGGGCGTGATGGCCCAGGCAAACAGCTCCTCATGATGCGCGAACTTCTTCACCTCCGCCTCGGTCTTCTCCAGCTTGTCAATCTCGGCATAGATGGACTGGAACTTTTGGGAGTTGTCGGCGCGGTAGTATTTCCCGCCGGTCATATTGGCGATTTCCTGCAAAACGTCCTCATCCAGGTCCTCGGGGTCCGGGTCGTAGATCTTCCGGCCGAAGTAGTCCCTCAGGTATCGGCCCTGCCGGTCCATGCGCGGACGTCGCGACACGCCGCGTTTGCCGACGCCAATCGTATAGACCTTCACGCCCAGGGCCTTGGCCGCCTCGGCGACCGTGCGCGGCGCGACCTTGCCGGCATTGTTCCGGCCATCGGTCATCAGAATGACGATCTTGCTCTTGGACTTCAACTCGCGCAGGCGGTTGATCGCCGTGCTCAGGCCCGCCCCGATCGCGGTCGAGCCCCCATCAATCGTCCCGAGGTGCAGCCGCTCCAGGTTCTGCAAGACAAAATCATGGTCCAGGGTGAGGGGCGCGGCGGTGTACGCATCGGTGGCGAAGACCACCAGGCCGATGCGGTCATTAGGCCGCTTGTCAATAAACCCCTTCAATACCTCGCGCGCCATCGTCAGCCGGTCGGCGGGCTGGCCATGCAGTTCAAAATCCTCGTCCGCCATGCTGTAGGACATGTCAATGACCACCGCGATATCCACGCCACTGGCGGTAATCTTGGTTTCGCTCTTCGTCAGGCGCGGCTGCGCCAGCGCGATGAGCAGCAGCGCAAGGATAAGCCAGCGCAGCGCCGCCAGAAAGGCCCCGGAGCGCGTGCGGGTCACATTGAGAATCCCGCGCACCAGTTGGACCGACGAATAGACGAAGGCCGGCGGCTTGCCCTGCTTGCCTTTCAGCCAGCCCAAGACCGGCAGCAACAGCAGCAACAGCAGGAAATATGGATGGCCAAAGGTCATGACGCTTCAGTCCACAGCCGTAACTCCGAAACACGGCCAACGCTCGAAGCCCCAAGCCCGATTCGGACTTCGGATTTCGGGTTTCCTTCGGACCTCGGATTTCGGATTCCGGATTTCATGTCTGCTCACCCGCCTTGACCGCTTGCAGTTCGGCCATTATCGGTTCCGTCTCTTCCACCAACCGCAGCGCCGCAGCGTGCAGGTCTTCAAGCTCGGGTTGGCCGGGTTCGTACTTGGCGAATTTGACCAGGTCGCAGCGGCGCAGGAACTCGCCCAGGCTCTCCTTCTGGTCCGGCGTCAGCAGATTGGTCCCCTGCAACTCATACAGGAACTCCTCGGTGGTGCGCTCCGGCGCATGGAAATCGAACCGTTCCTCCAGATACCAGCGGACCGTATCGGAGACCAGGATGCAGAACTCGCGCGGCTGGCCGATCATGGCCAGCGCTTCCCGCAGCTTTTGTTTCGCCCGAATGTGGGGCGGGATAACCGGGACGACCGCGGCTTGCGCGCGCCGCTTTTGCCAGTAACGCCAGGCCCAAAACGCCAAGGCCGCAACCGCGAGCGCGCCCAACACCCAGCCGACCCAAGCCCACCCGCTCGGAATCTCGATCGGCGGCTTGATGTCGCGCAGGTCGTTCGTGCCCGCGCCGGCCATAAAAGACTTAGGATGGACGTTGGTGATGGCCATCACTCAAAGACGTATTGCGTGTTGCGTGTCACAAAGTGGACTTTGGACTTTAGACTTCAGACTTTAGACTTTAGACTCATGTTCAGCCGTGCAGCCGCCGCTTCTCGCGGGTCTCGAAGAACTTGCCCAACTCCGTCGCGTAAGGCTGGTCCGTGCGCAAGCGGATCGCGTCAATCCCGGCGGAGCGGAACAGGCGCGCCAGATCGGCTTGGGCGCGGGCCTGCCGCTCGGCGAAGGCGGCGCGTTTGCGCTCGTCGCCCGTGTTGATCTCAACCACCTCGCCCGTCTCGGCGTCGTTCAGCACCAGCCGGCCGAGGGCGGGCAATTCCAGCTCATAACGGTCAGCGATCTGGACCGCCACCACGTCGTGCCGCCGGTTAGCCTGGCGCAGCCGGGCGAACGAGGCCTGGGCCAGCGATTCGAGCAGCATTATCTGGGGCCGCAGCTTGCCGCGGCGCGTGCCCGCCGCCACCGCCGGCGAGCCGATAAAGTCGGAAATCACCACCGCGATGGCCCGATGCGGCGTCACCCGCAGCAGGAACTCCAGCGCCCCGTTCAAATCCGTGCCGCGATGACGCGGCTCAAAGAACAGCACCTCGCGTATGACGCGCAGGACGTGCCGCCGGCCTTTGCGGGGCGGAATGAACTTCTCGACCTCGTCGGTGAAAAGAATCAACCCCACCTTGTCGTTGTTGCGGATGGCCGAGAAGGCCAGCACCGACGCAATCTCCGCCGCCAGCTCCCGTTTGGACTGCGCGTGCGAGCCGAATAAACCCGAGCCGCTGGCGTCCACGACCAGCATCAGCGTCAGCTCGCGCTCCTCCACGAACTTCTTGACGAACGGGTGGTTCATCCGCGCGGTGACATTCCAGTCAATGGTGCGGACTTCATCGCCCGGCTGATACTCGCGCACTTCGTCGAAGTCCATCCCCTGGCCTTTGAAGACGCTGTGGTACTGGCCGGCCAGCGTCTCGCTCACCAAACGGTTGGTCCGAATCTCAATCTGCCGAATCTTCTTGAGAATCTCGCGCGGGATCATGGCACCGGCAATTCATCAAATATCTTCTGCACCACTATCTCGCTGGTTTTCTCTTCGGCCTCGGCCTCGTAAGTGATCGCGACCCGGTGCCGCAGCACGTCCATGCCGATACTCTTCACGTCTTGGGGCGTGACGTAGCCGCGCCCCTTCAGAAAGGCATAAGCCTTGGCGGCCAGGGTCAGGTAGATCGTCGCGCGCGGCGAGGCCCCCAGTTGAATGAACTCCTTCACCGCGATCTTGTACTGGTCCGGGTCGCGCGTCGCGCAGACCAGATCAACAATGTAATCCTTCACCTTGTCATCCATGTAAATGTCATTGATGACCTGGCGGGCGTTGAGAATCTGCTTAGGCTCGACCACCGCGCTGGTGGTCGGCGTGCCGGAGGTGCGGGCCATCAGGTCAAGGATCTGCCGTTCCTCGCCCCGCGACGGATAGCCGATCTTGAGCTTGAGCATGAAGCGATCAACCTGCGCCTCGGGCAGCGG
>JBEKJO010000243.1:0-6594 GCA_050011195.1 Verrucomicrobiota bacterium | reverse complement strand
AAGAAGGTCAGCGCCGGGGAGATCAAGTTCGTGCTGGCGTGCAGGATCGGCGCCGTCGAATTCGGCTGCCAAGTCCCCCCTGCCCTTCTTGCCGCGGCCGTCAACCGTCAGCTCTCCACTATCAACTATCCACCATCCACCATCAACTAACGCATGCCTGCTGTCAGCGAAACCATTGTCCGCGAGTACTTCGAGCTGCACGAGTTCCTCGTCCGCCAGCATCGCAAATACATCAGCCAAACGCGCCGGGAGGAGGACGATGACATTGATTTCTTCGTGCTCAACCCCCATCCGCAACCGCCGGCAGAGGCGCTCCCGTTTGTGCTGGCCTCGTCCGACTTGGCGTCTATCGAACGCGCCATCGTGGTGGTCAAAGGCTGGCATACCGAGACTTTCAGTTCCGGCGTGCTGGCCCACGCGCCCAACATCTTTCGCTTTGTCGAACCCAAGGTCTTTCAGCAGGCCGCGCGTGCTTTTGGCAAGGACGGCGCCCCCTTGAAGATCCTCGTCGTCCCCGCCCTTCCGCAGGCCGCGCCGGCTCGCGAACAGAGCATCGCCCTGCTCCGTTCCAAGGGCATTGATGCGGTGATTCCCTTCCACACCATGCTGGCGACGCTGGTCAGCCGGACTCAGGTCAACCGCAACTACCAGAAGTCCGATCTGCTTCAGATCATTCGCATTCTGAAGAACTACGACTTCTTCAAAGAACCACAGTTGGAGCTGTTCAAGCCGAAGCCCAGGAGGAAAGCGGCGGCCAAAAGCCACAAGGGGGAGGCCTGAACCCTGTGCCGGCTGGTCATTTCCCGATTTCCAAACCCGCCGCCCTACCCTAGCTTCACCCTCAAACCAATATGGTGCTGGTCATCGACAACTACGATTCGTTCACCTACAACCTGGTGCAATACCTGGGAGAGATGCAGGTGGAACTCCAGGTCCATCGCAACGATCGGATTTCGATTGCGCAGATCCGTGCGCTGGCGCCGGAGCGCATCCTCATCTCGCCCGGACCGTGCTCGCCGCGCGAATCGGGCTTGTCGAACGAGATCATCCGGACCTTCGGCCCGCGCATCCCGACGTTTGGCGTGTGTCTCGGGCACCAGTGCATCGGTCATGTGTTCGGCGGCCACGTCATCGTGAACTACCGCATGATGCACGGCAAGACTTCGCTCATTAAGCACAACGGCAAGGATTTGTTCGCCGGCCTGCCCAACCCCTTCGCCGCCACCCGTTACCATTCCCTGGTCATTCAGCGCGACCGCTTGCCCGACTGCCTGGAAATCACCGCCGAGACTGAGGAAGGCGAAGTCATGGGCGTGCGGCACAAGCAGCATCCCATCTGGGGCGTGCAGTTCCACCCCGAAAGCATTCTGACCCAAAACGGCCGGCAAATACTCAGGAATTTCCTGAGACTGAAGTAGTCAGGCGCGGGAGGTTTTTGCACCCGCGCCTTGACCAAAGGGGTTCCGTAGAACGCCCTAAAATGCTTAGTGGCTGTACTCGCGCCGTCCGCCACCACCACTGCCACCGCCGCGATAGCCGCCACCGCCGCCCGAACGAGGCGGACGCTCTTCGCGCGGGCGCGCTTCATTGACCGTCAGCGCCCGACCGTCGATCTCTTTGCCGTTGAGCGCCTGGATGGCGGCATCGGCGCCTTCTTTGGTCTCCATCGTGACAAAGGCGAAGCCGCGGGGGCGACCGCTGAATTTGTCCTTGATGACATCGACTTCCTGGACCGGGCCGTGGGCCCCGAACATATCCTGGAGCTGCTGTTGGGTGGCGTTGAAGGAAAGATTTCCCACAAACAGTTTTATACTCATGATGACTATGCTTTCTTAACTGACTGCCCTTTCGCGACCGTTCCCGACCATCGGGTCTCAAATCATCACTGAAACGGGTTTCAACTGAGGATTTACCTGGTTTCGAAATTGGCGAGTTGTCTATTTCCCTGAATCTTAGCGGCTTTCGGCGCGGGCGCAACCATTATTTTTACCGGCGCGCCACCCTGTTTCTTGCTTTCGTCCGCCGCCTCCATGAAGGCCATGATCTCGATGGTTTCCTCCGGCCTCACCGGCGCCACGCCGGTTTGAAAGAACTTCATAATGGCCGCCACCAACGGCTCGTAACCTTCAAACGAACCCGCCGCCGTTTCCCCCTTCTCGCCTTTGGCCAGACCGTGGAAGCTCTTGTCTTCGCGAAAGACGCCTTTGCGCCCGCCGCTCCAGGCGCCCACGACTTCGATCTTGCCGTCGGAGGTCGTCTGCCGCTGCACGATTTGGCAGCCGGTGCCCATAATCGTGAACAGGCTCTCCACCCCATGCACGCCATACCAGAACAGGTCCGGGTGATGGGGCTCCCGCTCGCACGGGCCATACGTCTCGGCATACGTCACCCGGCCAATCGAGCCGTTGCGCACGGCCTGGGTGTCCCGCGCGAAGCGCAGCGCGGACGAACTGAACACCGGCACCTTCGCCTTTTTCGCCAGCCGGAAGATTTCGATCACATCCTGCAGCGAGGCGGCCATCGGCTTGTCGATGAACACCGGCTTGCGCGCCTGCAACACCGGCTTCACCTGTTCGAGATGCGGGCGGCCATCAACGCTCTCCAGCAGCACCGCGTCCACGTCCTTGCACATCTCCGCGATGCTGTCGTAAATCTTCACCCCGTATTTCTCCCGCAGGGTCTTCGCGTAGCTCTCCACGCGGGAGATGCTGGACGGGATGTCGGCGCTGCCGCCTTTGTAAGCCGCCACGACTTTCCCGCCGGCGACGTGTCCTTTGGCCTCAGGATTGTTCAGCGTTTCGGTGAAGGCCACCGCGTGCGACGTGTCGCAACCGATGATGCCAATCCGCAAATCAGCGCCCCAAGCCCCCGTGCCACAAACCAAACCCGCCGCCAGCAAAAGTCGAAGTTTCATACGTTGTAATCGCGGTTGTTCAACCAAAACGGCGGCCAACATAGGCAAACGCCCCGAGATTACAAAACGAAAATGCTCCGCAGCCCGGCTCGCTCCATTTGGCTTGAAGCCAGCCGACCGGCTCGTTAAATTCGCTTCCAGGTTCCACTAACGCGGAACCCACGCATGCAAGCAAGCAATCAACCTCGCAAGGCTGCCAAAAAGAAGGCGGCCCCGCAGGAACTTCAAGTCTCCCCCCGGAACGTCATCGCCGAACTCGAGCAGCACATCCTCGTGGACGGTTTCAAACTCGTCTTCGACCTTGCCCGCAGCCGCGGGTCACGGTTCGTCGATGCCGCCACCGGCCGCGAACTAATCGACCTCTACAGCTTTTACGCCTCGCAGCCCATCGGCTTCAACCATCCTTACTTCGACCGCCCGGAAGTCAAAGCCGACCTCCTCGCGGCCGCCAAATTGAAGGTGGCCAACGCGGACGTCTATACTGTTCAGTACGCCACCTTTATCCATGAATTCGCGCGTGTCGTGGGAATGCCGCCCTTGGACCGTTACTTCTTCATCGAAGGCGGCGCCTTGGCAGTGGAAAACGCCCTGAAGGCCGCGATGGATTGGAAAGTCAGGAAAAACCTGGCGGCCGGGCGCGGCGAACGCGGGACGGAAATCATTCATTTCGAACGCGCCTTCCACGGGCGGGGCGGCTACACGTTAAGTTTGACAAATACCGACCCGCGCAAGATCGCTTACTTTCCGAAGTTTCCCTGGCCGCGAATCATCTCTCCGAGTCTGGACTTCTCCCTGCCGCCCGCACAACGCGAGGAGGCGGTCGTCGCCAAGGAAAAGCTGGCCCTCAAACAGATTCGCGACGTGCTCGCACAGAAAGCCGCGGATATGGCGGCCATCATCCTCGAGCCGATCCAGGGCGAGGGCGGCGACAGCCATTTCCGCGGCGAATTCCTGCACGCACTGCGGCGGATTTGCGACGAGCACGACCTCCTGCTCATCTTTGACGAAATCCAGTGTGGCATGGGCATTACCGGCCGGAACTGGTGCTGCCAGCATTTCGATGTGCTGCCCGACCTGCTCGTCTTCGGCAAGAAAGCCCAGGTCTGCGGCGTTATGGCCGGACCGCGCCTGGACGAGGTCAAGGACAACTGCTTCCGCCTGCCCAGCCGCATCAGCTCGACTTGGGGCGGCAACTTCACCGACTATGTCCGTTCCACCCATTACCTGCGGATCATTGCCGAGGAGCGCCTGGTCGAAAACGCCCGCGCCAAGGGCGAGTGCTTTCTGGTCGAACTACACGCCCTTGCCCGCAAGTATCCCGCTGTCTCCGCCGTCCGCGGGCGCGGGTTGATGCTTGCCTTCGATCTGCCCAACACCACCCTGCGCGATGCCTTCTGGAAAGGCGCCTATGAACTCGGCCTGCTGGTCGTCCGCTGCGGCGAGCGCTCCATCCGTCTTCGGCCCGTGCTCGACGTCAAAGACGACATTATCCAGGAAGCCTTCCGCATCATGGATCAGGAATGCCGCCGCCTCTAGCCGCACATCGAAAGCCTCTCCATCGTCAATTTGCAATTCTCAATTCTCAATCTACCCTATGACCTCCCCTCGATCATCCAAAAGGCGCTCCACCACTCCCCCGTCCGCCTCCGCCCTGCTCAAGAAACTCGGCCTCCGCGCCGACAACCCCGGCGTCTTCTGCGGCGAATGGCTGGGCAGCGGCAAACCGCTCCAGAGCCTCTCTCCCATTGATGGCCGCCTCCTCGCCACCGTCCGCACCGCCACGGCGGACGAATATGAACGCGCCGCCCGCCGCGCACAAGAGGCCTTCGGCAAGTGGCGACTCGTCCCAGCCCCCAAACGTGGCGAGATCGTCCGCCAGCTCGGCAACGCCTTGCGCGAAGCCAAACCCGACCTCGGGCGCCTCGTCACCCTTGAGGCCGGCAAAATCCTCGCTGAAGGCGAGGGCGAAGTGCAGGAAATGATCGACATCTGCGACTTCGCCGTCGGCCTCTCCCGCCAGCTCTACGGCCTCACCATCGCTTCCGAGCGCCCCCAGCATCGCATGATGGAGCAATGGCACCCCCTCGGCATCGTCGGCATCGTCACCGCCTTCAACTTCCCCGTTGCCGTCTGGGCGTGGAACAGCGCGCTGGCCGCCGTCTGCGGCGATTCCACCATCTGGAAGCCCTCCAGCCAGACGCCCCTCACCGCCATCGCCACTATCAAGATCGCTGAGCGCATCTGCCGCGCCAACGACGTTGACCCCGCCATCTTCAGCCTGGTCATCGGCGACGGCGCAACCGTCGGCGAGCGCCTGATCAATGACCCCAGCGTTCCCCTCATTTCCGCCACCGGCTCCAGCAGCATGGGCCGGCACGTGGGCGAAGTCGTCACCCGCCGCCTGGGCCGCACGCTTCTGGAACTCGGCGGCAACAACGCCATCATCGTCGCGCCGAGCGCCGATCTGAACCTGGCCATGCGCGCTATCCTGTTCGGCGCCGTCGGCACCGCCGGCCAGCGCTGCACCACCACGCGCCGCATCATCGTCCACGAATCCATCCGCGCCAAGCTCACCCGCCGCCTCGCCGACGCTTACCGGCAGGTCCCCATCGGCAACCCGTTGCAGCCCGGCACGCTCATGGGGCCGCTCATCAACACCCGCGCGGTGCAGGACATGCAGGACGCCCTCGCCGCCGTCCGCGCGCAAGGCGGCCAAATCCTTTACGGCGGTGAACCGCTCAAGGGCGCCAGGTATCCCGGCGGCTGCTACGTCCGCCCCTGCCTCGTCGCCGCCCCGCACAACCTCAAGATCGTCCACGAAGAAACTTTCGCCCCCATCCTCTACCTCATCCCCTATCGCACGCTGGACCAGGCCATCGCTTACCATAACGAAGTGCCGCAGGGCCTCAGCTCCGCCATCTTCACCAATGACCTGCGCGAAGCCGAGCAATTCCTCTCCGCCCGCGGCAGCGATTGCGGCATCGCCAACGTGAACATCGGCACCAGCGGCGCCGAGATCGGCGGCGCGTTCGGCGGCGAGAAGGAAACCGGCGGCGGCCGCGAAAGCGGCAGCGATTCCTGGAAGACCTACATGCGCCGCCAGACCGCCACCATCAACTACTCGAAAGAACTCCCCCTCGCCCAAGGCATCGTCTTCGGCTGATAATGAAACCAGGAATTATTCCCACGCTTCTCGGCCATTATCCAATAACTAGGAATCCTTTCCTAGTAATTAAATAGTTAGACCGCTCACGTTTTATGTTTGTATATCGTCCACCAAAAGGCAGTTGCTGGGGTCACTCCTTCGGCAAAGACCAAACCACGGGAATACCGAAGCTCGAAGCTTTCTTCGATGCCTTTTTCGAGCGTCTTGAGCAGCAGAGTCCGACGACCTTGGTTTTAGCTTGGAAGGATTCTGTTCTTCCGAAGGTCGAGTGGCCAGATGTCTTCATAGGACCAGACAAGCAGAAGCTACGGCAGTTTTTGTTCATGGTGATGGGCAACCGCGTCATGTTTCCGATGGGCATCGTGTTTCCGCTTTCGAGCACGGAGCCAGCGTCGTTTGAGTTTCTCAGACGTTTCAGCGCGGATGCCCCGTTCAAGATGAGTGCCAAGCATTTTATGGTCGGCATCACAGCCAAGAACGGCAAGTTTGCATGGCGAAAGCCAGACGCAGATAT
>JBEKJO010000242.1:0-6637 GCA_050011195.1 Verrucomicrobiota bacterium | reverse complement strand
TACCAGACGAGGGGGCAGCCCTTGAGGAGGACGCCAGGCCGGGCGCGGCGGGTGCAGCGGGGATCGTAGTTGTAGTGGATGATCATGTTGGCCTTCTGAGGGGCGGTTCAAATCTGAGCTTAGAGTGATGGAGTAGTGGAGTAGTGGAGTGGTGGAGTAATGGAGATGGAGTGCTGGAGTGATGGAGTAATGGGGCATGGGACATCGAGTCCCGTCCCTTTCGAGGAGGGGCAATCGTCGCCAGGCGGCTGGCGAATGAAGGCTTTAAGCAAAGTATTCATGTGCAATGCCGATGGGTAATGCCCGCCTTAAAACACAATACACTGCGCAGCCGAATGAAAGTCAGGCGGCGAGAGCCGGCTAACGCATCGTCAGGAGTATGGCACAAATCCTCTGGTAATGCAAGCCTTTTTTTGATCTTTCTGCGGGGACTGGTGATTGGGGGCTATTGGCGGTGGGTGCGCACAAGGAATTTGGGCAGGCGGAGAGGCGCGCGCTACAGAAGAAGGGGGCGCCGAGCGAGACGCTGAGGTCCCCCGCTTGCAAACGGCTGTTGCCATTGGCGGGGGCTTCTGATAATATCCGGCCGGCACGAAAGGAATCTGTATGAAGTTGAACTGTGAGGAAACAGTCTGGGCGTTTGATCTGGGCAAAGGTTCGATCGGCGAGGCGGTGCGCCAGGGAACGCGGTTTTTGCACAAGGAGTCGCTGCTGATTCCGGCGGAATTGGCGCGGCGCGGTCCGGCGACGGTTTCGGGAACGCCCGCCAGCCGCTACCGCGCGATGAAAACCCGCCAGGCCCACCGCAAACGGGAGGAGTGGTTGGAAAAGGTGTGGAAGGCGGCGGGACTCACGCCGCTGCAAGCGCGCAAGCCCGAATATGTGGGTTATCAACTCCGGCGCAAGAAGAAGAGGGTTCGCGGCAAGAGCAAATGGAAGAACGTGAAAGTGGGCGGGCGGTGGATTCTTCCCCCCAGTGGCAAGGCTGACTACCGGCTTGAGCGGGAGTTCGCGCCGAAGCAAATTGAGAGAGAGGGCGGGCAGTTGGTCGAAGTCAAATACCCTGAGGGAAAGGCCGCCGATGGCGCTCCTGCGGCTACGGCGGAAGATTTCGGGACCTGCTACACGTCGTGCCTGCTGCGGATCAAGCTGCTGGAATGGAAGGAAGGGGAGAGGAAGCTGGCGGAGTGGCAGATATACAAGGCGCTGCGCGCGGCGCTGCAACGACGGGGGTATGGTCGTGTGCCTTGGGCCACCAAGGAGGCTCGCAAGCAAGGCAAATCTGCCGAAGAATTAGAGGCAGAAGAGGAAAAGAAGCTGCAACAAGCCGATCCGCGGTATCGGGAGGCGGTAGATAAATGGAAGCAGTTCAAGAGCGAGGTGCCGGCGGAGTTTCAATTGCCCTGTTACTACGATGCTTTGCATATGGGCCTATGGCGGTATGTTCCCGAACAGCAGCAGGGGCATTTGGGCTACTGGAATCCGGAAAATGAGCCAGCCAAACCGCCGCACGGAAGTTATCGCACTGATCACAAGGCTGAAAGCACGCGGAACATCCGCTCTGACCGCACTGCCGTCCGCGCCGAACTGACGCGGCTGGGCGATCAAGCTGCCGCGATGCTGCCGAAACTGCGCGATGCTTTCGCCCGCTGGCAGCGCGAGGGCTGGAAGTTTGCGCACCCGTTCCAAGAGGGCAAGCAATTGACCTATCCTATCCATGCCAAGAGCTTCGGCGAGTTTCTCTGCGATGGCCCAGCCGGACAACCGGTTGAGAGGTCTTTTGAAGCGTTTCTGAAGCAGCGCCGAGAGGCGGGCGTGCGCCGGGGCAGTTTCGAGGAATGGATGGCGGGGTTGGGGCAGAAGACGCCGAGCTTTGACAACCGGATCCTCAACGGCTGCGTGTTGATCCCGCGTTACCATGTGTGCAAGGTGGATGTCCGCCTCGAAACGGACGGCGACGGCAAACCGACTGGCAGGCTTGTGCCGGAATCGCTTCTGGCGAGCGAAGTGACGCTGCTGCTGAAGCTTAAGAATCTCCTGGTCGCCGATGCGAAGGCCGGTCAGCGCAAGCTTACGGTTCAGGAGGTGCGCAGCGTCTTTGATTTCGCTCAACGCCGGCTGAGATCGCTGGCGCTGCTGACGCCGGAGGGAGAGTTAGTCAAAGAATGGCCTCAGAAGGTGGCAGATCGGTTCGCGATTAACAAGTCCCACTGGCAGGCCATTGCTGCCGAGTCGGAATTGCTGGCACGGGTGAGAGCGCTGACGGTAACGAGCAAAGGCGCAGCGCAGCCACTTTCGACAGAAGATGCGGAGTTGCTCTTGCGCGCCGTGGCCACTTCCAAGAAAGGGGCGTCAGTTGAGCTGCCAGAGCCAATGAAGCCGTTGCTCAAAGCTGCCAAGGCGGAGTGGAAGAAGGCGAAAGACGCTGCGGACCAAACACTGCTCCGCCCCATGCCCGGCCACGAGGAAGTCAAGGCGCCAAAGAGTTCTGGCCGCAGCGCCTACTCGCGCGTTGCCCTGCGGATTCTGAAGGAGTTGATTTTGTCGGGTGAAGCGCCGTCGGTTTTCCACGACCGGTTAATGCGGCGCGACACGGAACTACTCCAGCGCCTTGGCCCCTCGCCTGGCAAGCTATTAGTCATCTTCAATGACTCCACAGCGGCGGACGAGGACCAACGCAAGCAAGAGGACACGGAAAACCGTAAACGCGGGCTGTTGGTTTCGGAGCTTGGCTTCCTGCGCCAGATGCGCAAAGACAACACTGCGGAGGACTCTTGGGAAAACATCTTCATTCCCTCGCAAACCCTCGAAGCTCTTCAACAGCGGCATACGGAGGACGGCAAGTTAGACGCTGATGCCGCCATCGGCGAGTTACTGGGCACGATCAAGGACCCGATTGTCCGGCATCGTCTGGAGGTGTTCAACCAGCGGCTGAAAAAGCTGCAGTTTGGTGACGAGGAGGAGGCCATTCCCGCCTTTGGCGTGCCGGATGCCGTGGTGCTGGAGTTCGTGCGCGAGGATTTCATGGGAGAGGAGGCAAAGCGGGAGCTAAAGGACTTCCAGAGTAAGCGCGAGGCGGCCCGAAAGACGGCACGCGAGGAAGCCCAGAAGAGCGGTTCTACGGAAAAATCCGCGCCGCTCAAATACGAGCTATGCAACACCCAAGGGGGTATTTGCCTGTATTGCGGACAGCCGTTCTCGCGGGCGAGGTTAGACGAATACGCCATTGATCACATTGTCCCTTTGGGGGAGCAGGGGCCGGATGCGATGGTCAACAAAGTCCTTGCCCACCGCGAATGCAACGAGGCCAAGGGTAAACAAACTCCATTTCAATGGTGGCACCACAATACAACTGGCAAAGCACCAACAATTAGCTGGGACGGCTATACAGCGTTGGTTGAGAAGTACCGCACCACGCTGCGGAACAAGAAAGTGCAATTGCTTACGCGCGAGGACGCGCCGGAGTTGGTGGAGCGTTACACCGCACTCGCCGAGACCGCTTGGGTTTCCAAACTCGCCCAAACCATCGCGAATCTCCGTTTCGGCTGGAAGAACGGCACTGACTACAGCGGCCCGAAGCCGGTCAAGCGTGTGATTGTCGTTTCCGGCGGCCTCACAGCGCGCGTGCGCCGAAAATACGGCTTGGACAAGCTGCTTTACACAGAGGTCACTGATGCGGAGGTGTTGGCGAAGAAGGTCAAGAACCGGGACGATAAACGTCACCACGCTCTCGACGCGATGGTGCTGACGTTCATCCCGCAGTGGGCGCGCGATCCGAACAAGGAGGGATTCTTCCGGTTCCCGGCGGCTTTCCGCAACGCTGAGGGGCGCGAGGATTACCAAACTATCAGGAAGTTGTTTCAGCAGCATTTGGCAGAGGTCATGCCGCGCAACATTGCCTACGAGCGTGCCGCCTTGGCTGACACGAGCTTCGGCTGCCGTCTCGACGGCGGCAAACCGGTCATCGTGCAGCGGGTCGCCGTTCTCGACCTTCGACAAAAGCCGGCCGGAGCGCCGGGCAAGACAACGTTCGACCTGATATATCTAGTTAAGCAAATCCAATCCGTTCGTGACGCCACAATCAGACGTCGGCTGGAGGAATTCGCGGCCACGAATCCTGACGAACCGAAGTGGAAGGCATTCTGCGAATCATTCGCGCAAAAGCGGGAAGATGGCACAACCGGGGCCCGCATCTTGAAAGTGTGTGTGAATGCCGCAGCACCCGATGAGTTCAAAGACCTCTCCAAAGATGGCGAGGGCGCTTGGCGTAAGGCCAAAGGCGATCACCAAGGCCAAATCATCTACACCGACGCTGACGGAAATCTGGCGGTGAAGCCGGTGTATGTGCACGCGTCCATCAGACAGGAGTTGACGCGCATTGTCCAAACCGGCGGCAAATCCAAAGTCCATTGCTTCGTTCGCTCAAAGTGTTTGTTTCGGCTGCGGAAGGAATTGCCACAGCCTGACTATAGGTTGGTCATCAAAAACGAGCAAAAGCAGAAACGGCGGGTCCAAGCCACTGCCCCGTTGGCACCGGGCACGTTTATGCTGAACACAATCATAACCGCCTCGATGGATGTCGAATTCAGCTCCGCCGGCAACCAGCGCGTCGTGGCGCCCTTGCAAGCACTGCTCGTTGCCGGATTCGAGACAATCTAGCCGCACCGAAAAATGAGCCACCACATTTTGCATGTATTTCAGCATGGGGCGGTGCTGGGCCGGGAGCGGGGGTTTATCACGTGCCGGGTCGAGGGGCAGGACGACCGGCGGCTGCCGCTGGAGGACGTGCGGGCGGTGGTGATTGCGGCGCGGGGGGTGACACTGACATCGGCCTTTCTGTCGGGGCTGCTGGAGACGGATGGCATCGTGCTGCACTGCGATGGGCGTTACCAGCCGCGCGGTTGGACGGCGCCGCTGGGGCGGGTGGTGGATTTGCAGGCGTTCCAGCACCAGACGGCGCGGCCGCGGCGACTGAACGAGCGGCTGTGGCGGGAGATGGTGCGCGGCAAGACGTTGAACCAGACGCGGGTGTTGCAGCGGAAGCAGCTTCGCTCGCCGCACTTGGAACTGGCGCTCAAGCAGGGGGAGTTCGATGAGGCCAACTGCGCGCGCCGTTACTGGCAGCTTTATTTTCCGTCCATCGGCTGGACGGGGACCAAGCGGGATCGGAAGGAGGACACGCCGCCCAACCAGATGCTCAACTACGGCTATGCGGTGCTGGCGGCGCTGTGCCACCGGAGTCTGATTATTCACGGGCTGCTGCCGCAGTTGGGGGTGCACCACATGGCCCGGTACCGCTCGGACCCGCTGGTGTATGACCTGATGGAGCCGTTTCGACCGGCGGTGGAATTGATGCTGGCGGAGTATCTGGTGGAACCGGAGGTTTCGATGAAGGGGTGGGCGAAGCGGGTGGGGACGGGACTGCGGGATCGGAGGGTGGAGCGAGGGGATTTCACGTTGAAGCTGATGGACGCCATAGACGCTTCGGCCAATTCACTGGCGCGGGCGTATGCGGAGCTATCGGCGGGGCGGTTTTGGGTGCCGGAACTGCCTGAGGGCGGCAACGGGCCATGAACAACAGTCCTTTCAGCATGGGCTGGCTGATGGCGATGTTTGATTTGCCGGTGATGACGCACGAGGAGCGGAAGGTCGCCTCCCGGTTCCGCAATGACCTGTTAGACAGCGGCTTCCTGATGATCCAGTACAGCGTTTATGCCCGGCCCTGCGTGAACTTCGAGCAGTTGAGCAAGCACCTGCAAAGCGTGCAGGGGCTGGTGCCGGCGGCGGGCAACGTCCGGCTGCTATTCATCACGGATGAGCAGTGGGCCAAGAGCGTTACGGTGATCGGGCCGAATTACGACCAGGGGAAGCGGGCCAAGGATCCGAAGGTGCCCGGCCAGGTCGAGTTTTGGGAGTGAATAAACAGGGCCTCGTTGCCGTGCAAGCAGTGGGCAGCGAAGCCCCGTATCAGTTAAGCCTTCCCCCCGGAAGCGCGTAACTGACCCTAAATTGACCACACTCAGCCACTTGGCGCAAGCCTATTCTACCGCACGCGCCTCCGGGGGGAAGGCAAAACCTCTACAGGCAAAGCCGTCGGTCTGTCGTCATTCTACCGCACGCGCCTCCGGGGGGAAGGCAAAACTACCTGAGCCAGTTCAACAGGCGGCGAAAGATTCTACCGCACGCGCCTCCGGGGGGAAGGCAAAACCGCATCGTCCTGCGCTTTATCACCGGCGCTATTCTACCGCACGCGCCTCCGGGGGGAAGGCAAAACTTGTAGTTAACGATGAATTGCGGGGCCAAAATTCTACCGCACGCGCCTCCGGGGGGAAGGCAAAACAACGGAGGAGGTTTATATTCCGCTGATCCGATTCTACCGCACGCGCCTCCGGGGGGAAGGCAAAACCCTGATATTCAAAGGGATTGCCCGCATAGAATTCTACCGCACGCGCCTCCGGGGGGAAGGCAAAACTTGGAAGCAATGGAATCGCTGAACGTGCCAATTCTACCGCACGCGCCTCCGGGGGGAAGGCAAAACCAAATCGCGCCGGTTCAAATGTGCGGACATATTCTACCGCACGCGCCTCCGGGGGGAAGGCAAAACCATCCTCCGGGTCGTTCTGTTGATACCAAGATT
>JBEKJO010000241.1:0-6710 GCA_050011195.1 Verrucomicrobiota bacterium | reverse complement strand
ACGAATTTGCCGCTCTGACCCGAATTGGTGGCGGAAGCTGGCGCCACCGCCAGATTGTAATCCGGGTCCAGTCCAATGGAAGCAATGGTATTGCCGCCCGCCGCCCGGAAGAAACTTTGGAAGGGATTATAGGTGGGCACATTGCTGAACCAAACCTGGTTGCTTGTCCCGTTGTCCTGAAGGAGCTGGCCGAATTGCCACGGAGTCCCCGTATTAATGGCCTGGCGGTTTTCCAGTTGATAATAGACGCCTGGATACGTGTTGGTCAGCATCAGCCAGGCCTCGCGATCAGTCACGGGGCCGTTCACAATATTCGTGGGGCCGATGAAGAGATAGAGGTTGGTGCCGTAAACGAAAGACATTCCTCCCATAGGGGTATTCGTCCCGCTGCCCCCGCCGCTTCCGTTAAAACCTCCCGGCAAAGAAGGCCAGCTCTCCGTGCTCTGGGGGCTGGACTGCCCGCCGGGCGACAAGGCCCGATCGTCGTACGCAAAGGCGTTATTCGTACTGCCCGGCACGGTTCCGAGATAGTACACCGGCACATCACCGGGTGGAAAAGGCAGAGGCGGTCCGTTTGGGGCCAGGCGCATCGAGAAATATTCTCCCCGTGGCCACGGCGGCGACACTTGCTCCCCGATTTGCCACTGTGCGCTTGCGACAAGCACACAGCCGGCGACGAACAGAAGGATCACGCTGACTTTCAGACCGCCTCGGACCCTCGTCTTCATTAGTTCCTCAGTTCATTACGATTCAACTTGCTCATCTAGAATCCTGCTCCCCTGCCATTTCTCTTATGCTTATGCATTCCTCTCCGAGATTGCAATCCTTTTTTTAGCGTGCGCCGAAAATAAAATCCCCGTCTTTGGAGCCTGTTGGCACGGATAAAGCCAGCGAGCGCCACAGGCGCAAAATCCGAGTGCCGGAGCGCGGGAGCAAGTGCCACCACTGAAAGCGACTGGGCCGGAGTGCGCCCCGTTGCCGCACTGGCGGCGAAATGGGGCTTGTGCGGGTGTGGGGTTGCGGGTTAGATGGGGCGTTGGGTTGGCCGGACGACGGGGGAAATGGCCCGTCGTGACCGCGCGGGCGAGGGCCGGCGCGGACGGCCAGCGACACGAGGAACGAATATGGCGAAAATACGCAAAGGCAAGTATTCCGGCAAAATCGGCAACACGGTGTTCGTCAACGACCCGCATGGGCAGGTGCTGCGGAGCCGGCCCAGCCGGCGCCCCCGCTCCACGAATGCCAAACTGCGCGCGCTGGCCAATCGGATCCTGGTTGCGAGGACGTGGCGCACGCTGATGGAGCAACAGCGCGCGGCCTGGGCGGTGGCCGCCAGGAAGGAGAAGATGAAGCCCTACCCGTTTTGGCTTAAGATCAATTGCACGCTGCTCGCCTACGGCCAACCGCTGGTGATGGACCCGCCCAAGCGCGAGAAGATCAAGCCGAATCCGGTGGGGAAACTGGAGATGCTGAACCAGGGCGGGGCGATTACGCTGCGGCTGGGGGTTCCCGAGGCCCCCGCGAAGCTGACGTTTGTGTTTGGCTTGCCGTGGTGCAGCCCGGGCATCTCGGTGCCGAGGAGTCATGGCGTTCTTCTGGGCCGGTTGGACGACGCGGTGGAGGGGTGGAGCGACATCACGAAGCTCTACCAGGAGAGGTTCGGCGTGCCGCCGGTCGGTGAGAAGGTCTTTATCTGGACGCGGCAACTGGTCAACGGTCGGACGGATGCGCTCAAACAAACCAGCGCCATCGTGCCGGGGCCGGAAGGGCAGGGAACTTGAAGCAGTTGATAGGTTAAAGGAGTTGATGGGTTAAGCGGCGCCTCCCCAAACTACAGGAGCGGAAGCGCGTAATCGCGGCGCGCTGGGGACAGCGCGCCCTGCCTGCGTGAGGGCAGAAATACCGTGGCGCCCCCGTAGCAGTACTGGAGTTCCAGTGATGTTCCAGTGATGTTTCAGGGATGTTGCAGTCATCCCGCTTCCCTCTCCCGCCCTGCACCCTGGGGCGGGGCGCCCAAGCTCGCGAGGACGCTCGCCCTACCGTCCTTCTTTCTGCCGTCAGATCCCCGGGCCGGGCACCGGTGCGATCCAGCCGTCGAGCCGCGGGGCACTCCGAAGTCGGCGCCTACTATACAGATCCCGGGAGATTTGTCAAGCAGGTAGTTGAGCAGAAAGTTGAGCGAAGAAGGAAGGGGGGCCGGAGCGCCGGTGATCCTCTGCCGCTTATTTCTGGCCGCCCGCCAAGAGGGTTTCAAAATGCGGGGGCTGTTCTTCGCGGGCGACGACGCTGATTTCGATCCGCTTGAAGCCGGCCTCTTCGAGCCACCGGTGCAGATCGCTTTCGGCGAAACCCAGCCACTGATCGCCGTAAAGCTCGTGCGCCCGCTCGAAGTTATGCCGGGCGAGGTCGAGAATCATGACTTGTCCGCCCGCCTTGAGGATACGGTAGGCGCTGCGGATGGCTTTGGCCGGTTCCTCCGCATGATGCAGGGCCTGGCTGAGGATCACCAAATCCACGCTCTCCGGCTCAATGGGCGGGTTCTGCAAATCCCCATGCCGGAACTCGAGGTTCTTGAGATTGTTCTTCTTCGCCTTGGCCGCGCCGAAAGCCACGATCTTCTCGGAGTTATCCACCGCGATGACTTTCCGGCACCGGCGCGCCAGCAATTCGCTCAACAGGCCCTCGCCCGAACCGAGGTCGGCCACCACTAATGGCGGCAGAATCCGCAGCAGCAGGTGTCCAAACGCCTCCCAGGACCGGCCCGGCCCGTAAACCCGGTCGAACCGCCCCGCGACCTGGTTGAAATAGACCTGCGCCTGCTCCC
Organism: Verrucomicrobiota bacterium; assembly: GCA_050011195.1. GTDB lineage: Bacteria > Verrucomicrobiota > Verrucomicrobiia > Limisphaerales > UBA8199 > PALSA-1440. Next base: position 3,886 of record JBEKJO010000241.1, on the reverse strand, counting down.
GGCGGCGGCTCAGAATCCGCTTCAGATTGATTTGATCGCCCGCGTGTTCGGGCAATTCCCGGGCGCCACGCATCGCCAGTTGGATGAATTCGCCAGCCGCTTCGTTCGCCGGCGGGCTGAGCTTGTAAAAGGTGCGCTTGCCGTCCCGCCGGGACTGCACCAGGCCGGAATCCTGCAACAGGCCAAGATGAGTCGAAATGCGCGATTGCCCCATCCGCGTGATTTCCTGAAGCTCGTTGACCGACAGTTCGTCCTTGTCCAACAACGCCACGATCCGCAGCCGTGTGGGGTCGGACAGGGCGCGGAGGGATTTAAGGGTACTGCTCACGGCGCTGTTTTCCGAAAATATCTGTTGACGGCCACAGCCCATGATATATCATGTTATCCCGATACGTCAATATGACCGATAACCAAAGTCTATACAGTCTAATCTAATGAGCAAGAACTACATCTTTTCTTCCGAGTCCGTCGGCGAGGGCCATCCGGACAAAGTGTGCGACACGATTTCCGACGCGGTGCTGGACGCCTGCCTGGCGCAGGACCCGCGCAGCCGCGTGGCCTGCGAGACCTACGCCAAGTGCAACCTGGTCGTGGTGGGCGGTGAAATCACGACCAAGGCGAAGCCGGATTTCAACGCGATTGCCCGCCAGGCGATCCGCGAAATCGGTTACACGCATGACGACGATGTCTTTCACGCGGACCGGGTGTTGATCCTGAACGCCATTACCTCGCAAAGCCCCGACATTGCGCAAGGGGTTGATGCTCGGGCGGCCGAAGGCAAGAAGACCGCCGAGCAAGGGGCGGGCGACCAGGGCCTGATGTTCGGTTACGCCACCAACGAGACGCCGGAACTGATGCCCGCGCCGATCATGTTTGCCCACCAGCTCGGACGCGAGTTGACCCGCGTGCGCAAGACCGGGGCGGTCAAATGGCTGCGGCCTGACGCCAAGAGCCAAGTCTCCGTGCAGTATGTCAATGACCAGCCCGTGCGCATCACCAACGTCGTGGTCTCAACGCAACATTCGGCGGACGTCAAGCACCGGACTATCGAGCGCTTCATCATCGAGGAAATCGTGAAGAAGGTTTTGCCCGCGCATCTGCTCGATAAGAAGACCGTTTATCTCATCAACCCGACCGGGCGGTTTGTGGTCGGCGGGCCGCAGGGCGACACGGGATTGACGGGCCGCAAAATCATCGTGGACAGCTACGGCGGGATGGGGCGGCACGGCGGCGGTTGCTTCAGCGGTAAAGACCCGTCGAAAGTGGACCGCAGCGCGGCTTACATGGGCCGCTACGTGGCCAAGAATATTGTCGCCTCGGGCCTGGCTACCAGCGCGGAGATTCAGTTTGCCTACGCCATCGGCTATCCCGACCCGGTTTCCGTCTGCATCAACACCTTTGGCACCGGCGTCGTGAGCGACGAGGAACTGGAGCGGGTCGTGGGCGAGGTGTTCAGCTTCAAGCCGGCGGCCATCATCCAGCAGCTCAACCTGCTGCGCCCGATCTATTTGAAGACGACCAACTACGGCCACTTCGGCAAGAACGACCCGGATATTACGTGGGAGAAGACCGACAAAGTCGAGGCCTTGCGCCAAGCGGCCGGCAAATCCGCGCCGGCGGTGGCGGCGGCCACGCTGAAGAAAGCCGCGTCGCTGGTTAACGGCCGAGCGGCTGCGCGCGCGGCGGCTCGCCCGTAACTGAGCGCGTGCCCCATCACTCATCACCAATCACTGAATACAAACATCATGCGAACTTTGACCAAGACCAATGGAAAGAAAGCCGCCTCCGCCAATGGCGGAATGCGCGCGACGGGCGACTACCAGATCAAGGACATCAGCCTCGCCGAGTGGGGCCGCAAGGAAATCTCCGTGGCCGAGCAGGAAATGCCCGGTTTGATGGCCGTCCGCGAGAAACACGGCACGCTCAAACCCCTGCGCGGGGTCCGGGTGACCGGCTCGCTGCACATGACAATCGAAACGGCTGTGCTGATCGAGACCCTGGCGGAGTTGGGCGCTTCGGTGCGCTGGGCAAGCTGCAACATTTTCAGCACGCAGGACCAGGCGGCGGCGGCGATTGCCCAAGCCGGCATTCCGGTCTTCGCCTTCAAAGGCGAATCGCTCGAGCAATACTGGGACTTCACCCTGGCCGCATTGACGCACCCTGGCGGCAAAGGCCCCCAACTGATCGTGGACGACGGGGGGGACGCCACGTTGCTGCTGCACAAGGGCTACGAGATGGAGCATGGCAGCAATTGGGCAGACAGCCCGAGCGGCAGCCACGAAGAGGACGTGATCAAGAAACTCCTCAAACGTTGTGCCCAAGAGCGGCCCGGGTGGTTTACCGAGGTCGTCAAAGAATGGAAAGGCGTCAGCGAAGAGACCACCACCGGGGTCCATCGCCTCTACCAGATGCTCGAAGCCGGCAAACTCCTGGTGCCGGCCATCAACGTCAATGACTCGGTTACCAAGTCCAAGTTTGACAACCTCTACGGCTGCCGCGAATCGCTCGCCGACGGCCTCAAGCGCGCCCTGGGGGTGATGATTGCCGGCAAGACCGCCTGCGTCTGCGGCTACGGCGACGTCGGCAAAGGCAGCGCCCACAGTCTCCGCGGTTTCGGCGCGCGCGTCATCGTGACGGAGATCGATCCGATCAATGCACTGCAGGCCGCGATGGAAGGGTTTGAAGTGACCACCCTGGAAGCCACCTTGGGCGAGGCGGACATTTACGTGACGTGCACCGGCAATTGCGACGTCATCACGCTCGAGCACCTGCTCAAGATGAAAGACCAGGCGATCGTTTGCAACATCGGTCACTTCGACAATGAGATCCAAGTGGACCGCCTCAACCAGGCCAAGGGGGTCTCGCGGGTGAACATCAAGCCGCAGGTGGACCGCTATGACCTGCCGGGCGACCGGAGCATCTACCTGCTGGCCGAAGGCCGCCTGGTGAACCTGGGCTGCGCCGAAGGCCATCCCAGCTTCGTGATGTCGAATTCCTTCACCAATCAGGTCCTGGCGCAACTCGACCTTTGGGCCCATCGCGAGCAGTACCAGCCGGCGGTCTATCGCCTGCCCAAGAAGCTCGACGAGGAAGTCGCCCGTCTGCACTTGGAGAAAATCGGCGTCAAGCTGACCAAGCTGACCCGCAAGCAGGCCGACTATATCGGCGTGCCCGTCGAGGGTCCCTACAAGCCCGACCATTACCGGTATTAGTCCGGCGTCCAGGCGCCAATTGAAGGCCCGGGCGGCGCGCCCTCCCGCCGCCCCCCCGGGCCCAAATCTTTCCGAATCTGTTGTTGACGGGGCGGCTTGGTTTGTTACAAATCTCTCGTCCGTTCAAAGAACGAGCGTGTCGGTGTCAGCAGACAGATTGTCAGTGAACCTAACTAGAAAGACGACATTCAGCGATCCTGCCGGAGCAGTCCTCCCCGCTCGGTTTTCTTGGGCCGACATGACCTTATGAACCAAAACAGGCTCTTCGTGGGCAACTTGTCCTACCAGACCATGCAAGATGATCTCCAGGAGTATTTTTCCCAGGCCGGCGCGGTCACCTCGGTGAACCTGATGCTGGACAAAGTGACGGGCAAGTCGCGGGGCTTCGCCTTCGTGGAATACGCCACGCCGGAGGAGGCCAGCAAAGCCGTCGAGCAATTCCATAACAAAGAGTTTCAAGGCCGCGCCTTGACGGTGAACATTGCGCGACCCCGGGAAGAGCGCGCGCCGCGCTGGAGCGGCGACCGGCCCAGTGCCGGCGAAGCGCGGGCCTAACCGGGAGATTTCATAGTGTGTAGCCGCCGACGGCAGTCGGCGCTGATTCTCAGTCCCGAAAGATGGCGCCGACTGCCGTCGGCGGCTACACCCTGCAGGCAGTTTGTGCGAGGTATGAG
>JBEKJO010000240.1:0-6751 GCA_050011195.1 Verrucomicrobiota bacterium | reverse complement strand
CCAGGAACTAGTCGGGCAGATCGCTGTTGGCTGGTGCCGAACGCACCAACCGGCAGTGCCTCAAAAGCAAATTGAAAGAGAATATCCTGAGCTGGCCAACGGGCCGAGAGGCACCTATCGCCTTAACGGGAAACAAGAGCAAACACCAATAAAAAAGAAAGACATATAATGATAAAAAGATCAGTAAACACACGTGAAAACGTAATCCTCATCGCGGCCAGCATCCTGTTGCTCGCCGGCGTGCCTCTGCGCGCATCGCAAACGGACGACCGCATCGAGTCCTCCGCCCAAAAGTCCTATGTATTCAAACACTACCTCACGGACGATTCGATCAAGATTGAGTCCAAGAACGGCGCTGTCACCTTGACGGGCACGGTGGCCGAAGACTCCCATATCGGCCTGGCCCGTGACACCGTGTCAGGACTTCCCGACGTCAAAAGCGTGGACAATCGCCTGGTAGTCAAAGGCGAAGCCCCCGCTGAGCACTCCGATACCTGGATCGCCCTGAAAGTGAAAACCGCGCTGCTGTTCCATCGCAACGTGAGCGCCACCAAGACGGATGTGAACGTCACGGACGGAATCGTTTCGTTGAGTGGCAAAGCCTCCAGCATGGCCCAAAAGGAGCTGACGACCGAGTACGCCAAAGATGTCGAAGGCGTCAAAGCGGTGAAGAACGAGATGACGATCGTCAAGACCCCAGCCCACCCGGCCGAAACCACGGGCGAGAAGATTGATGACGCGTCCATCACGGCCCAGGTCAAGGCGTCATTGCTGTCGCACCGCTCGACCAGCGCCCTGAAGACGGGGGTTGAGACGACGGATGGCGTGGTTACACTAAGCGGCATTGCCAGGAACGCCGCCGAAAAGAGCCTCGTCACCAAACTGGCCACCGATGTCAACGGTGTCAGCAGCGTGGTCAATAACATGACCATCGATACGACTCTGAGCAAGAATTGAACACTGAATCTCTGTGGACTGGCGCGGACGCGTCAGCCCGCAGCGGTTCCAAAACAAACCGAAAGGAAAAATATATGTTATACACGATTGCGGTAATTATGCTCATTCTGTGGCTGCTCGGTCTGGTGAGCAGTTACACGATGGGAGGGTTAATTCACTTCCTGCTGGTGGCTGCCATTGTCATGGTGCTGTTCAGCTTGATCCAGGGCCGCCGATCAGCGTGATGGGCGCCAAACAAGAACGACCCGTCAATTATCACATGGAAAGTCTGTCATGAATAAAATCGTTTCTCTGGCTCTGCTCGTGGGCGGCATTGTGCTCATCATCACCGGGTTTAACGCCACCAACTCCTTCACCTCGGACGTCTCCAGGTTCTTTACGGCATCACCGACGAATAAAGCGGTTTGGATGCTCGTTGGAGGCATCGTCGCCGCCCTGGTTGGGCTGACGATGCTGTGGCGCAGTCCGAAACACACTTAGACAGTTTGGGGCAGCCCGGCCCAAAAGCGTTTCTGTCCGGGCGCTCGTGCGCCGACGAGCTTGAACTCGTGTATTGCTCGTCGGGCGCGCCGAGTGTGTCTTCGCTCTGTTTCATCGTGAATTTGAGGGAGACCTTCAGCGGGGTTATGAACCCAGCGGAAAGTGCGGTTTAGGTGTATACATAAAGTCGGTTTCGTCCGAACCCACCGGGGGATTCATCGCGCCGCATCGGGCTTGAGGAGGCCGCCGGCGGAGGGCGCAAAGCCATGCATGTCCATTTCCACTCGGCTCCAGTTATTGGCATAGTGTTTAGCCGTTTCCAAGGCCACGTACCCGCCCTTGAAAAGCTGCATCAAATACTGGTCGAAGCTATGCATGCCCTCATTGACTGAGGCTTCGATATTGCAAGCCAGGAGAGCCAGATCATTCCGTGCGACCGCGTCCTGAGTGCCCACATTGCGCTTCATGATTTCCAAGCAGGGAATCCGCTTCCCGGAGCAGCTCGGGATGAGCCGCTGGCAGATCATGGCATTCAGGCTCCGGGCCAGCAGCGCACTGGCGTTCGCCTGCTCCGGCGCCGGATAGAACTCCCGGATGCGGTCAATGGCCCGCGGCACGGAATCCGCATGCAGTGTGGTTAGCACCAGGTGGCCGGTTTCGGCTGCTTGCATCGCCGCCAGAATACTGTCTGCATCCCGGATCTCGCCCAGGAAGATCACCTCGGGGTCCTGCCGCACCGCGTTGCGGATTCCGTCGGCGAAGGATTCGGTGTCCACGCCAACTTCGCGTTGTTCAAACTGGCTTTTATCCTCTTCAAAAAGATACTCGATCGGATCTTCGATGGTGATGATGCGCAACGCCAGGGTCTCATTGAGTCGCTGCAACAGAGCGCGAATCGTCGTGCTCTTGCCTTGGCCGGAGGCCCCGGTCACGATCAGGAGCCCGCGCGGCTCTTTAACCAAATCGGCGACCGTGGCCGGCAACTCCAGGTCTTGCAGTTTGAGCATGTGCTGCGGCACGACCCGGAAGGAGCAGGACTGCTTGCCTTGCTGTTTGCTGAAATTGGCTCGATAGCGCACCTGCGCGCACAGGAAGCTTAAGTCCATCTCGTGTGCCTTCTCAATCCGCTCGTAGATCGAGCTCGAAAACGCCTGGCGCAGCATCCTCATAACGTCATCATTGCTGGGCACCGTAAATTGCTGCGGGGCAATTCGCTGGAGTTTGCCATCCAGGCGAATGGAGTAGCGCCGGTCGGCCTGGGTGTGGAGATCGGTGGCCCTTTGCTGGGAACCCCAAACGAGGATCTTGCCCAGCTCGGTTGTCGGATCGACGCGTTCCATGTGTTTTGGCTTAGCTTGAACTGTGCCGCCGGGGCTTCCTCTTTGGATACGTTGCCATTCAACGCGTTATGGATGTCAAAGGCCCGCGCGTGCGTTTTCTTAGCGATGCCTTCTGTGCAAATTGCATGATGCGCGGAACTAAACCCGAGTAATTTGCACGATGCCGTCGGGCCAGTGGCAGCAGAACCGCGGCGCCGCAAACGCGCAAGTGACCCAACGGCAACAGCTTGGGGCCGTGTCACGAAAAGCGGCCCGCCACCTGCTAAGTCTTCAGCGGGTATGACGAAAACATCTGCAAAGGTGTGGGCCTTAATCACCTGCCTCAGCGCGTTACCGTTGATGGTTGGCCTGACGGGTTGTGCCGCCGACCGCTACTATCAAAGCACGGACCAGCGTGTTGAAGACAGTCGCACGGCTGAGCGTGTCCGGGAAGCCCTGGCAGCGGCCCCTGAATACAAGTTCGGCGGAGTACAAGCCACAGCCTTCAAAGGCGTTGTCCAGTTAAGCGGCTTTGTTAACACGAGCGATCAAAGCATGGACCCGCGTATGGAAGACAGTCGCACGGCCGAGCGTGTCCGGGAAGCCCTGGCGGCAGGCATTGATTACAGATACGACGGAGTGATGGTCATAGCCTCCAATGCCGTCGTCCAGTTAAGCGGCTTTGTCAACACGATCGCTCAGAGAAACAGTGCCGGAGAGGTCACCAGCAAAGTCGTGGGCGTGAAAAGTGTCGTAAACAATCTCACGCTCAAAGAGTGAGCGATTCGAAGCAGAGAGCATTGTGCGCACTATGAGTCAGCTTTTTTCGGGCTTGCGGTTCCGCCTGGTGCTGCTGGTGGTGCTGGCTTCGCTCCCGCCGGTGGCGCTGACTCTGCACATTGCGCGGCAAGATCGCCAACGCCAGACGGCGGCTTTGCGGCAACGTTCGCAAGACATGGTCAAGCTGGCCGCCCGGAAAGAAGACGAGTTGATCGCCGGGACGCGACAACTGCTGCGCGCGGTGGCGGAGTCTTCGCAGGTGCAATCGGCCCGGTGGGGCAACTGTACCAAGTTGCTGCGCACGCTCTTCGCCGACTACCCGCGCTATGCCAACCTGGGAATGATTAAGACCAATGGAGAGGTAGTGGCCAGCGCCCTCCCGCTGACAAACACCGTCAACCTGGCCGATCGTTCGTTCTTCCAACGCGCGCTCGCCACGCGCGACTTGTCCATTGGCGACTATGAGGTCGGCCGCATTAGCGGCAAGCCCAGTTTCAGTCTCGGCTATCCGGTTTTCGGTCCCTCCGGACAGGTCCAGGCGGTGGTCTTCGCCGCGCTGGATTTGGACTGGGTCAACCGTTCCGATTATGCGGTCCAGGTGCAGTTGCCCCAAGGGGCCACCTGGACCAAAATCGACGGCAAGGGCACGATCCTCATGCGTTATCCCGCGCCGGAAAAGTGGCTGGTGGGCGAACCTCTGCCGGAAACGTCACTTTTGAAGACCTTCCTGACTCGAAAAAACGGGGTCATGGAGGCGGTGGACCCGAAGGGGATTTCCGTCTTCTATGACTTCACGTCCACCCGCAGCGCGCTCGTGGCTGGCGAGGTGATCAGCATTCTGAGTATCCCCCGGAAGGTGCTCTTTGCTGAGCCGGACCGCATGGTGATGGGCAATCTCACCTGCGTGGGGATTGTCGCCGGCCTGGTCCTGGTGGTCGGCTGGATCGGCAGTCGCTACCTGGTCTTGCGCCCGATCCAGGCGTTAGTGAATTTCACCGCGCGGCTGGGCGCGGGCGATCACAGCGTTCGCACTGGCTTGCCCCGCGCGCGGGATGAATTGACACAACTAATGCGTGCCTTTGACCAGATGGCCGAAGCCTTGCAGCAGCGCGAAGCGGAACGCCAGTCGGCGGATCACGCGCTGAGAGCTTCCGAAATGCGCTACCGCCGGCTGTTTGAAACCGCCCAGGACGGAATCCTGATTCTCAATGCGGGCACCGGGCAAATTGATGATGTCAACCCGTTCCTGACGGATATGTTGGGCTACACTCGCGAGCAGTTGCTGGGAAACAAACTCTGGGAGATCGGCCCTTTCAAAGACGCCAAAGCGTCCAAGGCGGAGTTCCGGGAGCTGCAGCGTGAAGCCTATGTCCGTTACGAAGACCTGCCGCTGGAAACCAGCGACGGCCGGTCCATCAATGTGGAGTTTGTCAGCAACGTCTATCAGGTCGACGGCGGCAAGGTCATTCAATGCAACATTCGCGACATTACCAAGCGCAAGCAAGCCGAGGGGAAACTCAAGGAATCCCGCCAAAGACTTCAAACTCTTTCCCGCCGGTTGGTGAAAGTCCAGGAGACCGAACGCCGGCACCTCGCGCGCGAACTCCACGACGAAATCGGCCAGGCCCTCACCGTGGCCGAACTGAACCTGCAAGCGATGCTGCAATTGCCGGGCACCGACGCCCTGGCGCCGCGCTTGAAGCAGAGCCTCGAGATGGTAGAGCGCGTGCTGGAGCAAGTGCATGATCTCTCGCTGAACTTGCGCCCGTCCATGCTCGACGATTTGGGATTGGAGCCGGCGTTGCGCTGGTACACCGAGCGGCAGGCCGCGCTGGCCGGGCTGCAGGCCGAAGTCCGGGTAGAACCTTTGGCGCAGCGCCTGGATCCAATGATCGAAACCGAGTGTTTTCGCGTGGCCCAGGAAGCGCTCACCAACGTGGTGAAACATGCCAAAGCGCGCACCGTGATCGTGGAACTGACCCGAAATGACCAGCAACTCCATTTATCCGTGCGCGATGATGGCGTCGGTTTTGATGTAGCCTGTCTTCGGGAAAAAGCCGTGCGCGGCACCAGTCTGGGTTTGTTGAGCATGGAAGAGCGCGCGACGCTGGCCGGCGGCGGCCTCCAGTACCATGCCACTCCGGGCCAAGGCACCGAAGTTCACGCCTGGTTTCCGCTAAAGTGGGCGCATCCCGCAGTCTTGATCGGAGCTATATGAACACTTCCAGTAATCTGAAAACCTCTGCCAAATCCATCCGTGTCCTGCTGGCCGACGACCACACGCTCGTGCGCGCCGGCATCCGCGCGCTGCTGGAAAAACTTCCAGGATTGGAGGTCGCGGGTGAGGCCAGTGATGGCCGCGAGGTCCTTGACCTCATCAAAGCGCAGCAGCCGGATGTGGTGCTGATGGATATTTCCATGCCCGGCCTTAATGGCCTCCAAGCTTTGGCGCGCATCACCAGGGACTTCCCGCACGTGCGGGTGATCATCCTCTCCATGCACCCCAACGACGAGTACGTGTTGCAGGCGTTGAAATCCGGCGCGTGCGGCTACCTGCTCAAGAAAGCAGCGACGGCCGAATTGCAGGCGGCCCTCAACAGCGTGGTCGGCGGCGAAATCTACCTGAGCCGGGAAATCGCCAGCCGGTTCCTCAAGAAGTTCCCCCTGCAACAAATCGCCCACTCCAGCAGCCCGCTCGAGCAGTTGACCTCGCGCCAGCGCGAAATCCTTCAACTGCTGGCCGAAGGCCAAACCACCAAGGCCATCGCTTCGATCCTGAAAGTCAGCGACAAAACCGTTGAATACCATCGCGCAAAGTTGATGGCAGTCTTGAAGATTTTCGACATCCCGGGACTGGTGCGCTTCGCTTTGCGGACCGGATTGATTAGTGCGGAGTTCTGACCACCAGCCCAAATATTCCGGCTCTCGCCCCGGCGTGAGCCGGATTGCGGGAGATTTGCGCCCACCGCAGGCTCGCCCGCACCCTCTGGTGCTCACCCCTTCAACTTTTGCCTCTTGCGTTCCATGGACAGAACCAGCGGGCGAATATCGGGGCGCCCGAAGCTCCAGTTCGCCCGGTGGCTTTGCTTTTTCCCTAGCAGCCTGTCGGACTTAGGCGCAGAAATCTCCATAAGTCATTGCAGTTGCAATATTATTAGCCCTCCTGCTTAACTCATTATTAACACTGCTACTTATTGAGGATGCGTGAGATACGA
>JBEKJO010000239.1:0-6912 GCA_050011195.1 Verrucomicrobiota bacterium | reverse complement strand
TTCCAAAGTTTCTTCCGGGCGGCGGGCGGCAATACCATTGCTTCCATTGGACTGGACCCGGATTACAATCTGGCGGTGGCGCCAGCTTCCGCCACCAATTCGGGTCAGAGCGGCAAATTCGTGGTTTCGGTCACCTCGAAGGGCACCTCCAACCTGCCGGTGACGTATCAGGTCAGCGGCTCGGCCAGCAACGGGGTGGACTACACCAGCCTCGGTGGCACCGTCACGATTACAAACGGCCAGCTCTCGGCTGAAATCGAGATTACCCCCTTGTTCGACAGCCTCGCCGGGTTGGACGAGTCGGTGACGCTGACGCTGGTGCTGGGCAACGGGTATCTGGTGAACCCCAGTTCTGCCAGCGCCACGATGAAGATTTATCCACCCCGGCCGTCGGGCATGGCGGTGGCGATACACGATTCGGGGTGGACAAAGACGAACGGACTTTCGAGCACGAACTGGAATTACTTCGTGATGCCGGAGTCGGTCAAAGAGGCGCTGCGTTCGGATGGCACGCCCTATGTCGTGCTGAGCGACCTCGACATCGCCACCGGCGTGCTGCTGAACAGCGACGGCACGCCCAAATACCCGATCCTCATCAGTCTGGCCGCCGAGGCAATTCGGGATGAGGAGATTGCGGCACTGGCCAATTACGTCTCCAACGGCGGTTTCGTCCTGGCCGGCTCGTCCTCTTTCACGCGCAACACCGACGGCAGCTTTCGCGGCGACTTTGCGTTGACCAATCAAATGGGTCTCAGTTGCAGCAGCCCTTCCGCCGCCAACTGGTCTGACAACTACACTTTGACCCTACAGACCGACCACCGTCTGGTCCAAGATATTCCTTCCGGGACGTTGGTGTGGCGGATGCCGACCTCCGCCGACGAAATCTCCTGGGGCACCTGCCTGACCCATTCCCTCGACTGCAACGGCACCGGCTTTAACGGGCCGCACCAGATTTGGCAGGTGCAGGTCCCGACCAATTCCGGCGTGCAGGTGCTGGCCTGGGGAGACACGTACCCCTATTTGACCGTGAACCCGTATGGCAGCGGTCAATTCATTTACGACGCCGCGCTCCAGCCCCTGATCGGCCACGGCGGTTTTGCGCCGGGCATGTATGCCTACATGATTTTCCGGCGGGCCATCGAATGGGCCTTCCAAAACGCCCAACTGCCCGTCGTCAGGCTCAGTCCATGGCCGTATCAGTACGACGCGGCTTTCATGATCCGCCATGACCTTGAAGACTACTCAGACGAGATCGCCCACGTTGCAGATTCCGCCTACATTGAGTACACCAATGGGGCCTACGGGGATTATTATTTCTGCACAAGCCAGATTACGAACGACCCGACGATTGACTTTTCCACGGTCGTAAGCGGGCTGCAAACCGCCGTCAGCAATTATGGCGCGACTATCGGTCCTCACAACGGGGGAATGGAGAATCCAAGGGCGACGGGCGACCCGAGCTCATGCTGCGATATGGATCCCACCACCTATGAATATTGGCATTGGGGACCCGACGAAGCGTTGGACCTCCCCGGGGGGAAGAATTACGCCTCAAACTCCCTTGCGATTGCCTTCGGTCAAGTCGAATCCTGGGTGACCAATCAGGTCGCCAGCCCTCGCGTGTGGTGCCCGCCCTACTTCAATGCGACGCGCGAGGACAGCTATGAGATCGAGGAAGGGCTGAGCGTCAAAATTACAGGGGATCAGAAGCTAACGCCGTTCCCTTCCTTTACCCTCTCGACGCGGACGGACGGCAAACGATACGCCTTCTTGAGCGAGCCGGTGAGCGATTGGTTCACGGCCTATGAGGGCTATGACTACGAGTTAGTGGCTCAGTCCATGGACCCGTGGCACCCGCCAGGCGTCCACACCGCGAACACCCTTCATGCGGGCGCAAACTTCTATTATACAAACGGTTTCCTGCTGAATTTCTACGCTCACGGCCTGACCACCGGCCTACGGGCGTATCCGTTCACCGCCGGATACCTGATTCCGGATTACGTTCAGTACTGCATGAACACGCAATCTTTCCCGAGGCTATGGTCCACCAACGCCCGAGGCGTTTATGCCTGGTGGGTGAAACGCTCCACCGCGCAGATCACCGCCAGTTATGGCACTACTAACGGCACCCATTCCCTGGCAACCGTGACGATCAGCGGGGCACAGGACACCAACACCGCGGTGGAAATCCTTGCGTCGGGATTTGGCTCAGCCGTCGTTTCCCGGCTGCTGACCAACGGCGAAACAAACAACACCTACCGAACCAGCGGTGAGCTGATCAAGGTGCTGGTGGGAACAACTGTGACCAATGTTCAGGTCGAATATTTTCCAGGTCCCTTTGCCCGGGATGACTTCTATATTGTGAATCAGACCCAATCCCTGGCCACTGTGGCGGCAACAGGCGTGTTGAGCAACGACTGGTCTGGCACGTGGCCTGGCTTGACTGCCATCACCAACAGTGTTCCGCTATACGGCTCCCTTCTGTGGGACGCCAATAATGACGGTGGGTTTACCTATACACCGGCGACCGACGGAACAGAATGCTTCACCTACCAGGCGACCGATGGCACATATAACTTCGGCAGTGCCACGGTGACAATTCTCGTTACCAAGCAAGGCACCCTGTACAGCGACGACTTCCAAAGGTGTTCGGGGAACAGCCTAGCCCCCTGGCAGGTGTACGCGGGGGGCTGGAGCATGTCCGGCGGTGTCATGCAGGGAAGTCAGGGTGGGAACTACGCGAATTCCTACCTCAGTCCGCTCTGGACGGATTCCAATTATTCGGTCGAAGGGCAGGTTCAGTTGGCAGACGGAACCTACGGCGGAGGGCTGGGCGCGTGTTTAACTGCTTCCACCGGGGCGCACTATGCGGCCTGGCTCTACCCGGGGGCCAATGTACTGAAACTGGTAAAGTTCTACACTTGGACGACTTGGGGAAACGACGGCACGGATAATCACCAGGCAATGGCGGAGACGAATCTGCCGTCCATTGGCCCCGACTGGCACCCGCTGAAACTGGTGTGCAGTAACGGTGCTTTGCAGGTGTACTATCACGGAACCAACGTAATCAGCGTATCGGACCCCATTTCGCCGGTTTATTCAACTGGCGGTGTGAGCCTGGATATTTACGACGGCGGCATCTCGGTTAGTAATCTCGTTGTTGTCCCGGTTCCTTAGATGGCAGTTAAACACTAAGAGAAAGCAATTCGAATGAACATAATCCCGACATTTAGACGGCGCACTCTCGCACTGCTTAGGAGCAGGGCTCTCAAGTTACTTGCACCCGCCCTTGGGGCTTTTTGTCTCCAGACAGAGTGCCACAGTCAAGGAACGATGACGTTTACATTCGAGGGTGCGCCACGTGGAACAGTGCAGAACGTCGGAGTGTATTATGAGTCAGGTATGTCTTTCGGCGCTGCACCTGGGAATGTGGTGCTTAATGGAGGCGGCATCCCTGGATATCCAGATGACGGGACGGGATATTTGCAAATGCCAGATGGAAACGTGGACTTTTTTTTCACCAACACTCTACCCACCAGGTATTTCAATCTGGTGTCCCTCGATCTGGCCGCGTACAATACAAGTAGCCGCTTCCCGGGAACCTTCGAGATTGTCGGCTACCAGCCCATGGCCGGTACAGTCACGAACTATTTCACCTTAACGACGCCGCTGCCGGGTTTCCAGACGTTCAATCTGGATGCCACCTTCACGAACCTGTTCCAGGTTGACATATTCGGGGCCAATGCCCCTTTTTCGATGGACAACGTTGTGATCAACGGCGTGCCCGAGCCGTCATGCGGTGCGCTGGCGCTACTGGGGGTTGCTGGTGCGTTTTGGTTCGTACGCGCCAGTCGGAGGCACCATGCGTAGGGAAACCAAGCTCCGGCAGTTTGCGTGCGCTCTGGTGCTGTTCTGTCTCGTTGCGCATTGCCACGGACAGGGCACGATGACCGTCACATTTGAGGGCGCAGCGAGGGGTACTCAGACCCAGTTCGGCGCGAACCCATACACCGATGCGTCAGGAATGCAGTTCGGAAGCCTTACACCGCAGAGCCTCTACCTCAACGGTGGTGGCATCCCTGGGTATCCTGACAACGGCACCTGTTATCTTGAAATCCCAGCGGGCAGCATGAGGTTTGGTTACAATACCTTCCCCCCCGGCAACATTGTTCCCTTCACACTCGTTTCGTTTGACGGGGCGGAGTATGATAATTTTGGCCCAAAAACGCTTGAGGTCGTTGGCTACCACCCCATGGCCGGAACGGTTACCAACTATTTCACGGTGTCCAGCCAGACCTTTCAGACATTTTATCTCGGCTCAAGTTTCACAAATGTTTTCCAGGTTGACGTGCTGAACGCGAGCTGGTCGCTCGATGACATTGTCATCAGCGGCATCCCCGAGCCGTCAACAGGCGTATTGCTTGCACTGGGAACGCTCCTTGGAGTTGGTTATGTGCGCGCCAGACGCATGCAACCGGGAGACTGATGGCCAATCACACACAGTATGGGCATGAACGCCCAGATTCATCCCTGGTTGTGGGCTACCAATGCGCGGGGCGTTTATCAGTGGTGGCTGAACCGGTCCGCCGCCCAGGTCACAGCCGCCTATGCCACCAACGGCAACGAAGCGACGGTCACGATCACGATTGCCGGAGCGCAAGACACAAATACAGCCGTGGAGGTTGATGTTCCTGCCACCGCCTCATATTACAACCTGGTGGTGTACGCCAATGGCAGCCCCGCGAGCGGGGGGAGTTGGCGCACCAACGGCCAGCGTATCAAAGTGCAGGTGGGCACTTCCGTCAACAATGTTCAGGTGCGGTACACGCAGGGTCCGATGGCCCAGAATGGCACCTACGTGCTGTCGGCGAACCAGGCTAGTGTGCCGGCCCCCGGCGTGTTGAGCAACGCCTCCTCGCTCAGCGGCGGAGCCTTGACGGCGGTGCTGTTGACCAATACGCCGGGCGTGACCCTCAGCAACAATGGCGGGTTCTCCTGTGAAGGGGCGGGCAGGTACACGTTCACCTACCAGGCGCAGGACACGCAAGGCAACTCTTCTCCTCCGGCCACGGTCAACGTTTTGGTCGCAGCGACGGACGCCTGGTACGACGATTTCACGCGGGCACCCACCAATGGTGATCTGTTGGCGCCCTGGGTTGATGCGATGGAGGAGTTGTATGGGCTGAGGGATGGGGAGGCGGGATACTTTGGCGGTTGGACAATCGCCAACGGCAACTTGACGGGCGCCAGTGGCTGGAACTTGCCTACGGATTGGGAGGAGTCTTATGGCATAGCTTACTATGCGGGCAATTGGACGAATTATTCGGTGGAGGCGCGGATCAGCTTTCAACCTGGGTCGTATGGGGGAGGCGTGGGCGGGCGCTTGGATCCAAGCAGCGGGACTCGTTACGCGGCCTGGGTTTACCCCCTGGCGGACGGAAGCGGTATCCTAAAGCTGGTGGAGTTTACGGGCTGGACCGCTTGGAGTGGCACGGCGCTCGCCTCCACGAATTTGGCAGGCGTCGGCACGAATTGGCACACGGTTGGACTTGTCTTCCAGGGCAGCCAAATCACGGCGTATTACGACGGCGTTGAAACGGTAACCGCGACTAATAGTTCATATTCCAGCGGTAGTGTGAGCCTGGATATGTGGACTTGGCAGTGGCAGCCGGGTACCATTTACGTAGATGACGTGGTTGTAACCCCCTCTCAGTAAATGTCAACCTCAGCAAAAAGAAGCAGGCGCTCTATGAAATTCCTCGAAGCCAAGAGAACTATTGCTTTGCCGTTGGTCATTCCCATCCTCATTCTCTTCCATACGGCAGGGTTGCGGGCTGGGCCGGCGGTCCAGGCCTGGGTGGAACGCTACCACGGACCTGTTAATAGCAGTGACGGCGCAGCGGCGCTCGCAGTGGACCTTGCCGGCAACGTGTACGTTACTGGGAGCTCGGCTGCCACGAACGGTTTCTTTGATTATGCCACCATCGCTTATTCCAGCGCCGGCGCGGCCTTGTGGACGAACAGGTATCACGGTGCGGCCACAAATGCGAATTACTATCCTAACGCCATCGCGGTGGACGGCAGCAATGGCAACGTCTATGTCACCGGCGAGATCGATGGCTTCGGGGGTGCCACCATTGCGTATTCGAGCAGCGGCGCGGCCCTGTGGACCAACCTTTTCTACGGCGGTGCTGATGCGCTGGCCGTGGGCGTGGGCCGCAGCGGCAACGTCTATGTGGGCGGAACCCCGGGTGGGATGGAGGGGTCCTGTGCGCTCGTCGCGTATGCCGCCTCCGGGACGCCATTGTGGACCAACCTTTACCGTCATTTCAGCGAAGGCTACGCCTCCATCAATGCCTTGGCGTTGGATGCTCAGGATAACGTCTATGTCACAGGTGCGTCTGAAGACCAGGACCTTTCGACCCATGGTACTACCCTGGCCTACTCTGGCGCCGGGACGCCCTTGTGGACCAATCGCTACTACGACTCATTGGGCGGCGGAATTGATGGTTTCTTCGCCGCGGGTGTGGACGCCAGCAACGGCAATGTTTACGTCACCGGCTATTCTTATGATGGGGAGCAGCTTTGCTCCACCGTAGCCTATTCCAGCGCGGGGACACCGCTCTGGACCAACCTCTACTACGGCAGTGGTTATGAAAATGCGCTGGCCGTAGATAGCTCCCGCGGCACCGTGTATATCACCGCCGACGTAGGAGGCTATATTACCCTTGCCTATTCGAGCGCGGGGACGCCACTGTGGACGAACTTCTATAGCGCAGGGAGCAACATTGGCGCCAGCGCAAGCGCCGTGGCAGTGGACAGCAACGGCAACGTAATTGTCAGTGGCTACTCCTATGCTGATGGAGCCAACCTTGGTTATGTTACCATTGCGTACTCGAGCAGCGGCATTCC
>JBEKJO010000238.1:0-6920 GCA_050011195.1 Verrucomicrobiota bacterium | reverse complement strand
GGTGCTCGCTTATCAGGAGTCGCTTAAACTGACACAAGTCCAGTCTGACACGGGCATGGCATCCGGCCAGGACATCGCGCAAGCTGAAACGCAACTTGATATCACGCGCGCACAGGCCACCGACCTCGGCATTCAGCGCGCGCAACTCGAGCACGCCATTGCGACACTTCTCGGGAAACCGGCTTCATTATTTTCCATCGCGACAAATTCGCTGGCCGCAAAGCCCGTCGCCATTCCCTTTGGCGTTCCGTCGCAGTTGCTCGAACGCCGTCCTGACATCGCCGCCGCGGAACGCCGCGTCGCGGAGGCGAATGCGCAAATCGGCGTCGCACGCGCGGCTTATTATCCGACGATTACTTTGAGCGGCTCGGCGGGATTTCAGAGTTCGTCGCTGGGGAATCTTATGTCGGCACAAGGCCTGGTTTGGTCAGTGGGCACGACGATGGCGCAAACACTTTTTGACGCCGGAAAACGCAAAGCCGTCACCGAACAAGCCCGGGCGATCTACCAGGGCACCGTCGCGAACTACCGTCAGACCGTGCTGAGCGCTTTTCAAGAAGTCGAAGACAATCTCTCGACGCTGCGAATCCTGTCACAGGAACTTCAACAACAGAATGACGCCGTCGAATCGTCGCAGCGCTACCTGACGCTCGCCAATGCCCGCTACAAATCCGGCATAGAAATTTACCTCGATGTGATCACCGCGCAAACCGCTCTGTTGAGCAATCAGCGGACGGCGATGAACCTGCGGATGCAACAGATGACGGCCAGCGTCCAGTTGATCAAAGCGTTGGGCGGCGGCTGGGATATTTCGCATGGAACGACAGCGGCCATTCCTTGAGCGGCACGCCCGGCTAGAGCGCGGCGACGAATCTGTTCCCCCATGACACGAATCCGCTGGGCCAATCGCCGGAGGTTGTCGCTGCGGAGGCTGTCGGCCTGCGTGGGCCTCTGCCTTGGTGCGATCGTCTTCGCCGTCGCGGTGCTCATCCTTATGTTCGGTGGTGCGATCCTCAACGGCTATGGCAAAGGGAAGGCGGAGCGAGCGTTTGCAGCAGCGCATCCCGGGTGCGCGTTGCGGATCGGCGAACTGGATTACGCGCTGGGGGACAATCGCCTGGTTGCTCAATCGGTCACACTGAGTGCCACCCACATGACGCTTAAGGCCGGCCGGATTTCGCTGACGGGCGTTCGCTGGGCGCGGCTTCTTTGGGGGACGGCTGGTCTGGCTGAGGTCCTCGCCAAGGCCAGTCTCGAAGCGACGAATCTCGACGTGGAATTTCCCCAGGCGCGATATGGAATCCGCTGCGCACGGCTGCGAGCGTCGGCGCCGGGCTCGGAACTGCTTGCCGAAGGGACGGAGCTTCGGACGTTGGTCGAAGACGAAGAGTTTTTCGCCGCGCACGCTTTTCGAACGACGCGGTTTCACGTAGTCGTGCCTGAGTGCAGAGTGCTGGGCCTGGCATATGGCGAACTGCTCCAGGGAAAGTCGTACCGGGCCAGGTCGGTCCACTTTTCCCGACCCTCCTTTGAGGCGTTGGTCAACCGTGACAAGCCGGAGGAGCCGTTCGTGAAGCGTCCGCTCATGGTGCATGAGGCGCTGGCCGCAATCCGGCAACCGCTGCAGGTCGATCACCTCAGCATCACCAACGGCAGCCTGAGGTACTGCGAGCGGGTGGTCGCTGGAGCCGATCCCGGCGTACTGACGTTCGGGGCGGTGAGCCTGTCCGTTGAGGGCATCGCCAACCGTGGCGAAGCCTCGGCCGCCATCCTGCTCCGGGCGCAGGGCGATCTCATGGAGGCAGGAACGCTGAAGGTGCGGATGTCGATTCCGATCACGCCGCCGGACTTCTCGCTCCACTATTCCGGTTCGCTCAGCGCGATGGACCTGACCCGCCTTGATGCGTTCCTTGATATTGCGGAACGCACCCGGATTAAGTCCGGCAGCGCGCAAGGGGCGGCGTTTGAAATTGATGTCACCGCCGGCCACGCTCGCGGGCATGTGCGGGGCATCTACAGCGATTTGGAGATTGCTGTGCTCGACAAACAAACCGACACCGAAAAGGGAGCGGCCAATCGTGTCGCCTCGTTCCTGGCGAACTTGTTGAAAATCCGAAGTTCCAGCGCTCCGGACGCATCGGGCGCGATGAAGGAGGGGGAGGTAAACTACACCAGAAGACCGGAGGACGAGTTCCTGCAATTTGCGTGGTTCGCCCTGCGAAGCGGTGTCCTGGATCTGATCAGCCAGTGACGCGTTTCTCCGCGGTGTCCGAGAAATGATGCCGGCTCATGGTATTGACCTGTCCTGGGGGGTGTCTCGTCGCGCTCTTCTTCTTCTTCCCCCGGCACTACCCCGGAGAAGGTAGTTAAGCAGTAGCCAAGTGGTAGCCAACGCGTCCTTTAGCCTTGTCTCCAACAATATCGGGTAGTATTTCGCTTAAGCCAGGGTGAAGAAGTGCGGACTGGGCGTAGGATTTCCGAACTCGGTCCGGGCTTCGTTGAGTGTGCAAAATGCACTGCCACACCGTTGCTTTTAATGCAAATTGCATGGTTTTGGTGGGCCTCACCCACTCGCTGAAGCCAATCGAATCTGCTCTAACAAGCGTTGAATCAATGCGTTACATAAATCAACGTGGCATTGGCCCGCGTTAAGCTAAAAGGGGGGCCACGACTATGAAAACCAATGACAAAAACAGGGCATTGACGTTTGGTGACTTCATTGCTGCTGCTTATCGCGCTTGGGGCAGGCGCCGGGCGAAGGGACTTGTGTGGCTGGCCGTCAACGCGCGCCCGGTTGAGTTTCCAGGGCGACAGCGCATTGAGATATCGGAGGAGTAATATGAAATATTTGCAATCTGGTTTGCACCGCGACGAGCCAATTCACTTGCTGGCAACTTCGGAATTCCCACCTCCAGCCAGAATATCCGAGCCGGCCAAGACGTTGCTGGTCGTGGATGACGACCGGATGGTTCGCGGCTTGGAGACGCAGATTCTGCGCCTGCAAGGCTACACGGTGCTGGAAGCCGAAAATGCCGCGGAAGCCTTGCGCGTGGCTGCCTCCACCGTAACGATTCATCTCTTGATCACTGATCTTGTGATGCCTGAAGTGGATGGTTTAGAGCTCACCCGCCGATTCCGCGCGGTGCATCCAACGACCCCCGTGCTGATGGTTTCAGGCTCGTTGCCGGTGTTGCGCGCCAGAAGTGAGCCGGACCTCGAACGCTTCGATTTCCTGGCCAAGCCGTTCCAGTTCAATGAACTGCTCCACAAGGTCCGCAAGCTGCTGGACGCCACCGCTCCTCTCCCGATACGAAAACCGTGGTCTGCGGACTAACCTGGAAAATAGCGCCTAGACACCGTGCATTTTGCATGGTATGTTAAATCCTCCTTCATTGGCCGGACGCGTGTGCGCTCGACTCGACGCAGGGAAGCACATGGTTTACAGGTTTCGACACGGGATTATCGGGCCGTTAGCCCTTCTTTGGCTGACCGTCACGGTAGCCAGCGTGGTGATGGGGGCGGTAGCTTGGAGCCGCTTCTCCCGCAGCATCGACGCTTCCGCCGAAGCCGAGCAACTTCGCGAGACGATTGATCAACTCTTCTCGGTTTTGCAGGACGCCGAGGCCAGCCAGCGAAATTACCTGCTGACGGGGAATGCGGCCTATCGTGAAGCTTTCACCAACGCGGACTGTACAGTTCCGAAGGCATTCAAGCGGCTCGCTGAGTCCGCGAGGCACGACCCCGTAGGGCAAACTGACTTAACCGAGTTGCGTCGCCTGATTGGCCTTGAACTGGCGGAACTGCGCCAGGCCATCGCGCTGCGCGCCGATAAAGGTCCCGCAGGGTCAGAGGTGGCCGCCAGTCCTGAACAAACCAGGACGACGATGGACCGCATCCGTGACATCATCAAACGGCGGCACGACAATCGGCTTGATCTTCTGTCCGCCAAAGGAGAGGCCACCCGCCGCGAAATGAAATTGGTCCACCAAATGACCTGGATAGCCGGGCTGCTCGGGGTCGGGGCGGGGGTGTTCGCGCTCTATTTCTACCGGGTCGATTACCATCAGGAGCGAGGCCGGCGGGAATTGCTGGAAGAGAAGTTGCACGCGGAACAATCTGTGCGGGAGAAAAGCGCCTTCCTCGCCAACATGAGCCATGAGATTCGCAGCCCCATGAACGCCATTCTCGGCTTCAGCGAACTGTTGGAGCCGGAGGGGCTGACGCCGAAGCAAGCGCAATATGTGCGGGCCATTCGCGACAGCGGCGCGGCCTTGTTGCATCTGATCAACGACATTCTCGACCTGTCCAAGCTCGAAGCCGGCAAGTTGGAACTGCACCCCGACCCGACGGATCTCCGCGACTCGTGTGAGTTCCTCCGCACCGTTTTCGGGCAGCAGGCCGTCATGAAATCGCTCCAGCTTCAGTTCGAGTCCTCACCCAACCTGCCCCGCGCGTTGTTGCTGGATCGCCTCCGCTTGCGCCAGGTGCTGGTGAACCTGCTCAACAATGCCATTAAGTTCACCGACCGGGGTTGGGTTAAAACGCGAGTCTCCTGGGAAAGCCACGCAGACGGCCGCAGCGGAACGCTGTTGATCGACGTCGAGGACACCGGCATGGGGATTCCGGCTGAGGAACTGGATGAAATCTTCAAGCCGTTCGTTCAAGCGGAGTCCCGCGGCAAAGCGCAAAAGGAAGGAACCGGTATCGGGCTAACCATCGTCAAGCGCCTCACCGAGTTGATGGGCGGCAGCGTGGCCGTCGAAAGCGAAGTTGGCCAGGGCACGGTCTTCCACTTGCGTTTCGCGAATGTTCCCGTCTCGGGCCGGTTGCCAGTGGGAGATCACGCCGAACCGGGCGGAACGGTGGACTTCAATGACTTCGCGCCGGCCACGCTGCTGGTGGTCGATGACAACCCGACCAATCGGGCCTACATGGCTGGCATATTTGAGAAGACCCATCACCAGGTCCATTTTGCCAATAACGGCCAGGAAGCGTTGGCGTGTCTGGAGAAGACAAAGCTCGATGTGGTATTGCTCGATATCCGAATGCCGGTGATGGACGGTCGAACGACGTTGGCCGAGATCCGCAAGCAAGCGAGTCTGGTGTCGCTGCCGGTCATCGCCGTCACTGCCTCGAGCAAGGCCGGCGAAGAGATGCAGTTGCAAAGCCAGTTCAGCGGTTACATTCGCAAGCCCTTCTCGCGGCAAACGCTCTTTGTGGAGCTGGCTCAGTTTCTCCAAAGGGCGTCGCCCGGCAATGGACTGGAAGGTCAGAATCTCGGGCAAAGCCTCAAGACTATTCCCATCCCTTCGCCCGACCAGGCGGCTCAGTGGCAGGAACTCGCTCTCGAACTGCGCCGCCAGCAGGCATCCGAATGGCCGACGTTGCGTGATAGCCTGGCGGTTAATGAGACACGGGCCTTCGCTCACAAGCTCTTCCTTCTCGGCCAGCAGGTGCACTGCGCTCCGCTTACGACTTATGCCGCCACGCTGACCACGTTCGCCGACGCCTACGCCATCGGCCAAATGGAACGTCATCTCGCCGCGTTCCCCAAACTCGTTGAGTCCATCGAAGCCTCTTCAGCCCGCCTTGAGTTCAAGCCAGCATGAAAGACAAATGAACGCTCCTTTGCCAGAAACCAACACCGGCTGTCTTCTCGTCGTCGATGACAAGGAGTCCAACATCCAGGTCGTCGGCGCTGCCCTGGGCAAACTCGGTTTCGAGATTTTGCCCGCGACCAGCGGGCGCCAGGCCTTCCAACGGCTGGCCGTTCGCCGACCCGACCTCATCCTGCTCGACCTGCTCATGCCGGAGATGGACGGATTCGAGGTTTGCCGGCGAATTCGGGAGAATGCTAATTGGGCGGAGATCCCCATTATCTTCCTTTCTTCGGCCGACGACAAGGGTCTGATCGTTCGCGCCCTCGAGAGCGGCGGCGTGGACTACATCACCAAGCCCTTCAACCACGCAGAATTGGTGACCCGCGTCCGCACCCACCTCGCGCTCAAAAGGGCCAGCGACGCGTTGAAGCAACTCGCCGAGGACCGGGATGAGCTGCTCGGCATCCTCACCCACGACCTCAAGAGCCATCTCGGCGGAATGGACATGAGCGCCCAATTGCTCCGTGACCGCACCGAGGCACTAGCGGACCCGAAGCTGCGGCTGATGGCCGAAAACATCTCGCATTCGAGCAGCCAGATGCTCGCCTTCGTGAAAGAGTTTTTGGCAAATGCTTCGGCGGACCACGGCCTGAACCTCAAGACCGAGCCCGTGAATATGTCGGACGCGGCCGCTCGCGCGGTCCAACAACATCAGGAGGCGGCTAAGCGCAAGCAACTCCTTTTTAAGGTCGTTCTCCCGCCCAGCAACGGCGTGCTCGTGCTGGCCGATGGCGCCGCTCTCAACCAAGTGCTTGATAATCTCCTGTCCAACGCCATCAAATTTTCTCCGCCCGGCAAGCAGATTCGCCTCACCGTCTGCCCGCCGGGTGCCGGGTACGTGGAATGCCAGGTTCAGGATGAAGGGCCCGGGTTCAAGGAGGACGATAAGACTCGGATGTTCCGCCGCTATGGCCGCCTTTCGGCGCGGCCCACGGGCGGCGAGCCTTCCACCGGCCTGGGACTGAGCATCGTCAAGAAGCTCGTGCTGGCCATGCATGGAGAATTGGCGTGCGAAAGCACGCCCGGCAACGGCGCCACCTTCGCCTTCCGACTGCCACGCGCCGCCTCGCTGCCCCCCCCCCCGCAGGCATAAGACGTACTAATGAACAAACAGGATGAACTACAGTCAACTATCGCAGGGGACGTCTGTCCTCAGCGCGGCGGGCGGTGATTGGGTCCGTGCGGCGGCGCGCTGAGGAGAGAAGGACGCTGCCAAAGTTGACTGCAATCTAGCCTGTTTGTTCATTTGTACGCGTTATC
>JBEKJO010000237.1:0-6933 GCA_050011195.1 Verrucomicrobiota bacterium | reverse complement strand
GGGTTTGGGAGCGCATCAGAAGATGACGCCGGAATTGGAGGATCGCGTGTGTTTGACGGCGACGCTGACGGGTTCGTATCAGGCGGCGGCGGAGTTGTCGGCCAAGTGGGGTAGTCCGGTGGAGATGTATTCTTCCTTGCCTAGCGCACGAAGCTGCTCGATAGACAGTTCCAGCGGATTTTCCACCAAACCTCCAATCTTCAATTTGAAATCCCGGAAGCCATTCGCCGCGAGTTGCTTCCATTGGTTGGATATTGGCAGCTTGCCATTCGGCCAGAAGAAGGGAGAAATGTCCTTTTGGGTATAATGTTCGTCGGGCTTGAGACGGCTCAAGACATTCCAATCAAATAAGCCGGTGAGGGCTCTATACAGATGCTGCATCGTGCGAGCATATTTCCACGCGACAAAATGAAAGAGGGCCCAGGAAAGCACTGCGAGGCCAATGCCGCTCAGGCCGAGAATCATCCCGACAAGGTGCGCGTCATCACGCCCCGCAACGATGTGGTTCATGTTCCTCACAAACCCAGTGATGACGACCAACCCTACATGCACCGCCAGAAAGCATAGGTAACCCATCACCAACATAAAATGGATGGATCGCGCTCCCTGCCGGCTCCCGAAAAGCTTTGGGAAATTGGGAAACCGATTATCAACCGCCGGGGACATCGCTATTCCGGTCAACATGGACAGCGGTGCCATGACGAAAATGACAGCGAAGTATGAAAGCTGTTGCAGTGGGTTGAATTGATAGAAGCCATTGGGTTCCGCCGGCAGGTGAAGAGTGGCATAATGAACAAATGAGTTCCAGGCAGCCGGAATAATCTCCCATGAAACCGGTACCAGACGCTTCCATTGGTCGGTGAAGAACAGCAGGGCGACAAAAATGAATCCATTGAGAAGAAATCCATGGACGGAGAGGAAGTGCCACGCTCGCGCCATACCCACGGTGTGCCGGTATCCGGGCAAGGCCACCCACGGAGAAATGTAACGGGCGTCGTCCTTCGCCGTCCACAAGCGGTCGGTCGGAACTTCGAGCGGCGTAAACCGCAGCCACTCCGAGTTCGGCGTGCAATGACGATTCCAATAAAGTCGGGGGTGATCCATCAAAATCGAGAGTCCACTGCGAACCAGGAGCATCAAGAAAAAGAAGTTCACAAAATGGGTCAGTCGAAGCCATGCAGGGAAGCCATGCGGAGTGGAAGGATTTTCCAGATTGATTGGCGGCAGGCAAGTCTCTGTTGGAAGCCCGGCGATCAGATATTGTCCCCAGGCAATTGCCACTGGAACGAGAGCGACAACGGCAAAGGCGAAGGCGAACCAGGGATTGATCCAGACCCGAAAACGGCGATCCGGTGGATAGTGGACCGCTTGATGGACTTGGTCGAATGCCTGCATGAAGGATTACTTTCCGGTGTGAGTCAGGCAGTTTTGAATGGTCGTGGTCTCGAACACTTGGCCGATGGTTTCTTGGGAGTGCTTGGTAAGACCTCGGCCGGATATGTGACCGTGGTGCCCCGGACTTTGGCGAAGGGAGTAAGCACATGAACCTGGCGGCGATTCAAACTCATGATGTCCTCGGTGCGGATTCCACGAACCACCAAGGCATCGGCGATGAGCGAGCGATGGCAGCGCCATGGCACCGCTTCGGCGCACATGATTGCGATCCGTTCCTGCTTAGCCAACCGGATCAATTCTTCGAGGCTCTGCTCAAATGCTGGCGTCTGCATGTAATCCGCGTAACCCCGGAAGGAGGCATTTCGCCAGCCCACATTGAGCGAATCGCGCTTGGCATGGCGCAGGCCGCCCAATTCCGGCAGGTGAATGTAGCCCAAGCCGGCTTTCTTCAATGCCCGGGGCAAAGCAGCCTTGTTGAACTGGGGGTTATGCCGGGAGCGCGGCACCGTCCGCACATCCACGACGCGGGTCGCACCGTGGGCCTGGAGCAGGCCGATGAATTCTTCGAGCGTGCGTGTGGAATGCCCAATCGTTAGCACGATGGGTGAAGGTTCCGCGCTGGGCATTCTTCTTTCCACCCGCCTCCCGGTCTTGGCCTTGATGCCGGGCACGCTCATGTTGACCCGTTTTTGCATCATCGGCGCTCGCTTACTTTGGTTCGCTGACCTTGACTGAATAGTTCCTGCCTTCCGGGCGCTTAGTTTCTTTCCACAAAAAGGTGAACTCGATCACTGCACCGTCCAGGCAACCCTCCGTGGTCAGATCGGCGAACCACACATTGAGAGCGCTGTTATGAGTCGTGTCCACCTTGTTGGTGCTCGCCCAATTATCGGCTGACCAGGCGACGGTCGCGTCGGCCGCAACGATGAGGCGCAGGAGTTTGCCATGAGACATTCGACCAAGCGGGTGGCGGAAGCTCCAAATCTCATGCCGGCTCGCCACCGGGTGGACGACATAACGCTGGAAGGCAGGTTCGACTCGATCAAAACAGACGCCGTCATGGGCGCTGCGCACCAGGGAGACATATTCCGCATGCGCCCAGCACAGCGGCATGGCCGCACCCGTGGGCAGCCCGCGTCTCATTCCTCCCAGATCTTCGGCGTTCCACAACTGCTCGCTGATCATGCCCCCTTCATTGGCGAACTTTTCCAGGGCGGCAATAAACGGCTTGGGATCGCGTCCCGCAGCGAGTTCGTAATGGCCGCGCTCGCCCGTCAGAATCGGCCACGCACGGCCGACCCCGGTCCCATCGAAAGCGCTGCCGTCATCCTTCTGTCCATAGCCATCGTGATTGTAGCGGCGCCAGCACGGGCCTTGTGGCAGGTCGCATTTGAGCAGGCGATCCATGACCGCAATGGAGTCCCGCACGAGGGGATCGTCCGCGGCCCGGATGCCCAACCGCACCAGGTGAAGAAAATCGCCGCCGACCACGTTCCTGGCGGGCTGGACGCCGCCGCCATTGGCAATTGCAAGCACCGTGGTGTTCGGGTCGGCGTGCGGATCGGGCGCCTCAGGGTCAGTGGGATTGATGCGAATGTAATGGCGCCGCAACCCTTCGACCAGTTCCCCGGCCGTGGTGACAGTCCATTCCTCAAGGTGGGCGGCCAGCCAGTCCGCATACACCAG
The DNA here is from genome assembly GCA_050011195.1 of Verrucomicrobiota bacterium. Lineage (GTDB taxonomy): Bacteria > Verrucomicrobiota > Verrucomicrobiia > Limisphaerales > UBA8199 > PALSA-1440. The sequence goes on along the minus strand of JBEKJO010000237.1, from coordinate 3,852 downwards.
TATAAAATCCGCCGTGCTCGCTTCGCCGTGCTGCTTGGCGAACTCGGCGGCGCAAACCAGGCCGGCAATCACCGTGGCGAGCGTCGAGGGAGAATAGCCCCCATTTTCCTCCCAGCGTTCCTGGGCGGTCACCGGTCCCTGCCGGATGAGATACCCCGCAGCCCGGGAAATCATGACGCACGGATCGAATCGGCCCAGGGCAACGCCTTCCCTATGCAACCGCCACGCCAGCAGGATGGGGGCCGCTACTTCATCGAGTTGCACACCGCACCAATAGGCATCCCCATTTATCCAGCTATTCTGTGGGAATCGGCCATCCGTCCGCTGGATGGCCGCCAGCCAGATCAAAGCGCGCAGCGGAGTCCCGGTCTGGCCCGAAGCCAGGAGGGCGGTCGCGCTCTGCGCCAGGTCGCGGGTCCAGACCAGGTGATAACCGCCGAGATCGTTGTCGCCCCTTGTCTCGCCCCAGGGGATGCTCATTGACGCCACCAGGGCCCCTTGAAAGGTCTTGTCTTCGTGGGCGAGCAAAATGCAACGGCTCAGCCGGTACATGTGACCGCCGTCTGATGTGTGCTCGCTGAAATCGGACTTCGGCTTGACCACTGTGCGTTGCCACTGGCGCACATAGGTCTCGCGATGGACCTCGAACGGCTCCGCCAGCGATTGCAGCAACTTCGCCACTGTGCTCTGACAACTCTTCCCAAAAGCAATAGCGATTGTAAAGGGCTCTCCGCCCTGCGGAACGATCTCGCCTGTCAACGCGATGTTGCCATGCCCGGCTGCCCGGAATTCCCAGTCCATCTTGAAATTGCTCGTCAAATCCTGCCAACCGTCGCTGGCCCCGACATACCCAACCGATCGCCGCAAAAACCCCTCGCTGCAACCCATGACCAGATGCACCCCCTTGCGCTCGGCGTGGAGCAGGTTGTGGCCGCCGGTTTCAGAGCACCAACCGGAGTTGCCTGCGCCCTGGCGCGCAATGTGCGGCGCCAACAGCGCGTAGAGACGCAGCTTGCCGCGCAACGATTCATCCAGCACCTCGAGCTGAGTGTGCATGAGCACCACCGAGCGATGCGGATCGGCGAGGATATGCTTGATCAGCCGGTAGCGCCCGTTGGGCTCTGAATTGGTGAGCCGATAGAAAACACAATCCCGTTCCAGGTATTCAATCCGGTGATCCAGGTCGCGCTTTTCCTCATGGCAAAACGTTTCCCCGTCGGTGATGAGAAATTGGAAATCGCGAGTGTTCGGCTCGTCCACGCACGGGTAGTAGATTTCGTTCACGATGCCATGGCTGAGCGTGAACCAGACCCGGCAGCTCGTATGATAAGCGGTGCCGAGACCTTCTTTGGCGCTGGATGTCCAGCGGGGCTCGATTCCGGGTGCGCCGAATGCGACGGAGTTTTGAGTTGGATTCATATCAGGATGTCAAACACGTCCACGGGCAACCTGGGCTGCCCGCGGAACAAAGTTTTGCAGGCCATAGTTCAACAAAGCGCCGATGCGCTCGATACTCAGGTCCGCGGCAGGGCAAGCAGCCAGGATCTTTGGATCCAGAGCGTAGTGTCCCTGCCGCACAAAAACAGTCGTCACCCGCGAGCGCCAGATCTTCTTGATGGCGGCCAGGATGCGGAGCTTGTCGTCCACCATTACATAATGAGCCGCCGGATGCCGCTCCTCCACATCGGCCAGCTCGTGCTCCTTGTGGACGTAAATCAACGCGTGCCCCTCGACCGCTTCATAAAGCCCGGAGCGGTCCACTTTGCGCGGTTGGAAGACGACGTCGCCGTCGGTGAGAAGGACGGCAGCTCCCCATTGCTTCACGTGCTCGATAACGTCGAGTGAGTTGGGGAAGAGGCGGTTGGCAAAGGGATAGTTTATCAGGAATCGCGAAATGGCCAGCAGACCCAGGTCGTGCGGATACTCAATTCGGTAACGCTGCAAGGCGCCCAGGTAATCGGCGTAACCAAGCTGGGTTCGCAAACGCTCGAAAATGGTCCAATAACACCGCGCCCGCTCGGGGCCGACCTCGCGCTTGAGGTATTTGGTGAGGTCGGCGATAACGCGGTCGTTGTCGAGCAGCGTGTTGTCCACGTCGAACAGGAAGACGGTTTTGGCGGCACCCGAACCTTTGGGAGTGTTCCTTTTCATGGGTTAATGGACGAACCGCCTATGAGCTGAGGCGCTGTAAGGCTTGGCCCAAAGGCGATAGCCTCCTTGGAAGGCGTTGGAGTTGTCTCCCAGGCGTGTCCCGGGTGGAAGTTTCTTGAGCAGTTTAGCATTACCTCCCCCGAGCACAACGTAGTCAGCCTGCACCGCGCTCTGGAGTTGCTGGACAACCTCGTTCACCTGACGGCGCCATTTCTTTTTCCCCAGCCGCTCCAGGCCGGCCAGCCCCACATAATCTTCATAGCTCCGGCCCTTTTTGTAGGGCAAATGGGCCAGTTCCATCGGCTCCAGCACATTATCCACGATCAGCGCTGAGCCCAGCCCCGTGCCCAAACCGAGAAAGAGCATCCGGCCGCCGTGGTAACTGCCTAGCGCTTGCATCGCCGCGTCGTTGACAATCTTTACCGGCCGGCCGAATGCCTTGGTGTAGTCAAACCCCAGCCAGCCGGATCCCAGGTGGCGAGGTTCAATGATCGGACGACCGTGAACCACCGCCCCGGGATAGCCGATGGAAACGGCATCATACTTCCAACCGACCGTGGCGGCCCGCACCGCAGAAACCATCTTCGCAGGAGTCATCTTCGGGCCGGATGGAATTTCGACCCGCTGCTGGTGGCCGGTGGCCAGAACTTTTACATGCGTGCCGCCGACGTCGATGACCAGAATTCTCATGCGATTGACGAATTCTTTCCCTTTTTCTTGCACTGCCCCACCAATTCGGTCGGCAGGGGCCAACTGTGCCCTTGCGCCAGCAGGCCCTGGGCGTTCTCGGGTCCCCAGGTGCCGGCGGCGTAATTGGGGAAATCACTGGGCGGAGCCGCCGCCCAAACGTCGAGCACCGGCATCAACAGCCGCCAGGCGGCCTCCACCTGGTCGGCGCGCATGAACAAGGTGGCATCATTCTTCATGACGTCCCAGAGCAACGTTTCATAAGCGTCAGGCGACCGGACGGCGAAGGCGTCCTGGTAATTGAACTGCATCTCCACCGAGCGCAGGTGCATCATTGGCCCGGGGTGTTTGGCTTGAAAGCGCAGCACGATGCCTTCGTCGGGCTGGATGGACATCACCAGGCGGGATGATTGCCAATCCAGAGTGGACTCAGCCGGAAACGACTGGTGCGGCACTCCGCGAAATTGGATCGTAATTTCCGAGGCGTGCCGGGCGAGCCGCTTCCCCGTGCGGAGGTAGAAAGGCACGTCCTGCCAGCGCCAGTTGTCCAGGAACAACCGGAGCGCAACAAATGTCTCCGTTTCGGAATCTGGCGACACGCCGGCTTCTTCGCGGTACCCGGGAACTTTCTTGCCGCCGACCCAACCCGGGCCGTACTGCCCGCGCACGACGCATTGATGGACCGCGTCTCGATGAATCGGGCGGACGGCGTGGAGGACGTCCGCCTTCTTGTTGCGAATCTCGTCGGCTTTGAAGGAGACCATCGGTTCCATCGCCACCAGACAGAGCAGTTGCATCAGGTGATTCTGCACCATGTCACGCAGGGCACCCGCGTGGTCGTAATAGCCGCCCCGATGCTCGACCCCGACCCCTTCGACCGCGGTGATGGTGACACAATCCACATAACGCCGGTTCCAAAGCGGCTCGAAGAGGGGATTGGCAAAGCGGAAGGCCAGAATGTTCTCGCCTGATATACCAGCCAACCTCCACCCCATAATGGTACAAGGGAGACTA
>JBEKJO010000236.1:0-6957 GCA_050011195.1 Verrucomicrobiota bacterium | reverse complement strand
AGGGCCACGCTGTGGCCGCCGCCGCCCGCCACGGCCACCACATTGCTGAGTCCAACCGGCACGTCGCACTGGCCCTGCGAATCGTCTCCCCACGCCGCCACCGTCCCATCCGCCCGCACCGCTAGGCTGTGATACTCTCCGGCGGCAATCGCCACCACGTTCGTCAGGTTCGCGGGCACGACCGACTGGCCGACAAAGTTCCCCTCGGCATCGGTGTTATCGCCCCAGGCCGCCACCGTGCCATTGCTTTGCAACGCCAGGCTGTGACTGCCCCCGGCCGCCACCGCCACTACGTTGCTCAGCCCAACCGGCACGTTGGTCTGGCCCCAACTGTTGTCGCCCCAGGCCGCCACGGTCCCACCGCGGCGCAGGGCCAGACTGTGCCAGGTGCCGGCGCCGATCCCGATTACGTTGGCCAGGCCCGCCGGAACGTTGGTCTGGCCGTAATCGTCCGCGCCCCAGGCTGCCACTGTGCCATCGGCCTGGAGCGCCAGGCTGTGATAGCCCCCGCCCGCGATGGCCAGCGCCGGCTGGAGTGTCAGAGGCACAGCGCATTGGCCGTCCGAATCGTCACCCCAGGCCAGGACGATGCCATCGGCGCGCAACGCCAGGCTGTGCCATGCGCCCGCCGCAATCGCAATCACCTCGAATGCCGTCCCGGGAAAGTCCAGTTGGCCCAAGGAGTCATCGCCCCACGCCACCAGGCCAAGGATGGCTACCAGGGCATTGGAACTGACCGCCACGCCCACCGCATTCGTCACGACCACTGAATAAAGCCCCTGATTCGCCAACTGGGCCGAGGGCAGGGTGAAGGATTGGCTGGTGGCTCCCGGCAGGCCGTTCCCGTTAAACTGCCACTGGTAACTGAGCGGCGCGGTGCCGGAGGCGATCACACTCAGAGTCACGCTTTGCCCCGGGCTCACCGCCTGGCTTTGAGGCTGGCCGGTAATGAACGGAGGACCATTGACCGTAAGCAGCGCGCTGGCACTGGTCGCACTGCCCATCGAGTTGGTGACCACGACGGAGAAGTCGCCGCCATCGGCCTGCTGCACATTGGTCCGCGTGTAACTGTTGGCGGTCGCCCCGGCAATGGCCGCCATATTGAAGCGCCACTGGTAGGACAGCGGCGCAAGACCGACCGCACTCACAGTAAACGTCACAGCGCTGCCGGCAATTACCGTCTGACTTTGCGGCTGGGCGACAATCGCCGGGGCACCGTTGATGACGAGCGACCCCAGCCGAATTGCGTTGTTGCCCGTATCCGCAACATAAAGATTGCCGCCTCTGTCCACCGCAAGTCCCCCGGGATAATCAAACTCCGCGCCGCTTCCCACCCCGTCGCTGCTGCCGCTGACGTCTGCCAAACCGGCTACCGTGCTCACGACCCAGTTCGTCCCCACCGGCGTTAGCTTCCGTATAGTTTGATTGCCCGAATCCACCACATAGACGTTGCCCCCGCTGTCCACCGCAATTCCTGCCGGCTCATAAAACCGGGCGGCGCTGTTCGTCCCGTCGGCCCTGCCCCACACCCCTGGCAGCCCTGCCAGTGTGCTCACTACCCCGCCTGGTGTAATCATCCGAATCGTGTGGTTGAAATAATCGGCCACATAAACGTTGGTCGCACTGTCCACCGCCACCCCCGCCGGGCAATGAAAGCGGGCCGCGTTCGTGCCCTCGTTGCCGCCTGTGCCATCAATGTCGCCGTAACTGCCCGGCACACCCGCCAGCGTGCTCACCACTCCCGCCGCCGTGATCTTCCGAATCGTCTGGTTCCACGTGTCCGCCACATACACGTTGCCTGCGCTGTCCACCGCCAGGCCCTGCGGCTCGTAAAACCGCGCCGCGCTCCCCGTTCCATCCGCACAACCATTGGTCCCGGGAGAACCCGCCAGCGTGCTCACCACTCCTCCGGCCGTAATCTTGCGAATCGTGGCGTTCACCGTGTCCGCCACATACGCCGTGCCCACGCTGTCCACCGCTATCCCCTGCGGGCCGTAAAACCGCGCGTTGCCTCCTGTCCCGTCCGCGCTGCCGTAGCTGCCCGCCAACCCCGCCAGCGTGCTCACCACTCCGTCAGTCGTCACCTCCCGAATCGTCCCGTTTTGCGTATCCGCCACCAACACGTTGCCCGCGCTGCTCACTGCCGACCCGCTCGGCCAGTAAAACCGCGCCGCACTGCCAGTCGCATCCGCGCTCCCCCTCGAGGGTGACCCGGCCAGCGTGCTGGACGCCCAGGCGCCTGCCAGCGTCAGCGCCCGAATCGTGCCGTTGCCCGCATCCGCCACATACACCGTCCCCGTGTTCGTTCCACTCACCGCCACACCCGCCGGATTCCAGAACCGCGCAGTGCTGTTCGTTCCGTCCGTGCTGCCGTACTTCCCCGCCAATCCCGCCAGCGTGCTCACCACCCCCGTTGGGGTGATCTGCCGAATCGTCTGGTTGAAATAATCCGCGACATAGACATTGTGCAAGCCATCCACCGCCACGCTCGCCGGCCCGTAAAACAGCGCGTTGGTGCCCGTGCCGTTGGTGCTGCCGTAAGTCCCCGCCGACCCCGCCAGCGTGCTCACCACCCCGCCCATCATGATCTTCCGAATGGTCTGGTTGCCGGTATCCGCCACAAACACATTGCCGGCGCTGTCCACCGCCACACCTTGCGGCTGGTAAAACTGCGCGTTGGTTCCTGTGCCGTTGGTGCTGCCGAAGTTTCCAGCGGACCCCGCCAGCGTGCTCACCACTCCCGCCGAGGTGATCATTCGAATCGTGTGGTTCCAGGTATCGGCCACATACACATTGGTCGCGCTGTCCACCGCCACGCCTTCAGGCTCGTAAAACCTGGCGCTGCTGCCCGTACCGTTAGTGCTGCCGCTCACGCCCGCCAATCCCGCCAGCGTGCTCACCACCCAGTTCGTCCCCACCGGCGCAACCTTTCGGATCGTCTGGTTGCCGGTGTCGGCCACATACACATTGCCGGCGCTGTCCACCGCCACGCCTTGCGGTTGGTTGAAAAGCGCGGCACTGTTTGTGCCGTCGGCGCTCCCGCTGACACCGGCCAACCCGGCCAGCGTGCTCACCACCCCAGCCGAGGTGATCATTCGAATCGTGTGGTTCCAGGTATCGGCCACATACACATTTGTTGCGCTGTCCACCGCCACGCCGGAAGGATTGTAAAACCGTGCGTTGAATAGGTTGCCGTCGGCGCTCCCTTGCCCGGCGTATCCCGCCAGAGTGCTGACGGTTAGCGCCTGCGAATGCGCGCCGGGCGCGCCGGCCAGCAACAGGCCGCCCACGACGGCGGCGTAGAACGAAACTCTGTTCATCATAGGCGAGTTGAACATGTTTCGGGGGAAGAAGCAATCTGCAAAAGCGACATCTGCAAAAGCGACTAATTGTGATCGCGCACCGCGGATTCAAGAATCCACCCTGGGGACCCCCTTTCCCCCCGACCGCAAGCGAGTAAAACGCCCAGCCGTTCAGAAGGCGCATCTTGCCGGTACCACCGGACCGCGAACCGTCCCCGGCTCGCAGCGCGTTGGAATGTGGGAGAGCTTCGATCATTGTTTCGCGTTCGTGGCTGCTGCGAGCCGGGGACGGCTCGCGGTCCGTCACGTTGGGCGTTCTCACTCCTTGGTGGCAGTGTCAAGATTCCTCCCCGTTCAGACGCGCCCTGAGAAATCGCTTTGTTTCACACCCATTGCTTGCCAGAGTGGACACTGATACCACGCAACGTATGAGCGGCCAGAGCGAATTCAATTTCGGCGCCAGCGGGACAGACCAGGGTTACACCCAATGGCTGGCGGGGCGCCGCATGGCGGCAGAAGAACTTGCGCGAAGAATTCATTTACCGCTAGGGCATCAAGTGGAGGTCTGGCTATACGGAGGCGTCCGGCTGCGCGGCAAGCTGCGATTGCAGGAAGAGGTCCTTTTCATCGAAGAGGAGCGCGTCCGGCACCTGGAGTTGGTGGTGGACCACGTCGCCTTCACCTGCCGCGAAATGGAGTCATGCGTGAGGTTGGATTGAGCGCTCGCCTGAAAATCATAGTCCGCGGCGCAGTCCAGGGCGTCGGCTTCCGCCCTTTCATTTACCGGCTGGCCAGCGGGGCCGGGCTTAAAGGCTGGGTCAACAATTCCGCCCAAGGCGTCTTCATCGAAGTCGAAGGCCCGCAGGCCGGCCTGGAAACGTTCCTGCTCCGCCTGGAAGCGGAGAGACCGCCGCGCAGTTCCATCCAAAGCCTCGAAGCGACGTGGCTCGATCCGGTCGGCTACGCCGGTTTTGAAATCCGCGAGAGCGAAACCGGCGGGGCCAAGACGGCCCTGGTACTCCCGGACATCGCGACGTGTCCCGACTGCCTGGAAGAGATTTTCGACCCGCACAATCGCCGCTACGGATACCCGTTCACGAACTGCACCAACTGCGGGCCGCGCTTCAGCATCATCGAATCGCTCCCCTATGACCGCGCGAACACCTCGATGGAAGGCTTCACCATCTGTTCGCAGTGTCAGGCCGAGTACAACGACCCGCGCGACCGCCGCTTCCACGCCCAGCCCAACGCCTGCCCCGTCTGCGGGCCGCAGCTTGAGTTGTGGGATCGGAAGGGAAGGGCGCTGCTGTCGGACGAGCGCAGGTCGCCTGAAAGGAATCGCGGGGCTATCTCGGCCGCGGTGGACGCCATTCGCAGGGGCCAAATCGTTGCGGTGAAAGGGCTTGGCGGTTTCCATCTCATGGTCGCGGCGCACAACGACGATGCAATCCGGCGCTTGCGGGAATCGAAGCTCCGCGAGGAGAAGCCCTTTGCCCTGATGTTCCCTTCGCTCCCGGCCATCAAGGCAGCCTGTGAAGTCTCGCCGCTTGAGGAGCGGCTGCTCCGCTCCCCCGAAGCCCCCATCGTCCTGCTCCGCCGCCAACACGCAACACGCAACACGCAACAGGTATCGGTAATCGCTGCTTCAGTCGCCCCGGGCAACCCCAGCCTCGGTGTCATGCTCCCCTACACCCCCCTGCATCACCTGCTCCTGTCGGCGCTCGGGCTCCCCGTCGTCGCCACGAGCGGCAACCGGAGCGACGAGCCGATCTGCACCGACGAGCACGAAGCGCTCGAACGCCTGGGTGGCATTGCCGATTTGTTCCTCGTCCATAACCGGCCCATCGTCCGGCACGTGGATGATTCCATTGTGCGCGTGATGATGGGACGCGAGCTGGTCCTGCGCCGCGCCCGCGGCTATGCGCCTCTCCCAATCCAACTCCATTCTTCAATTTGCAATTGGCAATCGGCAACTGGCAATGCTGTCCTTGCTGTCGGCGCCCATTTGAAGAACACCATTACGCTCTCGGTGGGGCCGCAGGCGTTCATCAGCCAGCATATCGGCGACCTCGAAACCGACCAGGCCAACCAAGCCCTTCGCCGGGTCATCGCCGACTTCCAGGACCTGTACGAATCCCGCCCCGCCATCATCGCCGCCGACGCGCACCCCGATTACCTCTCCACCCAATTCGCCCGCGACCTCACAAAGGTAGGGCGCGCTGTCCCCAGCGCGCCGCGTCCATGCGAGGAGGGCCCAACATCACCGGGTTCAGCGGTCTGCACCGGCGCGCTGGGGACAGCGCGCCCTACCACTTCAGACCCTCAACTCCTCAGCGTCCAACATCACATCGCCCACGTCCTGTCCTGCATGGCCGAAAATGAGCTGGAGCCGCCCTTGCTCGGCGTCGCCTGGGACGGGACCGGTTACGGTCTGGATGGCACCGTTTGGGGCGGCGAGTTCTTTCTGCTCACGGAAACCTCCTGCGAGCGCGTGGCCCATCTTCGTCAATTCCGCCTGCCCGGCGGCGACCGAGCTGTGAAAGAGCCGCGCCGGACCGCCCTGGGCTTGCTCTACGAAATGTTCGGCGAGGCTGCTTTTGCGATGGCCGACGCAGCCCCGGTGCGCGCCTTCTCGCCCGCTGAACTGGGGGTGCTCAAGACCATGCTGGCGCGCCGCCTCAACTCGCCGCTGACTTCGAGTGCCGGGCGACTCTTCGACGCCGTCGCCTCGCTCGCCGGCTTGCGTCACCAGGTCCGTTTCGAGGGCCAGGCCGCCATGGAACTGGAATTCGCCCTCGAAGGCGCTGCCACCGCTGGAGCCTACGACTTCCCCCTCCGCTCCAATCACGCATCACGCATCACGCATCACGCATCACTCCGCCTCGACTGGTCCCCCCTGATCGAAGCCATCCTCGCAGACCTGAAACGCGCCCTTCCCATCGGTCCCATCTCCGCCCGTTTCCACAATGCGCTGGTCGAGGCCATTATTGCCGTCGCGAAGCGGGTTGGCCAGCAGCGCGTCGTCCTGTCCGGCGGCTGCTTCCAGAACCGTTACCTGACCGAGCGTTCGGTTCGGCGCTTGCAGGAAGAAGGATTCCGCCCCTATTGGCACCAGCGCGTTCCGCCCAACGACGGCGGCATTTCCTTAGGCCAGGCCGTTGCCGCCCTGCGCCAGGAGGGGGCGGCGCGTCCTGGTTGACCAGCGCCAAGCATTCGTCTGTGCGCTTGCACCAGAGCGAGGCAGCACTTATCCTGTCTGAGGCATGAACTCCGGAGTCAATCCGCAAGAATCTCTGGGCAAGGTCGTCGGGCGCCGACGCCCTCCCGCGAATGGCTTGGGGATGTCGGAGGCCGGTCGGAGAAGGGATGCGCGCGCCTGGAAGCAGGCCTTGCGCGGCCTTCCCATCCATAACCCCCCCCCGGCTACTTGCATAAGTCATTGATTATCAGCAAGATAACGGCATATCACCCAGTTAGCGCCCAAGTACCACCACCTTAACGCCCTGCTCCCGCCCAGCTCCCGCCCTGCTCCCGCCCTGCTACCGCCCTGCTACTAATAATACTAGGTTAAGTATGTGTTGACGGTTTAGGCCGTTTCTGCCAGGCTTTGCGGCATGACGCCGCAAGCACTCAAACAGCTGGACAGCCGCCTGGC
>JBEKJO010000235.1:0-7291 GCA_050011195.1 Verrucomicrobiota bacterium | reverse complement strand
CGTTGCTCACGGATGGGGTGCGCAATGTCATCGGGCGGGCCTTTGGCCGCTGCGGCATCAAGGCCACCGGGCCCCACCTCCTGCGCCAGAGCTGGGCGACCGTCGCGCATCAGCGGGGAACTGACCTCAAACTGATGGCCGATGTCTTGGGCCACGGTTCTGTGGATACCACCGTGCAGTACGCCAAGGTGCATTTTGAACAACTCCGGCAGGCGGCCCGGCCTTGGCCCCATAGGCCGTCATGAAAACCACGATGCGCTCCCGCGTGTTCCACTCGCTGAGCGCTTCTTTGTTTCGGAGCAGGGCACTTCCCTGGCCTACAGCACGGTCCACGCGGTTTTCTCACGGCTGCGCCGCGCGATTGCCCACCAGGGCCATGCTCCGCGGGTTCACGATTTGCGTCACACCCATGCCTGCCGCGTGTTGCAACACTGGCAAGCCAGTCGCCAAGGAGCGTATGGCCGGGTCCTGATCCTCTCGCGGTATCTGGGTCACCATCACGTCCGCGATACCTACTGGTATCTCCACGCTCTGCCGGAACTCACGGCTGGGGCGGGAAAACGCTCGGAAAACTACGATTATGAAAGCCACTGATTTCAGTGATTGGGTGCAGCGCTTTTTCCAGGAGTATTTGTCGCGACAGCGTAACGTCAGCGCCGCCACTGTGGCCGCTTATCGCGATACCTTCCGGCTCCTGCTCCAGTACTGGCGTCAGCGGCGGCGGCAGGACCTCGCCACTCTGTCCCTAGAGGTCCTGACACCCGACACGGTCTTGGGCTTTCTGAACCACCTGGAAGAAAGTCGGGGCAACACCATCCGTACCCGGAACGCTCGTCTGGCGGCGCTACGCTCGTTCGTGCATTACCTGGCGGATTGGTTAGGGCCTCAATGGCCGGCAGCCACGCGACGCATTTTGACCCTCCCCTTCCAGCGGCAGGTCAAGCCGCTGATCGGCTTTCTCACGCGCGCGGAGATCGAAGTCCTTCTGGCGGCGACCGATAATACTTGGACGGGTCGCCGGGATCATCTGCTAATCTTGCTGCTCTACAACACTGGCGCTCGCATCTCTGAACTGCTGGCACTCCGGGTTCAAGATGTGTTGGGCCCGCAGGCCAAACAGGTGGAACTTCAGGGAAAGGGGCGCAAGCGACGCACGCTCCCACTGTGGCGTCAAACCCAACGGCTGCTCAGACAGTGGATTCGCGACAATCGTCTGACTCCCCCGATGCCGCTCTTGCCCATCCGTGAACTGCCTTGCGTTTTGGTGTTCGACAACGGTGATCTGCGACCCCCTTTTCGCCACATTGCGATTTTTGCAGATGGATGCGCCGTTCTGTTGAAGCAGCTAGGTCCGTTTTGGCTCCATCCGATTCTATAACAATGACACGGCGCGCGGTTCAAAGGGTCCTTGGTCGCTGGTTCTATGCTCAAGTCCATGGAATCAAGGCTCCGAGGGGCGACACCTCCGCCACCCACGATCCCAGCCTTTCCGTGGATACTCGAGCGATGAACGCGCCTGCCTGGTAGCGGTTCGGGCGGGGTGCCGCTACTTCCTTGCCCGCTCCTGGCTCCAGTCAACGCTCATCTCTTCGCGGATGAACCTGGCGAAAGGCAGAATGTCCTGTTCTGCGGATGCTGCCTCCAGGGCGTCGAGATACTCTTTCCTTCGAGTTGCGCGCACATTTGTCCAGGGATAGCCCCCGGAAGCCATCACAACATTCATCACAAATCGGGCCATCCGACCGTTCCCATCCATGTGGGGATGGATGAAACCAAAAAGCCAATGCCCGAGGACCGCGCGCACAATCGCTTCCTGCTCGCCCCCCAGCAAGTCAAGAAGGGCCGTCATCGAGTCGTTGACCGCTTCGGGCGGCGGTGGCACATGGCGTGATGCACGAATATACACAGGGCCGCTGCGGTGGCCGGCGAGGTGATAAGATTCCAGCAACCCGGCGCGCACGGACTCGCTGAAAAGACCGCGATACCAGTCCGGGTAATCCTGTCGGAGCACTAAGCCTGCTTTCTCGCTGTGCAGGACACGAGCCACGCTCTGCTTCACCCGGCGAAAGGCTTCCTGGTAACCCTTGGCCACCATCGCGGCGATTTGTTGGTGATCCTGCGGATCCTCCTCGGCATTCCAGGCTCCAGAGCGGATCTTCTCGATCAACTCGGGCGTGACCCGGTACCCTTCGATGGAGAGGGAATTGTAAGCATCGTGCTCGTAAACAGCTTCGACATGCTGGATATAAGCTTCCGGTTTGGAAACAGGGTTCGGCGGTAAGTCTTTGAAGGTGTCGAGCACGGCTCCCCGGAAAGTCCTGAACATTGCTTCGATCCGTCCGGCATAGGGCGATGCCAAGCGCGTGCCCCCTGGGAGAACGGGGACAGCTTTGACGAAGGGGTTCTTCGGCTGGAAACTCATCCCGGCGGCCTGCACCGTGCTGATGATCTGGCCGGCTCTCTCCTTGTCTCCAAGAAACTGGTAGGCCCCCGCGAATCTCCCTGCCAGCGCGGAAGATTGGGTCTCAAGGATTACCCGGGCCAGGTCGTCGACGGATTTCACCGCACGAAGGGCAATCTCAGCGTTCAACGGCTGGTTCTCAAAAAGAGACGGGGGAACACGACAGAGTGCCAGGGTGAGCGGCATTGCCCGCACCCCACGAGCGATTTCAACCACACGGGGGAGGTTCTTGGCATCCTGATACACCAACACGGACGTGTTGTGCGGCAGCGGAAGCTCCATCTTTCCCCCTTGTGCCGTGAGGGCAATAACCTGCTGCGGAATCACGTTGGCTCCGGTGTGAGCGTCGATGGAAGAAGCTGCAGAAAGGCAGTAATCGGCGCCGAATCGCTCTCCCAGTCACTTGCGGGCCTCATTTTCCTTCGGCCCTTGTGGCGCTCTTGCACCCGGCGGGCTTGCTTTCGCTGTGCTCCTCTTTCTCGGGTGAAGCGTCCGTATGCGGTCTTGCGGCTGCTTCTTGAGCTTCGCCCATCTCACCTTGGCGGCGGCCGCGATCCGAGCCCGGGCCGTGGCGCTCAATCTGCGCGGGATTTTTTGTTCCCGTTGGGCCCCCCGCCTGGGTGCCGGCGCTGACGCCGGCGCCGAAATCGGCGGCGGCAGAGCGGGAACGTCAACTGCGGGCGCGGCGGCGGAGCGTGGCTCCAATTCGATGCCAAAAACATCCGCCACTTCGGATTCGCTCATCGCTGGAGCGCCGCCCGCCGTCGCGGTGGTCTGGCGCACGGCTTCGGCAGCGGACGCTTTGCTGATCAAGTCGGAGGGGTCCACGCCCCGCAGCAGGAAAAGCAGGCTGGGATTTTGGTCGAGCTTGGCGCCCACACCGTAAAGCGAAGCAGCGACGTGCTTGCAGAGGTCCGCCCAGTCCGGGCAGGAACAATCCAAGTCAATTTCCTTCGGCGTCGGAAACAGGCCCCGTTCGCGCCGGGTAACGATCTGCATCACCGCCGAAGAGAGTTTGCCCTGGAGCAGTTCAATCAGGGAATCAATTTTGCCGGCGCATTCGGCCTGGATGGATTTCCAAAGGCTTGCCGCCAGGGGCTTGATTTTGATTTCGATCCTATACAGTTCCGACCCGGAAACCCGGGCGGTCACGTTCCCTTTGCCAATCTGCAAATCCACAACCGAACCGTTGCGAACGTAGGTGCGCCCCCGGGGCAGACGATTTTCGTAATCGCTGTAGGCCTCGAGGTTGTCGCACCAGGCCTTGCCCCAGAAGGTGCTGGCGATTTTGCGTCCATCCAACACTACCGGCGAGGCGGCACGGCCGCTTTTCTTCGCCAGTTTTGCCAGTTCGCGCGCAGCTTTGGCCCGCCGTACCGCCACGGGCACATAAGGCCGCCACCCATAATATCCCCAGCTCATATTCTTTCTTTACGTTCTGATCATCGCCGAAGGCACTCAGTCTTCGACCGTTGCGTTTATATCCAGCGCCACGAAGCGGAGCAACTCGGAATTGTTCATCTCGGTCAGCAACCGCTCGCCGCCCTCGCCCAGCACATCTTCGGCCAGCGCGCTCTTGCTGGCAATCACTTCGTGAATCCGCTCTTCGAGCGTGCCACGGCAGATGAATTTATGGACCATGACGTTTCGCTTCTGCCCGATGCGGAAGGCGCGGTCGGTCGCCTGGTTTTCGACGGCCGGGTTCCACCAGCGGTCGAAGTGAATAACATGAGTGGCCGCAGTGAGGTTGAGACCAGTGCCGCCGGCTTTCAGCGAAAGCACAAAGAACGGCGGGCCCCCGTCACGTTGGAAGGCATCAATCAGTTCCTTCCGTTTGCCAACCGCTGTGCCGCCGTGCAGGATGAGGCCGGACTGGCCAAAAACCTCCGCCAAGTGTCGCGCCAGCGGGTCGGTGATTTCGCGGTATTGGGTGAAAACCAGGACCTTCTCCTGGCGCGAGGCAATCTCCTCGCACAACTCTCGTAGCCGGTTGAACTTGCCGCTTTCCGCGGGCGCATAGGCCCCATCTCCGAGCCATTGCGAAGGGTGGTTGCAGATTTGTTTGAACCGGGTCAGAAACGCCAGGATAATACCGCGGCGCTGGATCCCCTCGACCTCCGGCGCCTCCAGCCGTTCTGCGAGATCAGCCACCGCTTGCTGATACAGCGCCGCCTGGCGGCGGGTTAGCGGGCAGAAGGCGGTTACCTCGGTCTTGTCCGGCAAGTCCGCGATGATGCGTTTGTCCGTCTTGAGCCGCCGCAGTATGTATGGCCGCACCAGACGTCGCAACGGGACGAACTGGTTCTGGTCGCTTTGCGAACGGCTCTTGAGGAACGCGGCGAACTCCTTGGCCCCACCCAGCAGGCCGGGGCAGAGAAAATCGAAGAGCGACCACAAATCCGAAAGCCGATTCTCAATCGGCGTGCCGCTCAGAGCGATCCGGTGCCGGCTGCGCAGTTCCCTGACCGCGCGGCTCTGGCGCGCGCCCGGGTTCTTGATGGCCTGCGCTTCGTCTAGGACAACCAGATTCCAAACCATCTCCTTGAACCAGGCCAATCGGACTGCCATTGAGTAACTCGTGATGACGAGGTCTCGGCTCGCCAGAGTTCTGGCCGGGGCTTTTGCCGCCCGAGCGAGTTCCTCGTTCGGGGTTTCCGCCGGATGGGCGTAGAATACGGAGAGCGAAGGCGCAAACCGTTGGATCTCGGCCTTCCAGTTGGCGATGAGCGAGGCGGGCACGATCAGCAGGCTGGTCCCGGGCGCGTCGGAGGTCTCCAAAGTCTGGGCGCGCTTGCGTTTGAGGACCAGCAGCAGTGAAAGCACCTGAATGGTCTTGCCCAGACCCATGTCGTCGGCCAGACAAGCCCCCAGTCCCAGCCGATTCATAAACCAAAGCCAGTGCGCCCCTTGGCGCTGATACGGACGAAGGGTCGCGTGCAACTCCTCGCCCGGCTCGGACTCAGTCGAGACCTCCGGCTGCTGCATTTCTTCGAGCAGTGCTTTGAGCGCATCTCCGGCCACGACCTTCGACCAGGCCGCCCGCGCGGCTTCCGCTTCCGGCTCGCCAGCTTGCCCGGCATCAAAACCGGACAAAAGGCGCAGCCCCTCCAGCAACGGCACTCCGCCGGCACCCGAAGCGGATTGGACTTTTTTCCAATGCTCCAGGACTTCCTGGAGTTTGTCCCGGTCCACCTCGACCCACTTGCCTTTGAGCAACACCAGCCCGCTGGCGGATCGCAGGATGACTTCCAGTTCCGACTCCGTGAGCGGTTCGCCCTCCAGCGACATTTGCACCTTGAAATCCAGCAGACTGTCAGCGCCGAGCAACTTGCCCTGGGCCTCGCCGATCCGAATGGTCACCTGCGGTCTGGGCGGACGGCCCGCTTTCCACCAATCCGGAATTCGCACCACCAGGCCGCTTTGCTCGAACAGCGGGATGTTCTCCAAAAATGAAAACGCCTGCTCGGGCCGCCAGACCTGGGGATGAAACACGGCGCGCGAATCCAACAACTCACGGGCCAGTTTGCTCTGCTCCGCCGCGCGTTGCACCGGCGACAATAGCGCCGCCAGCGCGGTTCGATTCTTCGTACCGGCATATTCCTCCAAAGCACGGCCTAAAGGCAGATGCTGCACTTTTCCCTGCTCGGAAATGCGATGGGTGTAGGTGGCCAGGAAAGCGAACGGATAGGCCGGGTTGCGTTTGTTCTCCGCCAGATGGAAAGTGACGCGTCCCACCGCATTCCAGACCGGATGGCAGCTTTTTAAGTACGCGACCGCCCCGCCGGGAGTTTGGGCGATGGCCGCGCGGACGTGGGCGTCCAGCTCGTCCCACAATCGTGCCAGGACTGCGCCGTTCAAATACTCGAGCCCCTTCATCGGTGGCGCCGCTTCGGCCAGCGTGGACCACTCGGTCTCCGGCGGTTTCGCTATGCTGATGCTGGCGGCATATTGCAGGTCGGGATTGTGGCAGAGCGCGGTGAACAGCCGCTGGGCCAGCCCGCGCCAGAAAACAAAGCTCGGCGGCAGCGGCTCATGCAGGAACGCGGAGGCGAGCATTTCCAAACCGCGCGCGGGCGCGGCAGCGAATCCCTCGGTCAAACGCGCCGCGGCGGCTGGGCTGAGTTTTGGTTCAGCCCCGTCGTCAGGTTGGACGAACAGATGCCCGCCGGGAGATAATGCCAAGGCATGTGACATGGCGCAGGAAGCATACAGTCTGCCTCTCCCGGTGCACCATCTGTTTCACGGTGCTGGCACAGAAAAGAGCCGCACGCTGGGCTTGCCCCACCAGGGCTCGCAGTGATCATAGGACATGGGAACTCGGTAACCGTTCGGCCTGTACTTGGCGACGCGGAAGAAGAGCCAGCCAGTCTCAAAATTGACGTCCTCCGTGAGGGTATTCGCGACCGAACTGACACGTCCCCCAGACATCCAGTAAAGGTCAAAAACAATGGGAGTGTGTGGATGCCGCCTAGAGCTGCCGTCGTTGTACATGTGCCACCGGATCCTTTGGAACATCTCGTGCGTCAGATCAACAACGCAGCGGGGACAGTGGTTATCCCGCTCCTCGACCAGAACGTCAGTCAGCAAGTCATGGTCTATGGGAATGAAATGCTTCTTCACCGCTAGGTTATGAGGCGGCGGAGAACCCAATGAGAAGAGACAAGCGTGTTGCCTTTGTAAGCCACATGGGATGTCACCTCGCCATTGGGGAGCTTGAGCCAGTATTCGCCGCAAGCCTTGGCGCTGGTCTGTGGGCAGACGCAGCCCACCACGCGGACTTGGAAGCTGGGGCCGGTGCGGATGTTTGAGCGGTTGTGGCAGCGGCTGGGG
>JBEKJO010000234.1:0-7071 GCA_050011195.1 Verrucomicrobiota bacterium | reverse complement strand
CAAGGGCTGCCGGCTCCCGGCGAAATGGGTCATTCACACAGTTGGCCCGGTCTGGCGCGATGGCCGGCAGGGCGAAGATGAGTTGCTCGCGAGTTGCTATCGAAGCTGCTTTGCCCTGGCCGAACAGCATGGCATCCGCACCATCGCCTTTCCCTCCATCAGCACCGGGGCCTACGGCTTCCCGATGGAGCGCGCGGCCCGCATCGCGGTGCGGGAGACAAAGAAGTTCCTGGCGGGAGACACAATCGTGGAGAGGGTGCTGCTGGTTTGTTTTGGCGAGAGAGCTTACGAGACCCATGCCAGAGCGCTGAAGGAGCTTTGAGAAAGGCCCAAGGCTCCCGGTCGGCACGGAGAAGCGCCGCTACGCAGGGCTTCAATTCGGCTTCATCTCCTGAAAGAGCCTCAGCCAGGCCGCCACGAGCGTGTCGCCTATCTTGGCTGATTTGCTCAATTCCGCCGGCGTTTGCCCCCAATAGAATCCAACCCAGCCGGCGGCATAGGGCTTGGAACGACCAATAAAAACCCCGAGGTCGGCGGGACTGCACCCGAGCGGGAAGGTTTCCTCGATCACGACGGGCTTGCCGACCTGGAACCCCTTCAGCGTCTTCAAGTCCACCTCCAATTGGCCGGTCTTCGGGTAAATATGCACGCTGATGAAATCAAGCTTGGTGGCAATCGTTCGAGGAGCAAAGCCTGACAAGCCCCCCCCAGTTCCCAGGCTGTCGGGCAACAGCCCGACGGTGAGCAAGTGCCGCGAGTCGCGTTGGCGGATGGCAGCAGCGAGTTTGGCGACCCAGCGGCGCGCGATTTCCGGGCGCGGGCGGCCAGCCTGGTCCAGCGAAATGAACTGAACATAGCAGAGCCCACCTAACTCCCCGGCGAGCCAGTCGCCGGGTTTTCGTGCTCCTCCTGGAACGACCGGCTCGTTCATCAGGTCGTAGCAGAAGATGGCCGGGCTGGCGGCGCAACTCCCGGCGACAGCTTCCCAGAAACGCGCCTGTGCTTCCCAGCGTTTGGCCTCGCCCAGAGCGTTGTACCAGGCGGGAACGTCTTGCTTGCGATAGCATCCCAGCCCCGTGAGATCGAGGTGCAGCTTTGTCTCCTCCGCCAGCTTGACGAGCCGGCCCAGGCGTTCGAGCGAGCCCTCATTGGGCCGGTCCGCCGCATCCATGAATCTGGCGAACTGAAGATGAACCCGCACGACATTGGCGCCGAGTTGCTTCATCTCACGAAAATGCTCAATGACCGTGGGCCACTCGGCTTCCCAGTAGTCCTCCAGCAGGCGAGACTTGTAATCGCGGTCGTAATTGAACCCCCAGGGAATGAATGGCCGCCCGGAGGATGCGCCTGCAAAACCTTGCTTGTCCTTGGAGACCCTGATCCAATCCAAGCCGCTGTTGGTTGGCCCGACCGCGCCCACGATTGTCTGCTGGTCGGCGGCGCAGGCGCCCGTGAATTGCGCCAGCAACACGAAGGCGGCCCACACAATTAACCCCTTTAGCTTGTGTAACTCATGTAACCCATGTAACCCATTCAACCCATTTAACTCTTTTAACTCATTTAACTCTTTTGGCTGCGTGTTTGCCGCTTCGTGTTCATCTGTGGTTCTCTTCTGCATGGATACGGGCTAGCCCCGCTGCGGCTCCGTGGCGAACAACTCGGCTATGGTTAACTGGAATTCGGGCAGCAGCTTTTCCGTCAGAAGCTCATGCCCGGCCAATATGCCCTTTAAGGCCAGGCCGTATTCGTTGCTGTGATAGACCTCCACGTTATCGTAGCGCGGATCGATCATCCACAGGCGCGGCAGTTTCATTTCCTCATAGATTTGCTTCTTAACGACGGTGTCCGGCTGGTGGTCGTCGGAGCTGACAATCTCGGCGGCGAGCCACAGCTTGCCCGTCGCCGTGGCAACGAGCGCCAGGTCCGGGCAAACCGTGTGCTTCGGGGAGAGCCGGACCTCTGCCCGCGGCGCGAGCAATCGCGTGCCGGCGAAGTTCGCCACGCTGGCCTTCACCCACTGGTGGAGACGGGCGCAAATCAGCTCGTGCCGGGCGCCGGGCGCCCGGCGCGCCAGGGGTGCGCCGTTGAGAATCTCCGCATACGTCTCGCTCATGCCTTGGCCAAAAAACTACGCAGAAACCGTCCCGTGTGCGAGCGTTTGTTGCGGGCAATTTGCTCCGGCGTGCCTTCCGCCACGACGCGCCCGCCGCCTTCGCCGCCCTCGGGACCGAGGTCAATGACCCAATCGGCTTCGGCAATGAGGTCAAGGTTATGCTCGATGACGATCACCGAATGGCCGCCGTCCACGAGCCGCTGAAGCACCTCCACCAACCGCTGCACGTCCGCCATGTGCAAGCCGATGGTCGGTTCTTCGAGGATGAACAGGTTCCGCCGGGGCAGGCGGTCGAGCAGGTGCGGCTCTTTCAAGCCGGCCAGCAAGTGGCTGACCAGCTTCACCCGCTGGGCTTCGCCGCCGCTGAGCGTGGGACTGGTCTGGCCGAGCTTAAGGTAGCCCAGCCCCGTATCGCCCAGGGCCTGCAACGGGCGCTTGATCTTCGGCAGGCTCGCAAAGAAGTCCAGGGCTTCCTCCACCGACAATTCCAGCACCGCGGCAATGTTCTTGCCGTGGTACTCGATGTCGAGTGTCTCGCGGTCGAACCGTGTCCCGCCGCAGACTTCGCACCGAACGAAAGCAGGCGGCAGGAAGTTCATCTCCAGCTTGATCGTGCCGGCGCCCTCGCACTCCGGGCAGCGGCCTTGCGCGCTGTTGAAGGAGAATCGGCTGGGCGAATAGCCCCGCAGCCGCGCTTCGGGGACTTGCGCGAACAACTGGCGGATGTCGTCCAGGAACCCGACGTAGGTGGCGGGAATCGAGCGCGGCGTGCGGCCAATCGGCGACTGGTCCACTTCATAAACGGCTTGGAGGGAGTCGAAACCGGTGATTGATAACTGGTGACTGGTGACTGGTGACTGGTGACTGGTAACTGGTAACTGGTGACTGGTAACTGGTAACTGGTGATTGGGGCTTCGTGATCCGTGCCGGCTGATGCTTGATTTGAGAGCGGGCAGCAGGCATTCGCGAATCAGTGTGCTTTTGCCGGAGCCGCTCACGCCGGTCACCAGGACCAACCGGCCAAGAGGAAACCGCACTGTCAGGTCCTTTAGATTATTCTTCCTGGCGCCGCTGAGCGTCAGCCACCGCCCATCCCCCGCCACCGCAGGAGCCGACGCAAGCAGGCTCTGCCCAACCTCAGATTTCGCACTTCGGACTTCGGATTTCGGATTTCGGATTTCGGATTTGCGCACCGCCCTCCGCTCCCCTCGCGTCGGGAACTTCCGACGCGCCCGCAGCCATTGGCCGGTAACCGATTCCGGATGGCGCAGCAGCTCGGCCAGCGTGCCCGTGGCGACCACTTCGCCCCCATGCACACCCGGACCTGGGCCTAGGTCAATAATGTAATCCGCGCGCCGCATGGTGGCTTCGTCGTGTTCGACCACGAGCACAGAGTTGCCGCGGGCCTTGAGCTTTTCCAGCGCCGCCAGCAATTGCTCGTTATCGCGCGCATGAAGCCCGATGGTCGGTTCGTCGAGAATGTAAAGCACGCCGCTCAGGTTCGAGCCGAGTTGCGCCGCCAGCCGAATACGCTGCCCCTCGCCGCCGGACAGCGTGGGGACACCTCGCCCAAGCTGCAAATAGCCCAAGCCGACTTCGCGCAGGAATTTCAGCCGCTCCCGAATCTCCGGCAATATGTCGCGCGCGATGGCGGCGGCGCGGCCCTTGAATCTAATCCTGCCGAACAGGCGGTTGGCCGCTTCCACCGGCATTTGTCCGAACGCCTCAATCGTCGGCGCCGTCTTCCAATTGGCAATCCGCAATCCGCATTCCGCATCCCGCAATCTTACCGCCCGCGCGAGCGGATTCAGCCTTGCCCCCCCACAGTCTGGGCAAATCTCCCGTTCCCCTTCCTGCCAGCCGTACCAGGATTCCTCGATGGCGTCCGCGCGCGCGCCGCGGTCCACGTCGGGCAGATAGAACAATTCGCCAAACCCGCGGCAGCGCGGGCACCAGCCCTGCGGCGAGTTGTAGCTGAAATTCTTCGGATCGAGCGCCTCGAACGAGCGACCGCACTGCGGGCAGGCCCGTTCCGTCGAATGGACCGTGATATGCCTGTGATTGTCCAGCGCCAGCAACGTTCCCTGCCCCAGTTTAAGCGTCTCGTCAATAAGCTGCTGCGCCTCCGGGCCGGTAGGGCGACGCTCCTGCGGAGCCTTGGTAGGGCGAGCGTCCTCGCGAGCCGTATTTTCCGAATATATCTTGGCTCGCGAGGACGCTCGCCCTACCGCCCTTCGCACCCGTTGTCTGGCCTCCAGCACCCCCACGACGATCTCCACGTCGTGCTCGCGAAACCGGTCCAGGCGCAGGCGCTCGGTGGTGGGATAGAACTTTCCATCCGCCCGGACCTCGGCATAGCCGTGGCTGGCGGCCCATTCGGCCACATCCGTGTGAAAGCCCTTGCGATTCTTCACCACGGGCGCCAGCAGCAGCAGGTCGCCGCGCCGGCGCAGCTCGCGCCGCAATCGCCGGCCTAGTTCATCGCGCGTCTGGGCTTCGACCGGCACCTGGCAGTCCGGACAGAACTGCGTTCCTAGCCGCGCGAAGAGCAGCCGGATGAAATGATAGACCTCCGTGACTGTGGCCACGGTGCTCTTGCCGCCGCCGCGGCTGGTGCGCTGCTCGATGCTCACCGTCGGCGGGATGCCGGTGATCAGGTCCACGTCTGGCCGCGACAACTGCTCCACGAACTGCCGGGCATAGACGTTCATCGAGTCGAGAAACCGCCGCTGCCCCTCCGCAAACAGCAGGTCAAACGCCAGCGTGCTCTTGCCTGAACCACTCACCCCCGTCACCACGACGAACCGCCCCCGCGGCACCGTGAGCGACACATTCTTCAGATTGTGCTCCCGCGCCCCGTGAATCGCGATGGCCTGCTCCCGCCCCGCGCTCAAATCTCGATCATCAAACACCGCTATTCCTTAGCACACATCCATGATTTCCTTGACGAGTTTGTAATGCCTGCGAAAGACGGCCACGAGGGTATGGTCTTCAACAATCTTCTTGAAGATCAACAGGAACTTGTCGGCGTGAAGCCCTTGTTCGGCCCAGCGCTCCAGCGTG
Organism: Verrucomicrobiota bacterium; assembly: GCA_050011195.1. Lineage (GTDB taxonomy): Bacteria > Verrucomicrobiota > Verrucomicrobiia > Limisphaerales > UBA8199 > PALSA-1440. The sequence goes on along the minus strand of JBEKJO010000234.1, from coordinate 1,895 downwards.
GCGCCGGCCATCTCACGCCACAGCTCGGGGTCGTGGCTTCACTTCTTGTAAAACTTGGCCTTTTCCCAGCCGTAGTTGATGGAGGCCGCAACCTCGCCGGAATTGTCATCCGGCATGAACTGCGCCAGCACCCGCCGGCAGTCACAGCCGGACTCCGTGCAGTAAAACTCCCGCAGGAAATACCGGGTTGGCAGACCCAGCGACGCGAGTCCCGGCGCTTCGCACACCCGCATCTCCGCCATCGCAATGTCGCGGCAAATCAGGTCAAAAGGCTCAAGCGGCATACCTATTGGGGCGAAAGGTGTTGCGCGGTTACTGGAGTTAGTCGCAGAAGAGCTGCTGGAACAACGCTTCGGCCTTCTGGCTGCCTTGCTCGGACAGCCCGACCGATTTGTGCTTGTTCTTGGGATCGGAGATAAGGCCCTTTTGATGCAGCCGATCGAGCGCTTCCCAGTCGTGCCCTTTCCAGGCGCGGGTGAGGGTGAATTCGCCCGTGCCTTCGGTGAAGCTGGTCAGGTGCAGCAGAGCCAGCACGGCGTCGTCAATTTTGTCAGTGTTAGGTTTCATAAAGGCAGCTTAACCACAGCACGGCAAAGCCGCAACCGAACTGCGCGAAGCGTTTGGAGTGCGTGGAGCTTGCTCCCGCTTTCAAACCGCCCCCACCTTACGACAGCGCCAGTCAGTGAAACCACTTAAATTAGAGCTTGCCTGCCCGGCCACGAAGCGTAAACTCGGCTCCGGGATGAACGCTTTGCGGCCAGTCGGAAGACAGTGGTGTGGCCCGGGGAAAGCTCGTGCAGTTTCGCACGGGCTGGCCGTGCATGCCGGCCCTCGTAGCCGCCGACGGCAGTCGGCGCAAATTCCCCCATCAACCAGAATGCGCCGACTGCCGTCGGCGGCTACACCGTGTCCGCGATTCGCGCCTCGTGTGAACTATTCACGCTCTGATCCTCACCGCCAGTCCAAGACGAACTCAAACCCAAGGATAACGCCGTGAAAAACCAGACTTCCCTGCTCCTAACTTTGCCAGCGCTCGCCCTGCTGTGGATAGCCGGCGCCTGGCCCGCTTTCAGCCAGACCAGCCCGACCTATACCTGGACCACTCTCGCCGGCCAGATGGGCGGCGTGGGGACAGCCGATGGCACGGGCAGCGCGGCCCGGTTCAATTGCCCGACCAGCGTGGCGGTGGACAGCGCGGGCAACGTGTTCGTGGGGGACGGCGGCAATGGCACGATCCGGAAAGTGACCCCGGCGGGGGTGGTGACGACGCTGGCGGGCAGCGCGGCGCGGTTTGACTGGCCTTACGGCCTGGCGGTGGACAGTGCCGGCAACGTGTTCGTGGCGGACGGTTACAACAATACCATTCGGAAGGTGACCTCGGCTGGAGTGGTGACGACGCTGGCGGGCAGCGCGGGGGCTTCAGGGACAAACGATGGCACGGGCGCCACGGCGCGGTTTAATTGGCCTTGGGGCGTGGCGGTGGACAGCGCCGGCGACGTGTTCGTGGGGGACTCCGGCAACGGCACGATCCGGAAAGTGACGCCGTCTGGGGTGGTGACGACGCTGGCGGGCAGCGTTGGTGAACCTTGCGGCGTGGCGGTGGACAGCGCGTGCAACGTGTTCGTGGCGGACATCTGGTACCAGACGATCCGGAAGGTAACGCCCGCAGGAGTGGTAACGACACTGGCGGGCAGCGCGGGGAATTCCGGCAGTGCGGATGGCACGGGCAGCGCCGCGCGGTTTTGCAATCCTTGCGGCGTGGCGGTGGACAGCGCGGGCAACGTGTGCGTGGCGGACCGACAGAACGACACGATTCGGAAGGTGACTTCGATGGGGGTGGTGACGACGCTGGCGGGCAGCGTGCCCTGTTCAGGCAGTGCGGATGGCACGGGCAG
>JBEKJO010000233.1:0-7238 GCA_050011195.1 Verrucomicrobiota bacterium | reverse complement strand
AAACGGCGATCAAACCTTTGGCACGCTCCCCGCACCCTCTAACGCGCTGCGAGCCGGGGACGGCTCGCGGTCCGTGACCATGGGGGCGTTCTCCCTCCTTGGGGGCAGTGCCCGGATGCGCCGCGGGGGATAGAGGGCTTCACTCATTTCGAGCCGGATGCTTTGCGGCTGAACTCCTCGATGCCCACGGTGCGCCCCGTCACCCGCGCCTCCTCGGCGGCAAAGGCAATCAAGTGACTGTGGACCGTCGAGTCGAGACCGGCTTTCAGCGGCGCGCCGGGCGCCTGGGTCATTTCGTCATAGAGCGCGTCCACCAAACCGGCGTCGCCGCCCCCGTGCAGTTCGTAGCCGCCGTCTTCGGCCTGCACGTTGTGGCGCACCACTTCGCCTTCGTGGGGGATGACCACCAGGTGCGTCCCGAAATGGCGGCGGTAGGTCTCGCCGCCCTTGAGCACGCCGCGCGTGCCATACACCTCGATATGGCGGCCACTCTCGAACGCGGTCATCGTGAACGTGGCGGTCAGGCCGCCCTCGAACTCCAGCGCCAGCACCTGCCGGTCCACAGCGTCGTTGTCACAGCGATACACACAGCGGCCCCACGGGCTGGTGCGCAGCCAGGCGGTGATTTCATCCGCCGAGGCGTCCTGCGCGCGGTCATAGACCATCGCCAGCCAGGGCGCGCGCATGTCGCCGGCGTAGCGCAGCGCATTGTAGGGACAAGTGTCGCCGACCGGGCAACCGTCCGTGCAGCGGGCCGGCGCTCCGGCAGGGGCGCGCTCGGGGCGGAAGTATTCCAGCGACCCGAAGCTTGCGACCCGCCGGCAACGCTGCCCCGCCAGCCAATGGACGAGGTCCGTGTCATGGCAGCACTTGGATAGAATCATCGGGGAGCTTTTCTTCACCACTGACCAGTGGCCGCGCACGAACGAGTGCGCCTGGTGCCACGGCATCACGCCTTCGCTGGCCTGAATTGACACCACCTCGCCCAGCGCGCCCGAATCAATGATCTCCTTGACCTTGCGGTAAAAGGCCGCAAAGCGCAGGACAAAGCAAACCATCACCCGCCGGTCCATTTGCCGGGCAAGGCGCTCAATCTCCAGCACTTGCTCGACGCGCGTGGAGATGGGCTTCTCCAGCAACACATTGCAGCCCAGCCCCAGCGCCCCCTTGCAGTGGCGGTAATGATCGTTGTCCTGCGTCGCAACGAGGATTACGTCGGCCAGCTTGCCGGCGGCCAGAAGCGCTTTGGCGTCGGCGAAGCCCCGGAAGTCCGCCCGCCCCGAAAGGCCGCGCAGTTTTTCGACCCGCTCCGGGACCGGGTCGGCGCCCGCGACGATCTCAAAGCGGTCTGGCCGGCGCACGGCCAGTGTGGCATAGGTTTGCGCCCGCGCCCCGCACCCGATGCAGGCGAGTTTCAAAGGTCTGGACATCGTCATAGCTTCAAAAGCCTTTCCATTGGTCGTTTGGTTCTCAGTTAGCCGTGGGTCATTTCATCCGCTGCCTCGAAGAAAGCAACGATGTTTTCCCACGGCGTTTCCGGGCCCAGCACGTGAGCCGGCGCCAGGATCAGCCCGCCGCCGCGGCCCACCTCCCGGATGCGCGCCCGCACTTCCGCCCGCACCTGGTCGGGCGTCCCGAAGGGCATCGTCCGCTGCACGCTCACCGTGCCCCAGAATGAAAGCCGGTCTCCATACCGCTGCTTAATCGCTGCCGGATCCATGCACTCGGGCTGAATCGGATTCAGGATATCGATGCCAATCTCGATCAACTCCGGGATGAGCGGCTCGATATTGCCGTCGGAATGATAGAAGACGTAAGACCCGGCATTGGCCCGTTTCACCGTCTGCGCGGTGGCCGCCAGGCGCGGTTTGAGGAACTTGCGCCAGGTCTCGGCACTCATGAGCAGGCCCTGCTGCCCCGCCACATCGTCGCCCGTGATGATGATATCAACCCCCGCCCGGGCGAACTGTTCGGCGGCGAACCGTTGCAATGCCGCTGTATGCTCGAAGAAATAGTGCGCCACCTCCGGCGCCGCCACCAGGTCCAGCATCAGGTCCTCCAGGCCGCGGATATACCAGGATTGCTCGAACACTGACCCCGCAAAAGCCGCCACCGCCAGTCCCTGTGCATGAAGCTCGGCGACGCGCCGCCGCACGCCGCGGAACCGATACGCCTGGTCGAGGTCCGGCCACGGATACTCCCGCAGCCGGCCTAACTCCCGAATCCCCCGCAGTGGCGACTCGACCTGGGCAAAGTGATGGAACGTGCCGGCGCGCCACCACACCCCCCATTCATCCACCTGGCCGCTGGCCAGGGCCTTGTCGGCGGATGGCCCGAGCCATTCCGCAAACCGGCTTCGCGGCAGCCGGGACGGCTCGGCGGTCACGCTCGTGATGTCCATGTCAAAGTAGTCACGAGGCGTCTTTGGAGCGCACTTCTCGCGCAAGAGCCGTTCGATAGGTGGTGTGTAGCCGATGGCTTCCTCGTAAAGCAGCCGGGGCGTGCGGTCAATCGCCCGGCCAGCCAGCGTGCTCAGGACTCGTTCACGCGACGTCATACCTGCCCGGCCTGAGGATGCCCGTGCTCGGCCTCCGCAAGGCGCAGTCATGAACTTGCACTCCGTCGCGAATCATGGCTCCATGCCTACCAAACCCGGCGCCGGTGTGTCAACCGCGCCCCGAGAGGGATGAACGCTGCGGGGCGGCAATGCGGTAACCAGAGAAGTTAAATAGGCTACATGGTTACATGGGTTACATGGGTTACATGGGTTACATGAGGAAACTGCGTTGGGGAATTCCTTCGCAGCCGGCGAACGGTTTCGACTATTGCAGTGCGCGGCAAAGCCGCAACTAAAGCAGTTAGGCGGCCTGCCGGGTTTCCCACGGCTTTTCAGCGGAGGGGAGCTGGGCCTGTTCCGGGGGAGCGGGCTGAGAGGCTTCCGCTTCTTCCCGGCCATCGGTCAGGCTGGAACAAGAAGCGCATAGATTCGGGTTGCGGGAAAAGGCGTTTCCCGTTTCGGACATGGCTTCACCACAACCGATGCAGACACGAGGTTTCATTATGCAGGACTCTCGACCACAATTACCAACACTTCAAGTGGTTATTATTGTCCCTTTCCTATAAGGACGCGGACTCGGGCGGTGGTCCGGCTGGGCGGCGAGAGCGTGAGGCGTTGGCCGGCGCCACCGGCGGGTTGCGGCGCGGGCATGACTCTTTTTCGCCCGGCATTATCCGGGTAGAAAACGTGATGGATCGTCGTTAACGCTGTCCAACACCTGGAAAATATGAACATTCCCGGAAACGTTCGGTTGGGTCCTCTCCGCAAGCGAAGGCGCGTAGTTTTCGCGCTTCTGCTTTGTGGTCTGTTGTTGGCCGCGGGGCTGGCGCTGATGGTAACAGATCACCCATCTTCCTCTCTGGACAGAACAGACCAACTACTGGAGGCGGCACGGCAGCGAGCCGACGCGCTCTTGTCACGCCCGGAGCTTTCCGCGTATCGCGGCTGGATCAAATACCTGCGCTTGCGGGCCGAACGGGAGATCAGCGGCGCTGGTGTGACGAACAACCGGTCTGCTCCCAACGTTATCCGCTTTGCCGGCTGGGTGCGGCAAATCGAGGCGAACCCGAACATTTTGGGCACACTCCGCGGCGTCCAGGAGTGGGCCTACGAATCGCCCGCCGACGACAGCGGCCAACCTTTCATGCTCAATATTCCAACGGACTATGCGCCGGCACGTCCAGCGGCGTTGTTGGTGAATCTGCATGGCGGCCAGGGGGATCACAAAACGCCCTCCGGCGCATACCTGTATTCACCACTCAGATCGGTGTGGGTGAATCTGTTCGGCAGCAGGCAGCAGTACAGCCACCCGATGGCGCCGCACCAGGGGATGTTCGAGTTGGCGGTGATGTTACGGGCGCGGCGGGCCGGTTCCGGGGGGTTGGATGAGGCCGACGTGTTGCAGGCCATCGAATATGTGGAAACCCATTGGCACATTGACACCAACCGCATCCATCTCGCCGGCCTGAGCGGGGGTGGCTCTAAAGTCGCGCTCCTGGGTGCGGATTATCCCCATCTCTTCGCTTCGGGCGAGATTGATGCCGGACCTCTCTTAATGAGGCCGATGAATAATCTGCTGACCCTCCCGGTTTATGCCATCCACAGCCGGGACGACCCTTTGGCGCCGATCATCACGTCGCGCGGTCCGCTGGCACGGCTTCGCGAACTCGGCGGAGCGGTTATTTTCGATGAAACCGACGGCTTCGGGCACGGTGTTGACGATTACAAGGCGGGGCATCAACGGGCTGCGGTGTGGCGGCAACAGCGAGTGCGACCGGATTCCCGCACGGTGCGACGCCTGGATTTCACTGCGCTCTCGGGAGCTGCCCCAAGGGCGTGGTGGGCCGAGATTGCGGAGTGGGGACCGGCGTCACGGCCCGCACACTTCGCGCTGACGGCAGGGACCAACAACTTGCTCCGGGCCGAATTGTCGAACATTACGCGGCTGAAGTTGCGGATTGCGGAATCACCCTTCGACCGGAACCAACCGCTGCGCGTATCGGTGAACGGGGCGGAGCCGTTCGAGGTTCCCGCTTCGCTGCCGGAAAGCCTCGTCCTGGTATCCGGACCCGAAGGCTGGCAGGCGGAGACGAACAGCGAATGGCCGTCATTTCGGCTGCACACCCCTGGGGGACCGATGTTGCTTTATGATGGTTCGCCTTTGCTGATCGTGTATGGCACCCGTGGCGACACCAACCTGTGCGCGGCGATGCGGGCGGCGGCAGAGGCGGCCAGCAAAAGCCCCAATCCGTCCTGGGCCTTTGACACCAATCCCGTTGACGGCGAAGGGGTGCCTTACTCGCACATCCTGTATGGGGGCTTGAAAACGAAAGCCGACCGCGACGTGACCGACGCCGATGTGCAAAAATGTCATTTGGTGCTGATTGGCACTGCGGAGCAGAACGCGATAGTGGCACGCCTGGCTTCCCGGCTCCCGGTGCAGCGGACCGCAGGCAGAATCCGATGCAGTGACGGATTTGAGCTTGATGAAACCAATCGTACCACCGCGCTGGTCTATTACAACCCGCTGGCGCCACAAGGCCTGATCTTTTGGGTGGCCAGCGATGAAGCCAAGGGGTATGCGGCGCCCGCACGTTTTATCTTTGGACCGGCCGACTTTGTGGTGGCAGAGTCGGGCAAAGGCGTACTGGTCGTGAGGCGCTGCTTCGACAGCCGATGGGATTGGGACCCAGCGCGCTCCGCCTCCCCGCTGATGCCGGACAACGCCATCATTGGGCGCGGTGCGGGCCTTGCCTGCGCCCGGGCGATGCAACAAGCGACCCATGCGGACTTCGCGTTTAAGTTTGCTGACACCAACACGGCGCCGTGGTTCATGGCGGGAACTACACGGCTGGCCGATGTGCTCCCGTACTCTGGGTATGACCCGGCATGCCTGATGGAGCTAACGGGAACACAGTTGCTCGAGTTGGAAAGCCGGCTCAACGCCCCTCCCAAGAAAGTGTCACTGAAACCTTTGTTCCCGGACCCGGACCTTTTAAAGCTTGTCTATCCCGCCATCAATCCGGCCAAAGTCGAACCGGAAAGAAAATACCGGATGGCGATACTTCTGAGTGATCTGCACGGTTTTGGCAAAACCTTCAGGCTTGATCCGCCATCCTTCCGGATGACTGATCTTGAAGCTGCAGATATTCTCGATCACTTTTTCCTGTCGAAGGAATAACCACCGATAAGAACGCGGCAGGCTCCCGAATAATGCCGAGTGGTGAAGGCAAAAAAACGGTGATTCCCCGTAAAACCGAGAAATCACCCTCTCAACTCGGCATTGTTCAGCAGCCGGCAAAATAGCCTAATTCGCGCAAAGACACGTAGTCTTTGGGCCGTTCCGGTGTCGCCCGGCCCAGGATGACATGGTCGAGGACCTCGATCTTCAGGAGCTGGCCGGCGCGGATCAAGTCGCGGGTCACTTTGATGTCCGCTTCCGAGGGGGTCGCCTCGCCGGAAGGGTGATTGTGCAACAAAATGACCGCGGCGGCGTTGGCGGCGATGGCCGGTTTGAACACCTCGCGCGGGTGGACCAGAATGGTGTCGAGCGTCCCGTCGGATACTTTCACCACGTCAATCAACCGCCGGCGGGTGTTGAGGAGGAGGACCTGGAAGGTCTCGACGCTGCGGAGGCGGGCGTCCTCGCGCATGAGATTCGCGACCGCTTCCGGGGTGTCCAACACGGGGGATTCGTCCCGCAGCTCCTTGGCCATTTTGCGGGCGAGCGCAAAGGCCGCCGCCAGGGTGACCGCCTTGTCGCGGCCGATGCCTTTGACCGTCTGCAAATCTTCGAGCGGGGCTTGAGCCAAGGCCCGCAAGGAACCGTACTTCTGAACCAACTGCTTGCCGATCTCCACGGCATTGGTTCCTTTCAGACCGGTGCGCAACAGAATGGCGACCAGCTCGGCATGGCTGAGGGCGTCCGCGCCGAGGGTGACGAGCCGCTCACGCGGGCGCTCGCTGGCGGGTTGATCCTTGAGGCGCAGGCCGGTCATGCGGGGAAAAGTGTAGGGCTGGGAGCGGCAAACGCACGAAAAAAATGGCCGCGCGCGGGGGAGGGGTTCTCACTTTTTAGTTCTTAGTTTTTAGTTGGCGGCGGGACGCGGCCCCTTCCATCCTCAATCCTCCATCCTCTATCCTCTTTTTTGGTTGCGGCTCTGCCGCGCTGCGCCTTTGCGTGAGGTTCACCTGCGGAATCCAGGTTGAATCCGTCAAATCCCTGCTTGACAAATCTTCGGAAGTGTGTATATTAAGCCAGGACACTTGGGGGCCGCTGCGGCGGTTGCGCCACACCAAGGGGGGCGGGCTGTGGATGTCTGGCCTGGGGGCAGGGCGAGAGAGGGAAGGGTGCGGAGGCTCAAGAATGCTTACAACATCCTTGCAACATTCTTGAAACATCCTTGAAACATCTTTGAAGTGTCCTTGGAATATGCTTGGAAAATCCTTGGAATAGCCTTGGAAGAGGCTTGGATTATCCTTGAAATATCCTTGAAATGTCCTTGAATTACCCTTGAAATGCCCTTGAGACATGCCTGGAATTGGCGTGGGGCTACGGGATTGCAACGGGCCCGCTATGGCCCTGCTCCGGCCCCACCACCGCGTCCCCGGCGGCCCCGCCCAGGCAGCAACGCCGTCCCAGAGGGCAAAAACCTCTCTTTCTGCTGTTTTTAGGTTCAAA
>JBEKJO010000232.1:0-7244 GCA_050011195.1 Verrucomicrobiota bacterium | reverse complement strand
TCGCACCTTAAAAGTCGGGACGTAGCCGCCGGAGGCCCGCCAAGCGAAGTAGCGGTCGCAGTCGTCCAAGGTCAGGCGCAAGGCCAGCCTGCGGCCAAAAAACTCCCGCACCGGGCGCAAGTAGTATTTTTCATTCTGGATTGTGCGCTGGGATTTCGGTTCGAGCGACCGTTTTCGGATGATGGGGCAACCGGACTGGAGATAATCGTCGATCAGTTCATCCACTGTCGCGCGCGGCTGCCGCAGCGTGCGGCCTTTTGACGCGATGCCGTCAGTTTCGTTCCGCTGGTTGCTGGCCCATTTCTCCCTCCACTTGCGGGCTTGGGCTAACTCGTTCGTTCCGGTATTACGCCAGGTGAGCTTCCCCTTGAGCCGAAGACACGCGTAGATCTTCTGGCCCTTGCGGGCGAAGCCCTCACCCAATGGTTCGGACCTCTGCCGCGCTCCAGGCCGATTCTTTCTTTTACCCATATCGCCATTCGTGTTTGGCGACATTCCCTGGCGCGGCTCTGGTCGAACCACAGCGGGTGGATCGAGGTGTAAGGTGAAGAGACCCTATCAGTAATCGGTCAGTTCCTCCACGCGGACGACTTGGCCCGTGGCTTCGGCGAGCCTGGCGAGCCTTCGATTGTAATTCGGCGGCCGGATTTCCGGGGCCATCTTGCCCGGTGAATGGCGACCGACCTGGCGAGAGGTTTCAGCCAGGGCAAGAATGCCGCGAAAACCGAAGCCAATCATCGTGTCTCCGGCAACGGTTCGCCGCGCAACGGACACAGGTCCTAACGGGACCGGCTGCCATTCGCAAGCGCGGCGGAGACGGGCGTGGGTCCCGGCAACGCCGGGCCGCTCCCCTTCTGCCCTCTGACGTCGGACCTATTGTCGTTGCCTTCCGGGTCTTCAATTCCTATTGCATTTTGACCGCATCATACAAGGGGGGCGGTCAAATAAAGGGGCACCCCGAAAGATGTTTCACAAAGTTATTCACAGCCCCTGCAGGCAACCAGACCGGCCGCCCCTTCCTGTTTTTCCCCTCCGTACCTCTCCACCCATCCGCCTCAGCCCCAACAGCAAACCTAATTTTTTTACTGCAAACCAAACCGCAGGGGCGCACCATTGCGCGACTTTTCATCATGGGCGGCACGAATGCACAGCTACCGATTGGCCAGCAAGTGTCCCTTCCGGGACACTTCGATTTTCCTGTTACCTTCGAATCCGCCCGGCCCCTCGCCAAGGGTTTCGAGTGCCGCGTCCGCCTGCCGGACGGCACCCTGGACGAAGCCGTCATCACCCAGGAGGAAGCCGCCACGCTCGCCGGCGCCGCCCCGGCCCCGAAAAACAAGACTCCCCCGGCCAACGCCGACCGGCTTCACCTCCTCATCGAATCCGTCCGCATCCGGCTCCCCGAGTTCCTCGCTGCCGCCGAGCCTCGAACAATTGCGCCTGGTCTGTCAGGCGCTGGCCGGTCCTGCGCTCAAAGGCGGCGAACTGGCGGACATCTCTGCCGACGCCGAGCAATCGGCCCTGGGCGAGCTGCTCGCGAACTGGAGCGCGGTGATGGAAGGTCAACAGGTAAAGGCCGACAGCCAGAAGGGACAGGAGCGGTTTTTGTAGAAGATCGGCCATGATTCCCGAAGAAGGACAAACCGTAGAACGCAAAGAGTCGCCCGGCGAACGCCGGGAGATTGTGGAGACGTGTGCGGCGTTCGCGTCTGCCAAGGGCGGGCGCATCTACATTGGTGTGCGGGATAATGGCACCGTCGGCGGCGTGCAAATTGGCAAAGGCACGCTGGAAGGTTTGGCGAACGACATCGCCCAGAACACTGTTCCGAAGCTGGTGCCGGCCATTACGACAGTTCAAGAGGCGGGCCAGACCGTGATTGTCGTCGAAGTCGCGGAGAATCCCACCAAACCCGTGAGTGCGTATGGCCGCGCCTATCGTCGGTCGGGCCGAACTAACCAGGTATTGGCGGCGAGCGAGATCGCGGAGTTGTACTTCACGTCGCGTGGTGTGACGTGGGACGAGACGGTACGGGCGGATGCGACGCTGGGCGATATTGACGCCGATAAGGTGCGGAAGTTCTTGAGTCGCGCCAAGTCGGAACGGCAGTGGGAGATTGATGCCCAGACACCGGTTGAGCGGGCATTGCGGCAGTTGAACGTGATGAAGAACGGGCAGTTGACCATTGCGGCACTATTGTTGTTCGGGAAGAACCCACAACGCTTTCTGCTTCAGGCGAAGATGCGTTGCGCCCGGTTCAAGGGCGACGACGAGGTGGAATTCCTCGATTTGAAGGTCATTGAGGGCGACATAATCCAACAGGTCGAGGAGGCGATGGCCTTTGTGCGGCGCAACACCAGCATGGCCGCGAAGATTGAGGGGAAACTGGAACGGACGGAGCGGTGGGAATACCCGCCCGACGCCGTTCGCGAAGCCATCACCAACGCCGTGTGCCATCGCGACTACGCCGACAGCGGCAACGTGGTGGTGAGGATCTTTGATGATCGGTTGGAGGTGTCGAACCCGGGTGGTCTGCCAGCTGGAATGACCGTGGAAGACCTGAAGAAGCCACACGAGTCGAAGCCACGGAACAAGCTGGTCGCGGATGCCTTTTTCCTGATCAAGTACATTGAGCAGTTCGGCACCGGTATACGACGGATCATCAATGATTGCCGCGAGGCCGGGGTGCCGGAGCCCGAGTTCGAGTCGCGCGTGGACGCGTTTCGGACCGTGTTCAGAAGAGCGGTGTCGCCAGAGGAACTCCTGTCGGAACTGAAACTCAACCCTCGGCAGTTTAAGGCTGTGAAGCATGTCATCGAACACGGAAGGCTGACCCGACCCGACTATGAGCGAATCGCAGGGGTGGCTCGTGCAACGGCGAATCGCGACCTAACCGACCTGACTAAGAGAGGCGTTCTGCGGCAAGGCGGGGCGGCACGAAGGACATGGTACGAGTTTATCTTCTCAGAGAATGAGAAGATTCGTGAGACGATACTCCCTGCGAAACTGGCCGAAAAACCGTCGGTTGAGACGAAACGCGAGAAGAAAGTGACCCGCAAATGAGCCGCTCGTGGTCTGCTAGCCCCCTGAAGACCCGCATGTGGCCAGACTCCGCCCGCTGATAATCTCTAACAAACCCTTGGGTTCTCAAACGTAGAGACTCCTTCTCGGGTGGAATCCAAGTGACAGCACCTTGGCCAGGCTCTCCTTTCATCTGTATGGTCACATTTTCCGCTTTCACCTTTTCGAGTCCTCATCCCTCTATCAGCATCAGCTAATATACCTGCCAAAAACCCCGGGCCGGTGTGGCGACCTTCCGTTCAACCCACCACGACCCTGGCACACGGCCAAATGAGATACTTTGAGACAGTTTTCAAGACGTAAAGAGACTTCTTGACGCCGCCAGAAATCCACTGTAATGTGAACTCATGCTGAAACAGCTCCTCGAACCGAAAGATGAAGTCCTCTCCGGAAGACTTCAGGGTGTCATTGACATCGAGCGCGTCGCCGACTCCAAACGCCGCGCCTTGGAATCGCGCCCACGCGACTTTCTCCAATCCACGTAGCGCCTGCGGGCGCACCCCGCGTCTCACCGGCGACCAGTTGGGCGACGCCGTTATCTCCGAGCCGTTCGACGTTTCCACCGCGCCGTCCACGTCCTCGCAGCAGTCGCTGTCGCTCAACCCGGCGCGCCCGGCCACGGCGCCCACCACCGGCGGCGCTTCAACGGCGGGCACGGCGAACACATCCACGACTCCGCAACCCCCGACCGAGGATGTCGGCACAAGCTTCCTGCCTTCCCGCCAGCAACTCCGCCAGGAAGTCGCCCGGCTCCTCGAAGAAAACGAAGACAGCCGTATCGTCTCCGTTCAGATCGCCCTCACGTTCGACGCGCGCACCGTGGAGGTCAGCGCGCTGCCCTCGTTCTTGCGCGGGTCGTTGACCGGCATTGCTTCATTTCATGGCGAGTCCGCGCTCCAATTCTCCGGCATTTTCACCAAAGCCCAGGTCGAGGAGATGGTCGAGCGCCTGCCCGACTTCTCTCCCGGCTCCTGCCGCGTCAAGCTCGGCGTTCAGGCCAAGGGGGACTGACCTGCGTTATGGCCAAACTTGCCTTCAAACCAGAACTCCTGTTCGCCGACAACGCCCGCCTGCCGGCCATAAAATCGTGGCTCATGGAAACCGTCTGGACGCGCTCCCGCTACCAGGACTCCGAGCCAGACCAGTTCTTGCGCGGCGGCGAGGAAGCCGTTTATGGCCTCGAAGAATTGATCGCTACCGGCGCGCAGGAGATTTGGGGTGAGCTGGCAGCGGAAAGCCGGTCCGCGCCCGCCATCAAGACCTGGCTCGGCCTGGACGCGCCCCTGCCGTTGCCGCAACCCTGCGCCGCCGTCGTGTTCGACGGCCTGTCTTTGCGCGAGTTTCCGCTCATGCTCAAACTCGCGGAGGATTCTGGCTTCCGCGTGAAATCCGCCGGCGTGGTCGCCACTTGCCTGCCCACCGAAACCATGGACTTTGTCGAGCAGCGTGTCCTCGGCGTGCGCCTTGGCCCGTCGCAGCTCCCCGGACGAACCGAACTGGCCGAGCACAACGTCGAAGCCTTTTACCTTGAGCACCCGACCTCGCGTTACAGCCCCACTGCGGGCCGCAGCGTTCTCCTCTGGTCCACTTATCCCGACCGGCTGTTCGCCGATGACGCCGCGCGCACCGAGGCGCTCTTCGCCAACTTCCATCGCAACTACATTCCCACGATCTGGAAGAACAGTGTGCAGACCATCCCTCGCGGCCTGCCCATCGTCGTCACCAGCGACCACGGTTACATTTTTCTTGGTGCATCCTTCGAGACCACCCGCGCGTCCGAAGCCCCCAGCCGCCACTTGGGATGAGAAAGCTGGGCTGCTCCACCTGAACGGCGAGCTGCGGGTGTCGATCGTTCTCTGCCGACACACAAGCACGAGCGCCGGGTCGTCCCGGTGGGTGGTTCGGCTGGATGGAGGTTTGAAACCGGATATTACAATCGCAGTGCGGATGGATGCCACCAACGAGGGCATCCGGGATTACTATTTGCTGCCGGGGATTGATATGACGTGGGAGAACCTGCGGATGGCCGAGGACAATGGCGTCTATCTGGATGCATACCGGTTCGAGACGCTTGACTATTTCCTGGGCATGGCGGAGCGCGTCAAGATCCAGGAGGCGGCGTGAGGTGGCGAGTGGCCAGTGGCAAGTGACCAGTAACCAGTAACCAGTGGTCAGTGATCAGTGACCAGTAACAAATGAACAGAAAGGAAATGGCGAATGGATAACATGAATGATGAGGTAAAGATGGTGCCGATTGATCAGATTCGGATTCTGAACCCGAGGCCTCGGGATAAAAGGAAGTTCGAGCTAATTGTACAGAGCATCCGAAACCTCGGGCTGAAAAAGCCAATCCAAGTGAGCCTTCGCTCGGAGACAGAGGGAGGCGAGCCCGGGTATGACCTAGTGTGTGGCCAGGGGCGGATGGAAGCCTTTGTCGCGCTCGGGCACAAGGAGATTCCAGCGGTAATCGTAGAGGTGTCAAAAGAGGAGCGGCTATTGCGCAGCCTGGCGGAAAACATTGCGCGGCGCCAGCCGCTGCCGCTGGCGTTGATGAACGAAATAGAACGGCTGAAGGATCTGGGCTACACCAACCTCGAGATCGGGGCGAAGCTGGACATCGCGAGCTCGACGGTCGGCGGATACATCGTGCTGAAGCAGGCGGGCGAGGAGCGTTTGCTGGACGCGGCCGTCAGCGGGAGGATACCTCTGAGCGTCGCGATGGAGATAGCCAAGGCAGATACTCCGGAGATGCAACGCGAGTTGCTCAAGGCGTATGAAGGCAAGCAACTGAATTACGCATCCATCAGGACGGTGAAGCGGCTGCTGGACCAGCGCCGGTTTGCAGGGAAGCGGCGCGACGCCAACCCGGGTGGACGGAAGACCCGGACCAGCGCGGAGAGTTTGATCAATACCTTCAAGCGGGAAAGCCAGCGCCAGAAGCTGCTGGTGAGAAAGGCGAGGGTTTGCGAAGCGAAGTTGCTCGTTGTCGTGACGGCCTTTGGCAAGCTGCTGGGGGATGAGAATTTCGTCACACTTCTGAGGGCAGAGGGGCTGGCGGAAATGCCGAAGTATATACATGACAAACTTATAGAGAGACAGAAGGAGGCCGCATGAGCGATTTGAAAATTGGATTTGAGATGCGGAAGATCGTGGTGCCACTCAGTGACATCCTGCCGCTCCGGCAGGTGAACGATCCGCAGAGCAATATCAAGCGGGACCGCACGATCCGCGCGTCCATCAAGGAGGTCGGGCTGATCGAGCCGCTGGTGGTGTATCCGCAAAAGGGGTCGCCAGGAAAGTACCTGCTGTTGGATGGGCACCTGCGGCACTTTGCGCTGAAGGACCTGGGCGTGACGGCGGCGGAGTGTATCGTCGCCCGTGATGATGAGTGCTTCACATACAATGCGCGGGTTAACCGGCTAAACCCGATCGCGGAGCACAAGATGATCATGAAGGCAGTGCAGCAGGGGGTGAAACCGGAGCGGATCGTGGCAGCGCTGAACCTGAAGGTTGCGGACGTGAAGTCTTCGATGTCGTTGTTAGATGGGATTAATGAGGCGGCTGCCGACCTGCTGAAGGACAAGGCAATTTCATCCCAGGCGATCCGCCTGATGCGACGGGCGCCCTCTTGCAGGAAGGCCATGTTGAGCACCCCCTGTTCGAAACCGATTCTGGTCACCATACAAGGCAACGGGTCCTCTGGCGATTTGCGGCCGATACACAGGAGCAAAGGGAACTGCCGGAGCCAGCAGGAAGGCAGTTCCTCCAGCCCAAAGGGGATGCAGCCATTTCGGCTGGCGAAGAATTGGCAAGCCACCGAGACCACTTCTTCCCGCGCAGTGGGCCGTTCGGTCAATTCAGCGGCCGCCGCAACCAAGGCTGGCGTCAGAATCTCTTTGAAACCGTGGGCGCGCAGGAGTTCGTGAATGCGGCCAACGGAACTTAAATACGTGGTTTCTAATTCCATCATAGCTACCCCTGAGCTGCGGACAAGCTGGCTCTTGACGAGCGGTGGCGAGGATCTCGAATATTGCGCCGGGAGTGATTTGCAGAACCGGGCAAGTGCCGCCGGTTCGCGGTCAGAATGGGATTGCCTTCTTAACCTCGGCAGGCATTTCAGCGTCCGCAGGAGCCACGCCCGGGACGGCGGGAGGGGCCGAAGACT
>JBEKJO010000231.1:0-7246 GCA_050011195.1 Verrucomicrobiota bacterium | reverse complement strand
AAACGGCGATCAAACCTTTGGCACGCTCCCCGCACCCTCTAACGCGCTGCGAGCCGGGGACGGCTCGCGGTCCGTGACCATGGGGGCGTTCTCCCTCCTTGGGGGCAGTGCCCGGATGCGCCCGGAGCCGGGCAGTGCCTTTATGTCGCTGCGAACATTGAGCCGCTGGCCCCGGTCGGAAACGGGGCGCCGGCTCGAATACAAAAAAACGAGCGGCCCTTTGCAGGGCCGCTCCGCGTAGTGCCACATGACTCGCCCCCTAACCGAGTCAGAGTCGTTTCACCTATTTCCATACCATACCCGGCGCCGTTCGCTATGGGGTGAACACCCCATACGACGGATGCAGCAGGGCCGGCGTCTAGCCTGCCCCTTTTTAGTCAAAATGTCCAGAATCCAGGAGCAAACGAGACGCCTGCCCTGCTACAATTCGTTTGTCAGACGGAGGGGGGCGAAATACCTTGCTTGGTCGAACCCATGCACGAGTTGTCGATTATGCAGAGCGCGCTGAGCCTGGCGCTGGACCAGGCGCGGCAAGCCCGGGCAGTCCGGGTCCATACGATTCGCCTGCGCATCGGGGCGCTCAGCGGGGTGGCGCCGGACGCGCTGGAGTTCGCGTTCGAGGCCCTGACGCCGGGCACGATGGCCGAAGGCGCTGAACTCGCTATCGAGCGCGTGCCCGCGCGGTTCTGGTGCGCGGCGTGCACCCGGGAGTTTCAGTCGGACGACCTGTTTGCCGAATGCCCCGACTGTCACAGTCCGAGCGGAGAACTCCGCGCCGGCCGGGAAATGGAAGTGGCCTCTTTGGAGATTGACTGATGTGTGAAAATTGCGGATGCGGATTGCCCGGAGAAACTCCGGCAGGTGTTAGCGCTCATCACCATGAACCGGGACATGAGCACGGTCACGAGCATGACCACGGCCAGGAGCACAGCCACGAGCATGAGCACGAGCACGGTCCGGGACACCACCACGGCCACGACCATCCCCACCCGCACGCTCATCCCCACACCCACGCCCACTCGCACGCTGAAGCGGATCACGATCACCCGCACGACGCCGGCGGCGAAGCGCGCCGGACCGTCGAGGTGCGCCGCGCCATTCTCGATAAGAACGACCGCCTTGCCGAACGCAACCGCGGCTTCTGCCGGGCGCGCGGCCTGCTGGTGCTGAACTTCCTTTCCTCCCCCGGCTCGGGCAAGACCACTTTTATTCGCGAGAGCGTTCGGAAGTTGGGGCCGGACCTGAAGACGGGCGTGATCGTCGGCGACCTCGCGACCGACAACGACGCGCGACGGCTGCGCGAGACGGGCGCGCCGGTCGTGCAAATCACCACTGGCACCGTCTGCCATCTCGACGCCGAAATGGTGGGGCGCGCGCTCAAACAATTAGACCTGACCAACCTCAACCTCCTGCTCATTGAGAATGTCGGCAACCTGGTCTGTCCGGCCTCCTACGATTTGGGCGAAGACATGCGAATCGTGCTCTTGTCTGTCACCGAGGGAGAAGACAAGCCGCTAAAGTATCCCCCCATCTTCCAATCGGCGGACGTGGTCCTCATCAGCAAGATTGATCTCGCCCAGGCCTGTGGCCACGACCGCGACACGGCGCTGGCCAACATCCGCCGCGTCGCTCCCAAAGCGCGTGTGTTTGAAACGTCCGCCAAGACCGGTCAGGGCCTCGACGCCTGGCGCGAGTTTCTCCTCCAGCAGCAGCGGGAGCGGAAGGCGCTGGATCCTCTGAGCCTGTAGCTGGATGCAGGACGGGGACACGAGGCCGGGCGCTGGCAGGGACAAGGCAGAAGGCGGAGAGTGCTCCAGACACCTTTGCAAAGTGGGGCAGGCGAGTTGCGTGCTTGCCAGGGACCGTTTTGAGTGGCAAGGTGGGGTTGCGATGAAGACCGACCTTCTGAAACGAATCACGATTGAGCCTGGGAAATGCGGCGGACGGCCCTGCATTCGGGGCATGAGAATTCGCGTTACCGACATTCTACAACTGCTCAGCGCCGGGGCGTCTTACGAAGAGATTCTGGAGGACTATCCCGATCTTCAGCGTGAGGACATTCTGGCCGCCATGGAGTATGCGGCCCACCAGACGGACCACATGGTGTTGCAGGGAGTGTGAAGTTCCTGGTGGACCATCAGCCAACGCAAGCAGGTGTTGTTGGAGGCATTTCGAGTTCAACTCCGTCGTATCGTCTCGGAACTTGAGGCCGGAAGCCAGATCGTCAAACTCCGTTGACCAAGCCGGATTAAGGTAACCTTGGCCGAGTGGCTGGAAAGGTGAGTTCAGGCCGGAACAAGGGGCCTGTGGGCTGGAAGGTAACAGCGATGTCTAACCCTTCGTGTTGTACTGTGCCGCCGCCGCCGTGAGAAGCTCGCCGGCAATTGCGAGGGCGTCGCCGGCAGTAAGGGCCACCGCGGCTTTGAAGGAGGTGGCAGCCAAATCTACTTCCGTCGGCACTTCATGCCGCAGTTGAAGAGTAATCGCTTGGGAATTGCTGTAAATATGCACCGCATCCCCGGATTTGAGCAGGAATCTTTGTGCGCGGGTGCCTTTGGGTGTTGCCATGACGGGGGGAATCAGTCTGGGGGACTGGGAGGCAGTGAATCGGGTGAGGGATCCGCTGCATGATCAGTAATGGTAAAGCGGTCCATTGATCGGAACCGTCCGGCCCATTTCTGTTTGAGGTAGTCTTCGGCGGACTGGGCCAATTCCCTGCGGGTATAGAGGCCGAGGATTGTCGAGTCGAAGCCAAAGCTGTGGAACGCATGGAAGCTTAAGGCGTAGAGTTTGGGACTTTGATTGTTCATCGTATTCGTGTCGTATCACCCGATCCCAGGGGCCGTAATGCAGTCTGCGCTGACTAAGTCCGCACGGTTGAGCACCGACGGCGGGAGCCCGGGCGGCATTATGCATCTGCCGCTCGCCTCTTTGTCTGCGAGTTCGAGGTTCAGCCGCAACAGGAAAGCCAGCGTGTCCTCGCCCTCCTTCATGCCGTAGGCCGCTCGGACGGCGGAGTCGAGGGCAGCGTGGGCGTCGCGGAGGCGGTTGGCGCCGGGGGTTTCGAGGGTGCGATAGAGTTCGCGCAGGGACCAGCCGTTGGCGGCCATGATGTCGCGGCGCAAGGCGCGCAGGGAAACGGCGGCTTCGGCGACCGCTTTGATCTGGGCGAGTGTGGGCGACTGCGGCCAGGGGAAGGTGTCGAAGACGGTGTCAGAGGTGTAGCGGAAGCGAGCCGTGAGCGTGGAGCATTTCGCAGTGAACCAAGCCCAGTGGATGGCGGATTGCAGGATGCCAAAGGAGTAATCGTCGGCGAAGGGGAAGACGATCAGTTGAATGTCAGGCCGTACCTCACGGCTGATGAATTCAAAAATGGGCCTCTTGGTCACCCGTGGGCAGACGATGTAGCGGGGACCTGAATTCACGGCAGCGACAGTGCCGGGCATCCAGTCGCGGAACTGCCACCAGCGCTTTGCCATCCGGGTCCATCGGGTGCTTTCCTTGCCGGTGGCCTTCTTCTCCGCTTCCGCCTTCGCTAGAACATCCTGCATCACCAATTTCTTCACTAGATCAAAGGCGGCCTTGTAGCGCATGGCCTCCGTCATGTCCCGTTGTGCGAAGTCAATGGCCCAGCGCGAAGGTCTGCCGGTCGTGACCAAATCATCGCCATTCATATAGGGGAAAAGGACATCGTGGTGGTTTGGGTCGTCGGCCAGCATTCGAGCGGCTTGCTCCGGTGAAACCAGAAAACCCTCATGACAGGGGTTCTGCCCGGTGAACACCATCTTGGGCTCTTGGTTTGCCTTCACTGGGCGAGCGGCGGAAACGTCGGTTTGGCTCGAAAGCGAGGGCGTAATGAGGGGAAGCTCGTCACACTTCCAAGGGCTGTCCTTGGCATCCCCGATCTGAGTGTAGAGCTTCTTGGTGCCCGGCTGCTGACCCTTGAGCCAGTTGACCAGCGCGACATGGACGGCGGCCTCCCCGGACCAGACTTGATGGGAGACGGCTTCAGTGATGGTGCCGCCGTTAGCGACTATGTAGTCAAGGCTTGCCTCGCGCGATTCGTTTTGGCGTACGGTTTTCGTTCCGACCAGCCCTGCCCGCCCGCCGGGCTTGAGGTGGTCATGGGCGAGGCGAAACCAGTGGACGCAGAAGTCGGCCATCTTCGGCACGTCGGGGAACGCGGCATAGACCTTCCGCGCGTATTCGTAGCCGTGTTCTTTGGCGATGTAGCGCGAGCCGAGATATGGCGGGTTGCCGATGATGGCGTCGGCTTCCGGCCAAGGGGTGAAGAGGGCGTCGGCGCAGAGGATGTTTTGGTCGAGGTTGTCGAGAGGGAGGTCGCGCTCGAATTCGAGGGAGTGGGTGTCGTGGCCGGGGAGTTCGTCGGCGTGGTCTTCCCAGAACTTCTCGGCCTGGCGATGGGCGAGACGGCGGGCAAGCATGAGGGTGACTTTGGCGGTCTCGACGGCGTTCTCGTTGATATCAAGGCCGAAGAAGTTCTTCGGGGAGATGCCGGAGGCGAGGCCGACTTTGGGGAACTGGCGTTTGTCCTGAGCGAAGAGGCGCAGGAGGAGGCGCTGTTCGAGTTCCCGCAGGGCGCGGTAGGCGACGAAGAGGAAGTTGCCGGAGCCGCAGGCGGGGTCAAGAACGCGGAACTGGCGGAGTTCCTTGAGCAGGGCCAGCAGGTCGGCGACGGTGCTGGCGGCGGCGATGCGTTCGTCCCAGGGGCGAACGATGGTGGGGCGGACGATCTTCTGGATGTCGGATTCGTAGGTGAAATGAGCGCCGAGGGCGTGGCGTTCCTCCTTGCCGAGGCTGGACTCGAAGAGGGTGCCGAAGATGACCGGCTGGACATAGGCCCAATTGTTCTCGTTGGCGGCGGCAAAGAGGGGGCCGAGTTCGGGCGGGGTCAGCTCGATGGGGTCAATGTTGGCGAAGAGGCCGCCGTTGAAGTAGTCCACGCCGGCGTAGCGTCCGGCGCGGGCGGGGCTGGGGTCGTTCATCTGGCGGAAGAGGCCGCCGATGAGGTCGTAGGAGGAGGCGCCGCGGCGGCATTCGTCGAGCAGGCGGGTGAAGAGGTCCTCGGGGAGGAGGCCGATGTCCTCGGCGAACATGGCCACGACGCATTGGAGGATGAAGCGGCGGGCGCGGACGCGGTCTTCGCCGCGGAAGACCAGCGAGTTGAAGGCGTGGGCGACGTCTTTGGCGGCTTCGCGGGTGACCTGGACCCAATTGTGGCCGAAGAGGGGCTGGAAGGCGCGGGGGAAGAGGAAGTTCAGGGCGGCGTGGCGGGCGGGCAGATCGGCGACGAAGACGCGGTCAACCGGCTCGTGGAGCTGGGTGTTGAAGTCGTAAATCCAGAACTCGTCGAAGTTGCAGAGGACGACGTAGGGCGGGCGGTGGGGGACGAGGTTGAGCCAGTAATCGGCGGTCTGCTGGTAGTGTTTGGAGAGCTTGACGCCGCGGGACTTCATTTCGATGAGGCAGCGGCCTGGCCAGACGAAGTCGGCGAACCGGGTGCGCTCGCCGGGGAAGCGGACGCGGTATTCGAAGGTGGCGCCCTCGGGCAGAGTGTTGGCGTCATGGCCGAAGGCGGCCAGCAGGTGAAAGAGGAAGGTTTGGGCTTCGCTCTTTTCGTCGCCCTTGAGTTCGGCGGCAAACTGGGCGAAATCCCGCAAACCTTTTTCCTGTGAGGTCATCGCCAGGTTGATGGGTTAATGGTTGATGGTTGACGGTCCACAGGCGCCACGGGTCGAGCATGGCAGGCGGGGGCGCGCCGGGCAAGGAGGTTTCTTTGTATGAAACGTTGCAGCTTGAGATTATCGGGGTGATTGAGTCGCCGGGACGGAGGGGGTTAAAGCACACTTCACGCCGGTTGCACGGGGAGCGCACGCGCCTCGCCTGCCGCCAACGGCGCCCTCGCCATCAGCGTCTTGGAGTGCGGGAGCTTGCTGCCCCTTTGCGCCTTTGCGCTTTTGCGTGCGTGAGCCGCCTTCTTGGACTGCGCCAGTTCTCTGGCGCTTTTCCAGCCTGGAGAAAGGCAACGGCCTTGCCGAGCGGCTCCACTCGCCACTCCCGCCAGCCCAAATCGTAAATCCTAAATCGTAAATCGTGCTTTCTGCGCCCCTAACTCCCCCGCCACAACTCCCGCCACACACTCCTTCGCCCCATTCGACCCAAAAAAACACCGCATTGTCCCGCTCCAGCGCCTCCCGCCCCCGCCCTCGGGCAACGGGATTGTCCGAGAGCCGCCCTTTCAGCCCTTTTTCGCGTGCACATGGGAGTCACACCGTCCACATACGCTCCATACTCTATCCTCACCCGCCTCATCCCTGTCCGGCACCCCCTCGCCGCCATGAACCATTGCCCCTGCCGCATGGTTTTGGACTGCGCCATTCCCCTGGCGCTTTCCAGGCCTCCCAAGCCCCGGCGAGCACCCGCATTCAGCCTTCGGCCCTCGGATTTCTGCCCTCGGCCTTCCCCCTCCGCCTCCGCTCGCGCCGGCACGACCTCGCTCAACACCTTTCCCCCGTCCCGCCACCCGTCCCGCTGCTGCTGCGCACAAATAAACACCCGCTGGCCCGCCCCCGGCGCCCCCAACCGCCCCACATACCAATCCGTCAGGTCCAACACCCCCGCCCCCGTCCCCGCCGACACCACCCCCAAATAAACCGGGTGCCGCGCCCGTCTCCGCCCCGCCCCCACCGGCCTCTCCCCAAAGATCAGGACATCATGCTCCACCGGCCCCGCCAACTCCAACTCCACCCGCCACCCCTCCTCCCCATTCGGCTTTCGGCCTTCAACCCCATTCGGATTTCGGATTTCGGATTTCGGATTTCGGATTTCCTTGCCCCACCCTCAGCCCCTGAACCGGGTTCGCCCCAAAAACCACCCGCTCCGGCGGCCACAGCGCCCACTCCCGCCCCGCCAACTCCAAAACGCTGTTATGCCTCACAAACAGCGTCTGCCCCGTCAACCGCGCCTGATGCCGCGTGCGCGGGTCCCGGGGCGCCACATAATTGCGCGCATACTGCCGGGAGCCGACCCCGTAGAACACCACCCGCAGGTAGCCGACCTTGCCCCGAATCCAATACGGCCCCTCTCGCGCGCGAGCCTTTTGCGCCTTGGCCCGGCGCGCGACCGCCCTTTCCAGAATCCCTACCAACTCCCGGCTGGACGCGAGAGGGTTAAAGTTGCGGAATCCGAAAAGGCGGCGGGCCATCTCGCGGATGGCCGGGTCAAC
>JBEKJO010000230.1:0-7284 GCA_050011195.1 Verrucomicrobiota bacterium | reverse complement strand
ATCGCTACCGATGCTGGTAACGCCATTAGGGATCGTGACGCTGGTCAGGCTGTAGCAGAGATAGAACGCATTGCTACCGATGCTGGTGACGCTGTCGGCGATCGTGACGCTGGCTAGGCCGCCGCATTCTAAAAACGCATAGCTCCCGATACTGATGACGCTGTCGGGGATAATGATGTTGGTCAGGCTGGTGCAAAGTACGAACGCATCGCTACCGATGCTGGTGACGTTGGTACCTATCGCGACGCTGGCCAGGCTGGTGCACTCTGCGAACGCCCAAATCCCGATGTTGGTGACGCCATTGCCTATGGTGACGCTGCTCAGGTTGTTGCAGGCATAGAACGCATAGTCCCCGATGCTCGTGACGCTGTTGGAAATCGTGTAGGAGGTTCCGGCTTTGCCTTCCGGGTATGCGACGAGCGTAGTCTGGTTCTTGTCGAGCAAGACTCCATTCAGACTGCTGTAGGCGGAATTGAGCGCACCCACCGTTATCCCTGCAAGGCTGGTGCACCAAGCGAATGGCTGTGCCCCAATGTTGGTGACGCTGTCGGGGATCGTGACGCTGGCTAGGCCGGTGCAGTAATAAAACGCAGAAGTTCCGAAGCAGGCAACGCCGTTGCCGAGCGAGACGCTGGTCAGCCTGGTGCATCCCGCGAACGCCCAAGTCCCGATGCTGGTGACGCTGTCAGGGATAATGATGTTGGTCAGGCTGCTGCAAAATAGGAACGCATAGTCTCCGATGCCGGCGACGTTGGTGCCGATCGCGACGCTGGCCAGGCTCGTGCACTGATCGAACGCATAGTCCCCGATGTTGGTGAGGCCATTGCCTATAATGACGCTCGCCAGGCTCTGGCAATAGATGAACGTATGGGTGCCGATGCTGGTGACGCTGTCGGGGATCGTGACGCGGGTCAGGCGGGTGCAGTATTGGAACGCTGCGCTGCCAATGTTGGTAATGCTGTCGGGGATCGAGACGTTGGTCAGGCCGGTGCAAGCATCGAACACATAGTCCCCGATGGTGGTAACGCTGTTGGGGATCGTAACGCTGGTCAGGCCGGTGCAGCAGTTGAACACGTAGTCCCCGATGGTGGTGACACTGTTGGGGATCGTAACGCTGGTCAGGCCGGTGCACCAGTTGAACGCATAGTCCCCGATGGTGGTGACCAGGAGGCCATTGATCGAGCTGGGAATGGTCACCGCACCGACATACTTTTGGTAGCATGCCGTGATGGTGGCCGTGCCGTCGCCGTTGTTGGTGTAAGATAATTGTGCTTGCACCGCGGCGGGCAGCGCCAGGAGCAACAAGAGCGGCAGCCTTTTGAGAGAGGCTTTCATACTGAATTTAAGTTCCAAGGTTAGTCCAGCATCACGAGTGCCAGCACCGATTTTGGCCCAAAATGGGCCGTTAGGCCGCGCCTGCCTTTCGCTTGGCGTGAATCTCACTCATTTTGCGTGACAGTGGCGCGGTGTTGGGGGTTCGCCGCGGCCCCCCCACCAGAGCTTGACTTTATGGGGTTTCGGCCTGAGTGTTTCAGGCAGCATCTATTCGATCGTGCGCATCGGCGATAAGAAGGCGTAGCCTGAAGTCGGGTAGCCGTCCGTTTTAAGCTAGGAACATGCGGAAACTGGCCCTGCTGATGGCCGGGTGGCTGACTGGCCTCACCGGTCGCGGAACCGCGCCCGCCTCCCCGGCGGTCGTGGGGACTGATCCTTACACCCTCGCGCGCCAGCGGATGGTGGCCGAACAGCTTGTCGGACCGGGGCGCGACATCACCAATGTCCACGTCCTGGCCGTGATGGGCAAGGTGCCGCGCCATGAGTTCGTGCCGGAGCGCCTGCGCGCGGACGCTTACGCAGACCAACCGCTGCCCATCGGCCAGGGGCAGACCATTTCGCAACCCTACATCGTAGCCTTCATGACGGAGCAACTCGAACCGAAGCCGACTGACCGCGTGCTGGAAATTGGCACCGGGTCCGGCTACCAGGCCGCCGTGCTCGCCGAACTGGTCGCCGAGGTCTATACGATTGAGATTATCCAGGACCTGGCGGCGCGAGCCGCCGCGGACCTGAAGCGGCTCGGCTACACCAACGTGCACGTGCGCGCCGGCGACGGCTACCAGGGCTGGGCCGAGGCCGCGCCGTTCGATTCGATCATCGTCACCTGCGCGCCGGAACGGGTGCCGCAGCCGCTGATTGACCAGCTCAAGGAGGGCGGGCGCATCATTATCCCGATCGGGGCGGCCTGGAATCAAGAGCTGGTGCTGCTGCGCAAGCGCGGCGGCAAGGTCGAGCAACATGCCGTGCTGCCGGTCAGCTTCGTGCCCATGACCGGGGAGGGGAAGGGAAATCCCAAGGCAGGCCGAAGTCTGAAATCCGAATAACGGGCAGCGGGCCTAATTGCAAAGATTAGCGATAGTGCGGCGTGGGCGCGCGGCGGCCCTGGTATCGGTCATTTACGCAACTAAGCATTGGCCTTTTTGCGCCGTCTCCTGCAATCTCGGCTTATGAAAACGAAAGTCGGCTCCGCTGACACCGCGCTCACCCGCCGTCAATTCCTGCGCGGGGCCGCATTGTCCACGGCTGCCTTCATGGTGGCGCCGGGCTTGCGCGGGGCGGCGTCGCCGAACGGGAAGCTCAACCTGGCGGGCATCGGCATTGGCGGGCAGGGGGCTCACGATCTGGGCCAGATGGAGAGCGAGAACATCGTGGCGCTGTGCGATGTGGATAAGAGCTACGCCGGGCATATCTTCAAGAAGTATCCCAAGGCACAGCAGTTCACCGACTACCGGCAGATGCTCGACCAGATGAAGCAAATCGACGGGGTCGTCATCGCCACTCCCGATCATCATCATGCCTTCGCGGCGATGGAGGCCATCAAGCGGGGCAAGCATGTCTATTGCGAGAAGCCGCTGACGCATTCAGTGTGGGAAGCGCGGCGCCTGGCGAAGACGGCCCGCGAGGCGAAAGTCGCCACGCAGATGGGCAACCAGGGCCAGGCTTCCGAAAAGACGCGCCGCCTGTGCGAGTTTGTGTGGGCGGACGCCATCGGCCAAGTGCTTGAAGCCCATATTTGGACCGACCGACCGTCGCAGGGGTTGTTTAACGAGTACTGGCCACAGGGGCTGGCTCGGCCCAAGGACACGCCGCCCGTGCCCGCGACGCTCAATTGGGACCTCTGGCTCGGCCCGGCTCCCCTGCGCCCATACCACCCCGCCTACCTGCCCTTCAAATGGCGCGGCTGGTGGGATTTCGGCACCGGGGCGCTGGGCGACATCGGCTGCCACGCGATGGACCCCGTGTTCCGCGCGCTGAAACTGGGCGCGCCCCTCAGTGTCCAGGCCACCTCCACGCGCGTCAACGAAGAGACTTACCCGCTCGGTTCGATGGTGACCTGCCAATTCCCGGCGCGCCCGGCGGCGCCGCAGGCCAACAACTGCCACGTGAAGGGGTTGGCCGGCGCAGTTGGCGGCGGCGTGGCCATGCCCCCCTGCAAACTGGTCTGGTACGACGGCGGGTTGCGCCCGCCGCGGCCTGAGGGCCTGCCCGACGGGAAGCAGATGGGGGACAATGGCCACATGCTGGTTGGCGAGAAGGGGTTCATCCTCGGCAACGCGGTTTATCCGGAATCGCGCGCGCGGGAGACCGGCGACATCCCGACGACCCTTCCCCGTTCTGACGGCCACTACCGGGAATGGATCGAGGCGTGCAAAGGCGGCCAGGTGGCCGGATCGAATTTCGACTGGGCCGGACCGCTGACGGAGTCCGTGCTGCTGGGCAACGTGGCGCTGCGCGTTCAACTCCGCGAAGACCTGACGCTGTGCAAGCTGCTCTGGGACCCGGCCGGGTTCAGGTTCACGAACCTGGAGGAGGCAAACCAATTCCTCCGCAACGAGTACCGCGCCGGGTGGAGCCTCTAGCCGGCCTTGCCTTAA
The DNA here is from genome assembly GCA_050011195.1 of Verrucomicrobiota bacterium. GTDB lineage: Bacteria > Verrucomicrobiota > Verrucomicrobiia > Limisphaerales > UBA8199 > PALSA-1440. Next base: position 3,352 of record JBEKJO010000230.1, on the reverse strand, counting down.
CAATGCCGCCCGACCTGACGATGAATCGAGCCGTTTTTCTGGACCGCGATGGGACGATTGTTGAGGAAAAGAACTACCTCCGCCGCGTGGAAGAGGTGGTGATCTTCCCGGGGGCGGCTGCGGCGCTGGGGCGCTTGCACCGGGCCGGGTTCGGCTTATTCATCGTGTCGAACCAGTCGGGCGTGGGCCGGGGCTATTTTACGCTGGCGGAGGTCGAGAAAGTAAACCAGCATCTGCTCCGGGAACTTGGCCGCGAAGGTGTGCGCTTCGAGAAGATTTACATCGCGCCCGAGTCACCCGATGCGCCCAGCCGCGGCCGCAAGCCGTCGCCGCAATTCCTGCTGGATGCGCGGGCTGAATTCGGGGTGGACTTGGCGCAAAGCTATATGATCGGCGACAAGCTGATTGATTTGGAATGCGGCTGGAATGCCAGCGTGAAGAAGTGTTTGCTCGTCCGCACCGGGTACGGGGCGGAATTGGAGCGCGCGTCGGTTGATAAACTGGGCGCCGCTGTTGTGGTGGACGATCTCTCCGCAGCGGCGCAGTGGATACTCAAACAAACATAGACAACCCCCCGGCAGCGCCGGGGATTTCCCAAGCTAACTCGCAAACGAAGGACTAAGAATCATGTGTGGCATTGTAGGATACATTGGCAAGAAAGAAGCAGCGCCTTTGCTCATCGAGGGCCTGCGCCGGCTGGAATATCGCGGCTACGACTCAGCAGGGCTCTGCACCCTGGACGCCGGCCCGCTCCAGGTGCGCAAGTGCGTGGGCCGGGTCGCCCGTCTGGAGCAACTGCTTAAGCAAGAACCCGTCACCGGTTCCCTCGGCATCAGCCACACCCGCTGGGCGACGCACGGGCTGCCCAGCGACGCCAATGCTCATCCGCATAAAGACCAGTCCGGCAAACTGGCGCTGGTCCACAATGGCATTATTGAAAACTACGCCGCCCTCCGCCACCGGATGCTCCGGCACAACCATAAGTTCCTTTCGCAGACTGATACCGAGGTGCTGGCCCACCTCGTCGGCTATCACCTCGACCAGCGCCTGGCCAAGGGCAAGCCGCTGACGCCCGAACTGTTGGCGGACGCCGTGCTGGCCGCCACTCGTGAGGCTGAAGGCACCTACGCCATCGCTCTGTTGCACGCTGACTTGCCCGGTTTTCTGCTCGGCGCGCGACGCGGTTCACCGCTGGTGGCCGGCCTGGGCAACGGCGAGACCTTCCTCGCCAGCGACGTTTCGCCCATCGTCGCCCACACGCGGAAGGTGATCTACATGCACGACGGCGACATCGTCACCGTCTCGGGCGGCGCCGTCTCCGTCACGGCCAACGGCAAGCCGGTCAAGCGCCCCGTAAGCACTGTGGACTGGTCGGCCGAAGCGGCGGAGCGGGGGAAATTCCCGCACTACATGCTCAAGGAAATCAACGAGCAGCCCGAACGCGTGGAAGACGTCCTGCGCCGGACGCTGCGGCCGGGCCAAGGCACGGTGGTCTTTGAAGAGTCCGCGTTGAGCCACAAGGAGCTGGCCAAGATCCGCCGCCTGTTGCTGGTCGCGTGCGGCACCAGTTGGCACGCCTCGCTCACCGGCGAATACGTCATCGAATCCCTCGCCCGCTTGCCGGTTGAAGTCGAGTGCGCCAGCGAAATGCGCTACCGGAACCGGCCCCTGGAAAAGAACACCCTGCTCGTGTCCCTCTCCCAATCCGGCGAGACGGCTGACACCTTGGCCGCCATTCGACTGGCGCGCTCGCAGGGATTGCCCGCGCTCGCCATCGTCAATGTCGCCGGGTCCACCATCGCCCGCGAATCCGACGCGGACATCTTGATGCGCGCCGGCCCGGAAATCGGCGTCGCTTCGACCAAGGCGTTTGAAATGCAGGTGCTGTGTCTAACGCTGCTGGGCCTCGCGCTCGGACGCTTGCGGGGGCACCTGTCGCTGGCGCAGGGGCGCAAGCTCGTCCGTGAATTGCAGACCATCCCGGGCAAGCTGAGGAAGATCCTGGCCCGCAACGCGCCCATTCTGGCGATTGCCAAGAAGTACGCGCGCGCCAGCGACTGCCTGTTCATGGGCCGCCAGTACAATTATCCCATTGCGCTGGAGGGGGCGCTCAAGTTGAAGGAAATCTCTTACATTCACGCTGAAGGCTATCCCTCCGCCGAGATGAAGCACGGGCCGATCGCGCTCATTGCGCCCGACTTTCCCAGCCTCTTTGTCGTCCCGCGCGATGCCATGTACGACAAGAACATGAGCAACGTGGAAGAAATCAAAGCCCGCCGCGGTCCGGTCATCGCCGTGGCGACCGAGGGCGACCGGGAAATCAGCCGCAAGGCTGATGACGTGATCTACATCCCGCCGACGGTCGATTGCCTCCAGCCGCTGCTGACGGTGGTGCCGCTGCAACTGCTGGCCTACCACATCGCCGTGCTCCGCGGCTGCGACGTGGACAAGCCCCGCAACCTGGCCAAGAGTGTCACCGTCGAATAAGCGGGGCCCGCAGGTCATGGTCAAAAAAGTCATGCAGCTTCCCTGTGGTAGAATTTCAGCAGCCCGCCCAGGCGTTCACGAGTGCGGATTTCACCTGACGATTCACCAATGCGGTCGGCAATTGCCGGAAGCAGTATCACATTACGCTTTCCCTGGTGGTTGAAATGAGAACGAAGGCCGATCATTACGCCGGCAGGGTTGCCCGCCCTCCTGTGGTGGAACGGACAAAATGCTGGAACGCGTGAACCGCACGCAAAATGCGTGCGGATTTTCCCCTCGGTGAGGCTTGACCAAGGTGCGAGGATTTAGCTTGCAAATGCGGGCCGAAATGTCAAATTTCGACTATGCGAGTTGCTGGCGCAGTTTATGCTGAGTATGAAGCGACGTTTGTTGGCATGAATGCTGATTAAAATCAAGATCGTGTGGAGGCTACTATGAACGAAAGATCGACCCGGGCAACCAGGCTCCTCCGAAGGGCCAAAGGAAATGGCGGCTGGTCTGCCGGCGCGGGTTTCACCTTGATCGAACTGCTGGTGGTCATCGCCATCATTGCCATCCTGGCGGCGCTCCTGTTGCCCGCCCTGGCCAGGTCCAAACAAAAGACTCAGGGCATCTACTGCATGAACAACGGCAAGCAGATAGCGTTGGGGTGGCTCATGTACGCCGACGACAATAATGGCCAGCTCGTTTACAACCGGGATGGCAACAACGCGGGCAAGTCGCAGGGGAATGAAGCTTGGGTAGGCGGCTGGCTGGATTTTACGTCCAGCACGGACAACACGAACGTCGGGTTTCTGGTCAACCACGTTATGTTCCCCTATGCCGCCTACTTGGGCGTGTATGTCAAAACCCCGGCTGTTTTCAA
>JBEKJO010000229.1:0-7388 GCA_050011195.1 Verrucomicrobiota bacterium | reverse complement strand
TCGCGAGCCAGGTCGATGGCGGTGAGGTCGTTGGTGCGCTTGCGATATTGCCACGGCAAGTCGTTGTGGCCGTCGATAAGCGGCACCTCGCGCAACAGTTGGCGGACTTCTGCCAGGGTGGCAGCGTTGGGTTTCGGTGGCGATGTTTGGTCGGCGGCGGAACCGCTGATTGCGATCATAAAGATAATGCCGGCTCCAAGCTTGGCTGGTTGCAAGAGCCAGCGCAAGGCCAGGGCAAAGCCACAGGCAAGGGCACTGCATACAAGGGGGATACAAGGGGTATACAGGAGGTATACAGGAGGTATACAGGGGGTATACAGGGAGTATACAGGGGGTAAGCCAACCACTTGGGAGGTAATTGCGACCCAGAAGGCACCCCAAAGCCACCCTGATGCGAGCCTCAGGCTACGATGAAGCCAAGGGCGGAGTTTCCTTGGTTACGCCGGCAGTCCACTGCCGGGAGGGTGCCCGTCTTTTGCCTCGCGCTTTGGCTGAGGCAGCCGTGCATGCTTCACTCCTCGACATGGGTCAGGCGGGCGAGGACGCCGAGGTCTTCGAGCGTGGTGGTGTCGCCTTTGATCTCAGTGCCGGCGGCGATTTGCTTGAGCAGGCGGCGCATGATTTTGCCGGAGCGCGTTTTCGGCAACGCTTCGGCGAAGCGGATGTCGTCGGGCTTGGCAACCGGGCCGATTTCCTTGGCGACATGCTGGCGCAACTCCTCGCGCAGGGCGCCATCCGCGCGCACGCCGGTCTTGACCGTCACGAAGGCCACCAGCGCCTGGCCTTTCATGGCATCGGGCCGGCCCACCACCGCGGCCTCGGCGACTTTCTGATGGCTGACCAGGGCGCTCTCGACTTCGGCGGTGCCGATGCGATGGCCGGCGACGTTGAGCACGTCGTCAATGCGGCCGACAATCCAGAAGTAGCCGTCCTTGTCCTGCCGGCTGCCGTCGCCGGTGAAGTAGCTGCCTTCGACTTCACCCCAATAGACCTGTTGGTAGCGTTGCGGGTCGCCCCACAGGCCGCGCAACATGCCCGGCCAGGGTTTGCAGATGACGAGCTTGCCGCCTGAATTGCGCGGCACCGGCCGGCCATAGTCATCCACGACTTCGGGCACGATGCCGAAGAAGGGCAGTGTGGCCGAACCCGGCTTGGTGGGCGTGGCGCCCGGCAGCGGGGTGATCATGATGCCGCCGGTCTCGGTCTGCCACCAGGTATCCACAATCGGGCAGCGCTTGCCGCCGATCACCTCGTTGTACCAAATCCAGGCCTCGGGATTAATCGGTTCGCCGACGGTGCCGAGCAGACGGAGCGAGCTTAGGTCATGCTTCTTCGGCCACTCGACGCCCCACTTCATGAAGGCGCGGATGGCCGTGGGCGCCGTGTAGAGGATTGTCACGCCATATTTCTCGACGATGCGCCAGAACCGGTCAGGCTCCGGGAAGTTCGGCGCGCCTTCGTACATCAAACTCGTCGCGCCGTTCGCCAGCGGGCCATAGACCACGTAGCTGTGTCCCGTCACCCACCCCACGTCCGCCGTGCACCAGAAGACGTCCTCGTCGCGCAGATCGAAGACGTATTTGGCCGTCAGCTTGGCATAGAGCAGATAGCCGCCGGTGGTGTGCAGGATGCCCTTCGGCTTGCCGGTCGAACCGCTGGTGTAGAGAATGAACAGCGGCGCCTCGCTGTCCATTTTCTCCGCCGGACAATGCGCATCAACGCACTCCAACTCGCGGTGCCACCACACGTCGCGGCCTTCCTGAAACTGCACCTCGTTGTTGGCGCGGCGGAGCACGATGACTTTCTCGATTGACTTCGCGAGCCGTTCGCCCTGGGCATCCTTGAGCGTGAGGGCTTCATCGACATTCTGCTTGAGCGGCACCACCGCGCCGCGCCGGAAGCCGCCGTCCGCCGTGATGACCAGCTTGGCTCGCGAGTCGCAGATGCGGTCGGCGACGGATTGCGCGCTGAACCCGCCGAAGACGACCGAGTGCACCGCGCCGATGCGGGCGCAAGCGAGCATGGCAATGGCGGCCTCCGGCACCATCGGCAGGTAGATGAGGACGCGGTCGCCCGGCTTGACGCCGTTGCGCTTGAGGACATTGCCGAAGAGGCAGACCTCGTGATGGAGCTGTTTGTAGGTGAGGGTGCGCTCCTCGCCCGGCTTGCCGGGGGCGGCCGGCTCACCCTCCCAAATCAATGCGGCCTTGTTGGCGCGGGGCGTGCCCAAATGCCGGTCCAGACAATTGCAACTGACATTGAGCTGGCCGCCGACGAACCACTGGGCGTAAGGCTCCGCCCATTTCAGCGTCCGGGTCCAGCGTTTGAACCAGACCAACTCCGCCTTGGCCTGCCGGCTCCAGAACTTCTCCGGCGACTGGATGGATTCGCGATACAGCTTGCGATACTGCGCCAGCGATTTGAGGTGGGCGCGGCGGGAGAACTCCTTGGGCGGCGGAAAGACGCGCACTTCTTGCAGGACGGACTCGATGTTGGCGGGAATGTCGTTTGCGGCCATAACAATTCAGCGGTTTGAATTACCAATCTAAGCGCTTGGCCCCCGGCGTCAACACCTCAAACCATAGTCACGATAATCTGCTCGAATGCCCGGGCCCGCAGCCTGCGCCAGAAAAGCGGCTTGATGCCGGCGGCCAGGGCGGCGAACGTCACCGTGCCGGCGGGATCGAACGCGCTGGGCGCAGACAGCGGATTAATCGTCCGCCCGTCCGGCTGCCACGTCCCCGTCAACTGCCCGGTGCTGTTGTAGCTCGGGCATATTGGAATCCTTGGTCCGGGCCTTATGGCCAGCTTGTGCGATAAAACGCTTGGCCCGAGGGCGGGCTGGGGTCGGTGAAGGTGCCGGTCCCGTTAGTATTGACCGTGCTCGTGCCCACAACTGTCCAGACGGTACTCGTGCCGGCCAGGGCGGTGGTTCGCTGGACGGTATAGACGTAATTGGGCATGCCCTCGAAGGTTACTGCCCTGGTGCTGCCTGCCTTTGTGACAGCGATGATATTGGACAACGGGGTGTCGGCAGGCGTGATGTTCGCCGTCAATCCCGTCGGTTGAGTGAGCGCGTAGTTGCCCGCCGCGCTGCCCGTCAAACTCAGCCCGCTGACCGTCACCGCTTTGTTGGTGCCCACCGCCGCAGTCGCAAAACTGGCCGTGTAGCCGTTGGTGGACAATTTCACACCGGCGGTGTCGCCGGACCGGACGCCGCTCAACACGACGTTGTTGGAATTGATCGTCGCGCCGGTGGTGGTGTCGTAAAGCTTGCTGTTGGCGGTAATGCCAGAGGAAATCGTCACTGTCGCCGTGTTCACTGTCTGGCCGTCCGAGAGCGTGCCCGTGCTCGTCGTGTAGGAGCTGCTCCCGCTGTAAATGGCCGTCACCGTATAGGTGCCTGCCGCCAAATTCGAAACCGCGGCGCTGTGCGCGCTGCCGCTGCTTAACGTCACGGCACTGCCAAAGTCCACGCCGTTGGTCCGGAACTGCATGGTGCCGGTGGCGGCTCCGGCTGTCACGCCGTTGGTCTGCACGGTGCCGGTAAAGGTCACCGACTGGCCGTAGGTCGAGGGATTGGCCGAGGAACTGACGACCGTGGTGGTCGGCACGGTGGCGACAAAATATATGCAATCTTCCACTCCAACCGCAGCGTTAGTCCAACTGGTTGACGCGGGACTGGTGGGAAATGCCGTGCCGAAGGCCCACGGCTGAAATCTGCGCACAGCGCCACTTACGCCTGCACTCGTGGTGATGAAATTGACATTAGCAGAATTGAGATTCAGGTTGAATGCTAACCAGTATTTTCCTGCTGGCAGATCGGTGTTCGGGATGGTTATGGTGGACCATGTGGAGGCAGTCACCGATGCGCTCACTTCGGCAAACAACAAGGTTCCCGGCGTGCTGCTGTTATCGTTGTAGATGGCAACTTTAACATTACCACTCCCGCTACTGACAGTGCCATAGGTTCTGATCTGAATGGCGGTTAAAGGAACCGTGGTTGTGAATTGATCAACTACAAGGTAGTAACCGGAAACATCCCCTGTGCCAGTCGCCGTGTTTCCAACATCAGTTTGGGCGCGCGCAGACCGGGGGTGGAGAATGACGGCCACGGCGGTCAGCATTGCTGCCGCCACCGGGGTCCGGGCGACGCTTGCTTGTATCCTGCTCACTTTCCTGGTCTGGTGCAGCGTGAGCGGCGTTAAGGCGATGAGTTTCTTCATAAGGCAACTTTCAATTAGTTGTGGCTGTCGGTCAGAATTGTTGTTTTGGAAGTGGCGTGTGCGGGCGCGCCGGTTTACCGCGCCGCGGCCTTGAAGCCAGGCCGGGCCAGACCCGACCGGGGAGCATTGCGACTTAAATCGGGCAGCAGAAAGTTCACAGTGTTCATCTACGCGTCATCACCAGAGCACTATGGCTGCCATCTCAAAATTGAGAAACCAGGTTCAGGCCAGCCTTTTGCGCAAATAACGAGGCAGATCAAACCGACAATGGCGAGAGCTTGTGCTTCACGATCAACGCCACCTGGAAGTGCCAACTTTTCCCGCTTAAGAAAGGGCTTGCGCGATGAACAGGGGGGCTGCGGCATCAACCTTTCTCAGCTCTGCGTGGCACGATGACGGGGGCTCTAGATTGGCCTTGCCTTTGCCGGGAAATCGGGTTGAATTGTGCCCTTATGTTTTTGAATCAACTGCTGACTCTATCTCTGTGTTGCACCGCCGCCACCCTGGCCGCGCCCTTCACGCTGCGCGCCCAAAGCAAGATCCCCGAGGACTGCAAGACCGGCGGGTTTTTCATCGGCTGCCAGGCCTATACCTTCAACCGCTTCTCCGTGTTCGAGGCCATTGAGAAGACGGCCCAGGCCGGCGGCAAAGTCATCGAGTTTTATCCCGGCCAGAAACTGAGCACGGAAGATCCCGAGGTGAAGTGGGACCACAACGCCTCGGCCGAGACCATCCAGAAGGTCAAAGACAAGCTCGCCGCCTGCAAGGTGAAGGCCGTGAATTACGGCGTGGTCCCCGTTCCCAAAGACGAGGCCGAGGCCCGCAAGATATTTGAGTTTGCCAAAACCCTGGGCCTCTACGGCATCACCACGGAGTCGGTGGAGGCGATTGATACGCTCGAGAAACTGGTCAAGGAATACGACATCCGGGTGGGCTTTCACGACCATCCAAAGCAGCCCCAGAACCCCGATTACCGCATGTGGGACCCCAACTACGTCCTGTCCGTGGTCAAAGACCGTGACGCGCGCATCGGGTCTTGCGCCGACACCGGCCACTGGGTCCGCTCCGGCCTCCGCCCGCTGAACTGCCTGCGCATTCTCAAGGGGCGGATTATCAGCAGCCACCTTAAGGACTTGAACGAAATGGGGCCCGGCGCCCATGACGTGCCCTACGGCACCGGCGTTTCCGACATCCCCGCCCTCTTGACCGAACTCAAGGCCCAGCGCTTCGCCGGCAACCTTTCCATCGAATACGAATACCATTGGGAGAATTCGACGCCGGACGTCGCCCAATGCATCGGCTTCGTCCGCGGCTACGGCACGGCCAAGAAGTGGTGAGCCGCGTCTCGCAAACCGACGCCGCTGCCTCGCCCGAGGACAGGCGGCGCGCGACCCCCAACTAACCCCAGCACCGGGGCGCCCCCGAGCCCCCCTCGCAGACCTCGGGCGATAATAGCGCCTTCACGCGCTCTGACGGCCATGCCGCGCTATTAATCCACGGGCTGGCGTGTTCTTTTCCGGTTCAATCTTGAGACTGGCACGGATGCTGCGGTAGCGCCTGGTGCGTTCTTTGTTATGTTTTAAGCAGCTTTTACCCTGCCCTGTTCGTGATCAGCGATCAAGAACTCGAACCGTAAGTTGAACGAATAATAGGAACTGGAAGCTGTGGTTGTGGCCGACATGCCTTCAATGGAAGTCGAAAGCAGCCCGCTTGTTCCAAAGGTGACAACCAGGTTCCGCAGACCGATCGCAAACGGCAATGGCGGGGTTTTTTATTCCCTCACGCAAAGGCGCGCCGCCGCATTCTTTACTTCTCGGAATAGCGGAGGGCTATCTTCTCGAGCGGCACGCCTGTGACGTGTTGCGCCCCCCCGAACGCAAACGCCAACTCTATATCCTTGAGGCTCCAGGTCTCCACAAAGTCGAGCGCCCGGTCAATCATCTTGAAATCAAGCGCCTCGGCGGGGTCGCTGGTCCATTTGTCAGGACCTTGAAAGTAAAGCCCGGTTGCCGTGTTTCGCAAAAGCGTTCTCATGTCCGCCCGAATCTTTTCATCATTTGCGCTTCAAACTGGCCGCATGACAGTGTTCCACGCCACGCGCCAAGGTTTGTTTAGCATCCCGGGTGCCAGCCCCGTTTATGGCCTGAATTGGGCATTTTAGCGTCCCTCTGCCTCCCGTTTGGCATGATTTTCACTCAACTTGCGTGAAAATGACGCCTCGGAACTCGCTGTGGTCCTGGCGGGGGACGCCAGGGAGGGAGCAGAGTCGGGGAGACTCTGCGGAGACAACGGAGTTGGAGGGGACTCCGTCGAGACATCTCACTCGCCAGAACCACCTCAGTATAACACGTTATTCCAGTTGTGACAAGAACTTCTACCGGCTTCTACCGGCTTCCTGGTTTGACGGCGGGAATGGCTGCGAGATCGGGCGGGAGCCGGTCTGGTTCGAAGGTCTCCACCTGCAAGGAAATCAAACTGAACCCCGGCACGCCGAACCGGACCGTGCCGCCGGAACGGTCCACCGCCATCGCAACGCCGACGACCCGGCCGCCGTGCGCGCGGACGATGTCCAGGGTCTCCTGAACCCGCCCCCCTTTGGTGACTACGTCCTCGACGACCAGGATTTTCTCGCCGGCAGCGATCTTGAACCCGCGCCGCAGCGCCAGCTTGCCTTGCTCCTTCTCGACGAAAATAAACCGGAGCCCCAGTTGCCGGGCCACTTCCTGCCCCAGCACCAGCCCGCCCAGGGCCGGCGAGACCACCGTCACCGCTCCCAGCGAACGAACCTTTCCCGCCAGTTCCCCCCCGAGCTTCTCGACGACGGGCATCTGCTGCAAGGCCAGCGCGCATTGAAAATACTGGCGGCTGTGCAATCCGCTGCGGAGGACAAAATGGCCTTCCAACAGCGCGCCGCTCTCGCGGAAAATCTGCCAGACTTCGTTCCCAGTCATAACCGGATGTTAAGAGCCGTCGCCCGGGAGCAAAGCGCAAAGTGACGGGGGCGACAGGGCTGCATCAAGCTCATGTAACCCCTTTAACTCATTTAACCTTAGAAATGCGCTGGGGACTTGCAAGATTGCACGAAATGCCCGCAAACGCGCATATTTGATGACTGATTCACTTACAAATTCATGTTTTGGGCAGTCTGAGGCGCTCCAACTT
>JBEKJO010000228.1:0-7536 GCA_050011195.1 Verrucomicrobiota bacterium | reverse complement strand
CCGGCTTGGCGCTCGCCGCAATCGCCGCCGGCCTGGCCTACCTGCCACGACTCTTGGCCGCCCGCCTTTTCCGTCAACCTCTCGGCGGGGCGCTGCTGCATCCGCTCGGCGTGCTGGCGCTGCTCGCGATTCAGTGGCATGCCCTGGTCCGTCACCTCGCCGGCAGGCCGTCGGTGTGGAAAGGCCGCAGTTATTCCGTCGCACAACCAGTCAAAGCTGCATGAAGCAAATTGTTTCGCTACTCCTCTTAACGCTGGCAATCGGCGTCAGCGCCGCGCCGAATGCTGAACCGTCCATCACGCCGACCAACGCTCCGTCGTCGATTGCATTGCACGATCAATTCGACGCGCCGCAAACACTTTCGTTTCCTGCGACCAACGTCACGCTGCTCACCATCGCCGACAAAAAGGGTTCGGAACAAATCGCCGGCTGGGTCGCGCCGCTCAAGCAAAGGTTCGGCAAGCGCATTGATATTCGCGGCCTGGCGGATGTATCCACCGTGCCGCGACCGCTCCGGGGCATGATTCGGATGAAATTTCAAAAGATTCAAACCTACTCCGTCATGATGGACTGGTCGGGCGAGACGGTGAAAGCCTTCACCTACGTGCCGGATAAAGCCAACGTCCTCGTGTTGGACGGGCGCGGCCAAATCCTCAAGCGTCTCAGCGGCGCAGCCAACCCGCAGGCGGTTCAGGATTTGTGTGCCGCGATTGACCGCGCGCTGGTCAACCGTGCCCACACGCTTGCCACCCAGTGAAAGCTTCGCCGAACCATTCCGGAATGATCCGCCTCGGCTTGTGCTGCCAATTCAGCCGGGCACCCATCAAGTTTCGCACCACCACCGCAACCGCGCTCGCGCGGCCGGCCCGACGCGACCAACTCGTCCGGCTGGCCGAACTGTGCCGCCACAACGCCGACTCCTTGCTGGCGGCGCTGGAATTCTGCGCGGCGCACGGCATCGGCGCTTTTCGCATTCAGAGCCAGATTCTGCCGGTCAAGACGCACCCCCGGGCGGGCTACCGCATCGAGGAACTGCCCGAGGCGAACGACATCGTGATGCGGTTTCAGCGCTGCGGGGCCTTTGCGAAGGAGAAGAACATTCGCACCGGTTTTCACCCCGACCAATTCGTCGTGCTCAACTCGCCCGACCGCGGCGTTGTTGGCCGCGCGGTTGCCGACCTTGAATACCAAGCTGAAGTCGCCGAATGGACGAACGCCGACACCCTCAACATTCACGGCGGCGGCGCTTACGGTGACAAGCGCGCGGCGCTGAAAACTCTTCGCCGCAACCTCAACCGCCTTTCGTCCCGCAGCCGCAGCCGCCTGACCCTGGAGAACGACGACAAGAGTTTTACGCCGGCGGACTTGCTTCCGGTTTGCCGCGCGGAAGGCATCCCGCTCGTGTATGACGCGCACCATCATCGCTGCTGTCCCGATGGTTTGAGTGTGGAGGCAGCGAGCGCGGCGGCGGCCGAAACCTGGGGAAAGCGCGAGCCGCTGTTCCACATCTCGAGCCCGCTGGAGGGCTGGCGCGGGCCGCGGCCCGGGCGGCACCACGATTACATTGATCCGCAGGATTTCCCGGCGGGCTGGCTGAAGTTGCGCCTCACCGTCGAAGTCGAAGCCAAAGCCAAAGAGCTTGCGGTGCGCAAACTCCGCGCGGCCTTATCGGCAAGAGCGCGTTTTGTTCCATGAATCAAAGCTCGACTATTCTCTGGTGTTATTTTGAGCGCCGCCTGGCCCTGGGCCTGGTCGGGCGGCTGGCGGCCTGTTTTCTGGCCGCATCGCTCGGTGCGATGAACTCCTGAACTTGCCAAACCCGAATGACCGCCCAGGCTGCAACTTCACTCCGCCGCGTCGCCGCCCTGGGGCTGACGGGCCTCGCCATCACCATGAACACCCACGCCGCATCCGAAAGAATGCTCTTTGATTTTCAAGCTCCGACCAACTCGCCGGCCTGGCAGATCGTCAACGACGACGTGATGGGCGGCGTGTCCACCAGCCGTTTCCAGATTCTCACCAACGGCGGCGCAGTCTTCAGCGGCGTGGTGTCGCTGGAAAACAACGGCGGGTTTGCTTCCGTGCGGTCGTCGCCTGCGCGCCACGACCTGACGGGCTGCGGGTGCTTCGTCATCCGGCTGCGCGGGGACGGACACCGTTACAAATTCACCGCGCGCACGGAAACGGGATTCGACGCGCCGCTTTACCAATGCGCCTTCGTGACGCAGCGCGGCGAATGGGAGGAACATCGGCTGGCGTTCAAAGACTTCGTGCCAACCTTTCGCGGTCGCATCCTGACCGACGTGCCGCTACTCAACCCGGCAAACGTTACATCGGTGGGCTTCCTGATTTCCGACCAGCAGGCCGGGCCATTCCGACTGGAGATAGTTTCCATCCGCGCCGCGCAGCAGCCGGAGAAGCCCCGCGAACCGTGAAACTTCTGCTCCTGCCGTCGATGAGCCGCCAGGCTGAACCGCCACCGTTGGCTACCAGATCCTAACGACGAGCCTCTTCCTCCTTCACACCTCCCCGGCGATAACGCGCCATGGCGGCATCACATTCACTGGGCTTGAAGCGAATGCAACGCGGAGGCAGCTCGTACCAAGGGAGAATCTCTTGCTCGCGCAGGTAATCGACTTTACGCAGTGAGATGCCGTAGCGGCTCGCAATCGCCTTCTTGTTAACCAAACCTTCATCGCTCTGCGTGGTCGCCGGGTTCAGGCCGGAGGTTGAGGTCTGAGTCGCGACCTCTGCGGTATTTGTGTTCATATTTTGCCGTTTCATTCTTCCGCGGGGAGCTTGTCTGCCCGCCTATACCATTTTAAGTTGCGGCAAACGAATTGTTCGAATTTCGCGCAATTCCTTTGGTTTGATCTCTCACAGCGGCCTGCACCGGAGCTGGCACCCCTGAGGCATCGGAAAAGCGGCGGCGTACCGATTCACAAGATTTGCGCCGGACGGAAGCCGATTGGAGCGCATGGGTTTGACTTCGTTTGCAACTTGAAGCGAATAACGCTACAACCTGCAAACGAGATAATGAAAAGAAACGTCGGAAAAAGCCGCCGCTCAGGAGCAGCAGCAGCAGCCTTCGATGACGCATCATTCGCCAGCAATCTCGCCGAACGGCACTATTCCACTACTTTCAAGCTTGCAAATGGACACAAATATGCTATGTATTGTGCGTGATAGGCGCACAATAAATAGTTTTATGCCGGATCCGATCAGCCATTCCGACTGAAGCGGAGCTCGAGGCCGCCGCCCGTTGGGCAATGACGCATGATGTATCGGAAAGTGTCATGATGGTTTTGAAGGAACTGCTCCCCCAACTCGGCCATGAATCTGTCGCTGAAAGAATTTAAGAACGAATACCAGTCCCGGCTGCTGGATTTCCTTTGGCGCCAGTGGTCTGCGTTAGGCGTCGCCGGCCAAACCAGCGCGGAGCATCAACGCATCCTTGATCCGGAGGGGTTACTGCTGTTGACCTGCACGGCAGGCCGTTATGATCCGCGTCTGTTCGATGAAATGCTCGACTGGCTCCAAGCCAACGGCTGGCTCATCAACGTGATGCGGCTCAAACGCATCCTCCGCACCGAGAAGTTTACCGGTGAACGGGTGCTGGCGGCGGTGGCAGGGTTGTTGGCGAAGGGTACGGAGACGCCGAAGTGGAAACAGCTTGCCGGCTCGACGGAGCAGCCTCCCGTCACCGAGAAGCTGTTCTTTGGTGAAGATGGCACACCGCTCCCGACGATCGGTGAGCCTGAACCGTTGTTTGCGCGTTACGGGTGGGAACGCGGGCCGCTGCGGTTGCGCGGCCATTCGCAAGAGTTTCGTCCGACTGAACCGGCCACTCTGGCCCTGCAACTGCGCGCCTTGCTCGGCATCAACGTTCGTTGCGAGATCGTGTTATACCTCCTGACGCATGACGCAGCTCACCCATCGCAGATTGCGCGGGACGCCTATTACTTCGAGCGGGCCGTGCAAGGCACGCTGGCGGACATGAGCCGGTCTGGCGTGATTCAGGTCCGCGCGACCGGGCGGGAAAAGTACTACTGGCTCAAGCAGGATTCCTGGAAGCAGATGCTCAACCGCGGCGAGTCATCGGCACTGAAATGGGTCAACTGGCCGCCCCTGTTCAGTGCGCTGGAGCAAATCTGGTTGCGACTGCAGAACGAAGAACTGCACGCCCTCGGCCCATTGCTGCAGGCGTCTGAGGTTCGTCAGCTCATGATGAAGGTGCGTCCTTCCATCGAACGCGCCGGCTTCGACCGGGCGCTCGCGGACGACCGGCAGCATTTGGGCGAGTCCTATCTGCCCGTGTTCATCGAAGATGTGAGGAAGCTGCTGGCGTAATCAGGCGGTAATTGGTTCTGCCCAAACCTGCTCCCAGTTTCTGGGGTGTATTTGTTTCAGCCAACCCAGTGCTGGATCGGCTGCTCAAGCCAGTGGCTTGAAGGCTATGTTTTGGGGTGCGGCAATTAGCGTTTTCTGCAAACTTTCTACTCCGAAAAGGCATAAACAATCGGCGGCATGGATTTAGATTGCACGAATTAGCGAAAACTGCTAAGTTGTGCATACAATATTGGATAGAAAAGCAGTGAAACAGGCATCGCTAACGGTGTTCGTGGACGGCCTGCAGAGCCGTGGGCGCTACACATTCACCCGCCCAGAAGCCCTTCAATCACTGAAGTCCACGGAGGTGGCGCTCACCTTTGCCCTGAATCGGCTCTCGAAAAAGGGGCGTATTGTGGCGGTTAAGCGAGGTTTCTACGTCATCGTGCCGGTCGAATACACGGCATCGAAAATCCTGCCGGCTGATTGGTTCCTCGCCGACCTGATGAAGTTTCTGGGGCAACCGTACTACGCGGGGCTGCTCACCGCAGCCGCGTTACACGGCGCGGCCCATCAGCAGCCGCAGAGATTCCACGTTGTGACGACAAAAGGGCAGCGTCCGATTGAGGTCAAGGGACTCGGGATTCGCTTCTTCAAGAAGGCTGGAACGGAGAAGACGCTCGTTCAGCAAGTGAAGACGCCGACCGGATATATTTCGGTATCCACGCCGGGAGCGACCGCCATTGATCTCATCGCCTATCAAAATCGCGTCGGCAGTTGGGATCGCGTGGCAACCGTGCTCCAAGAATTGGTGGAGGTCATGGACGAAGATGGATTGCTGGCCGCCGCGCAAACAGAGAAGGAATTGCCGTCCATTCAGCGATTGGGTTGGGTGCTCGCCAAAATTGGCCACGAATCGTTGACGGGCAAATTAGCCGCCTGGTTGCATGAGCGCCAGCCACCCACGACGCCACTCGATCCATCGCAGCCACGAAAGGGCTATCCTCGCGATCTTCGTTGGAACGTGATCGTGAATACAGAAGTCGAGGGGGAACTGTGATACCCCAGGCTTACCTGACCGAGTGGCGGTCGGTTGCGCCGTGGAAATCAGTTGCGCAAGTCGAGCAGGACTTGATCATGTGCCGGGCACTGGTGGAGTTATTTTCCCGGGAGGTCGTGGCGGAGCATTTGGTATTTCGCGGCGGCACGGCATTGCACAAGCTGCACCTGCAACCCGCGGTGCGGTATTCGGAAGATCTCGACCTCGTCCAGATCAAGGCCGGGACGAACCAGCCGTTCATGGAGGCCGTGCGGCAGGCGCTCGATGGTTTGTTGGGCAAACCGCGCTATGAGGTGAAACAGCGTGGCACAACGATATTGTATCGTATCCCCTCAGAGATTCCACCCGTGGTCCAACTGCGCTTAAAGGTCGAGGTCAACACCCGGGAACATTTCTCGGTTCTGCCTCTCGAGAAACATCCCTTTGGACTGGAATCCGGTTGGTTCACCGGCAAGTGCGAAGTGCCAACCTACCGTCTTGATGAACTGCTCGGCACAAAGATGCGGGCTCTTTATCAGCGCCGGAAGGGGCGCGACCTGTTTGACTTGTGGTACGGAATCACGGTCGGCAAAGCGGATGCCGCTTTGATCGTGAAGGTGTTTCGGAAGTACCTGGAGGCGGAAGGCCAGGCGGTTTCACAGCGGGAGTTCCGCGAGAATCTGGCAGAGAAGATGAACAACCCGTCGTTCCTCGGCGACACGGAAGACCTGCTGCGAACCGATCTGGCGTACAATCATCAGGAAGCTTACCGGCTTATCGATGAACACTTGCTGGGGCTCTTATAACTGAGGAAGATTCTGCGTCTGAAGAAGCAGCCTCAAGAGATCCCGTTAAGCTCCACGTAATGGACATGCCGTTCGGCACCGGTTCGGCCAAGGGAAAACTCAAGCACCTGCCGGACGCTGTTGCAGTCGGCTCGCGACCGGAGACCTCCTCCTGATCAATCGCTTCGGGCTTCGCCAAGCTCGTGTAAAGACGCCCTGAGTCCTGCTGGATTATCGACAACTCTGAGGAACCTGCTATGACTCCACTCAACCTTGGTCAGAGGGAAAACCAAGCCGCCGCCTGTTCGGGCGTGACCAAGTCCAGGTAGTACTTTCGGATCATCTCCGGTGAGTTCCCGCTTTCGTAGGCCACCAGGTTGATGTCCTTGGTCTGCGCAAGGCGGTAGCTGATGTAGCTATTCCGAAATGCGTTCTTTTTGTAAGGGAGGCCGGCTTTGTCTGTGACGCGCTTCCACACGTGATACAGAGAGTTTGAGCTCCCCCACCGTTTGCTGATCTTGTCGCGCTTTTCGGCTTCGGGATATGCGGCCAGGCGGCGCTTCAGATTTTCAAGGATCGGGACCGCTCGCTGATTCACCTTCGCGACGGCGTCGGTCACGTTGATGTACCCGGCTTTCGCGTTGATCAGCACCCACCACATGCGGGCGAGTTCCTCGGTGCGCAGCCCGGAGAACGCCTTGAGCTCGAGGGTCACCCGCTCGTCCATTTCGGCTGCCGCCAGAATCTTTCCCATATCCTCTGGCAAATAGAGATCCGTCGCCTCTGCGCTCGCAACCGCTTCCTCCTCGCTGGTTATGACGGGGCGCGGATCAGTGAAAGCGGTGGTTGATTTTGCAGCGTGGTCGATGCCTTTTGGGAGATAACCTTTTTGGACCATAAAGTTGAAAAACGAGATAATCCTGTCTCGAGCATTGTTCTTGTTCCGCGCCTTTCCACCCAGTCTGTTGAGATAGGCGTCGATTTCCGAGGTTCGGATAATCGCAATTTCTCCCGGAAACGCTCTCACGAATGCGCCAACGAATCTTTTGACGTCTCGCAGATGGTGGATGCCAACTCCGCGACGTTTCAGGTCCTCGATATAGGTCTCGTAAGCTACAGTGGTCTTCGCCCCGGCGATGACGCGCTTGCCATAGGCATTGAAAAAGTCCACGGCCTGTTGCAATGATGCCCCGTTCAGCCGGCGAAGTAGATCATCCACGAGCCGCGCAGCGGCATCCACGTGAAGATTGTGGGGCTGGAGAATGTGTTTCGCGCTCACATAAACACGGCACTCCTCTTGAGAAAGCCTGATGGCCTGAGAGCCATTTTCAGCCAACCGCTTGGCAATTTTCTTCCCTTTTGTCTTGGCCTTTTCCAGCGTCG
>JBEKJO010000227.1:0-7541 GCA_050011195.1 Verrucomicrobiota bacterium | reverse complement strand
ATCCGACGGTGACTGTGGCCTCGCAGACGGTATGCGCCAGCGCGCTGCCTGTGAACATCACCGCGACGCCCGTTGGCACGGGACCGTTCAACTATGCCTGGACGGGGCCCTCAGGCCCAATTGCTGGCAACACGGCCAGTGTCAGCGCGAGTGTGGCGGGCGCCTACACGGTGGTGGTGACCGACGCCAATGGGTGCACCGGCAGCAATTCGGGCACATTGACCATTATCCCGCAGCCCGACATTGTATCCATCACCCAGTCGGGTACAGACGTGGTGCTGGTTTGGACTTCACTTGAGGGGGTATCTTATCAAGTGCAATACACGACTGACTTGGTGCCCAATCCTCCCAGCTCGACCTGGACGGATCTGGGGTCGCCCGTGACCGCCAGCGGCCCGACAGCGACATTTACAGACACCTCCCCCGCCGCGCCACAACGATTCTATCAGATTTCCGTTGTGTGTTCTCAACCTCCAGAATGATGGCGGTGCTGTCCGGCGCTGAGCCGCCGGCCACCCGCTGCTGATCTCACAAAGGCGTCCCTCCGGGGACGCCTTTGCTTTTTAGAAATCAATTGGAATTTGCTGGACAATCCCAACCCAAAGTTCTATTTTCTCCGCAGACTGCTTGGATTCTGCTGATCTTGGCTTCTGGCTGACGCGTAATAGCCTTTCAGCGCCGCGCCGCCCGGCCGCAACCTTGCACAGGCCGGCGTGTGATAGAAATTAAACGAAACGAAATGAAACTCTTAAGACCGATGTTCACCCGCAATTCGGCCCACCCCGCTCAGTGGCGATTGGCAATTAGCCATTGGCCAGCTATTCGGCCTTCGCCTGCCTTTGTTCTGACTTCCAAGTTGCTCGGAATTGGCGGCCTCGCCTTTTCTTTGCTGGCCTCTGCCGCCCTTGCTTCCACCCCCGCGATTATCCCGCTCCCCAAAGCGATGACGAATCGTCCGGGCGTGTTCACGCTCTGTCCGGGCCAGCCCATCCCCGGGGTGCCGGCGCGGGCGACCCAGAAGATTCTGGTGGACAGCCTCTCCCTGGCCACGGGCCAGTACCTGGCGACGATGCTGTTCAAATCCACCGGGTACCAGTTCGTCGTCGCCACCAACGGCTCGGCTGGACCCGTCCGGCTGGCCATCCTGCTCACTACGGTCAACGCGTTGACGAACCTAGGCGCCGAAGGCTATGAACTGACCGTCGCGCCCGACTCGGTCGTTATCCGCGCCCCCGCCCAAGCTGGGCTTTTTTATGGTGTGCAGTCGCTGCTCCAGCTCTTTCCGCCGCAGATTCTGTCGCCGCGCGCCGTCAGCGGCGTCGCCTGGACCGCCCCGTGCGTCTATATCCAAGACCAGCCCCGGTTCCCCTGGCGCGGCTGCATGTTGGACGTGGCGCGCCATTTCTTCGACAAGCAAGAAGTCGAGCGCGTCCTCGATGCCATGGCCTTGCACAAGCTCAATACCTTCCACTGGCACCTCTCAGACGACCAGGGCTGGCGCGTCCCCATCCCCGCCTATCCTCTCCTGACCCAAACCGGCGGCTGGCGCACGAGCATGGACTATGGCCTAAACCCCCGCGCCAGCACCGCTTACAATTCCTCCGGCCAATACGGCGGCTATTACACGCAAAGCGACATCAGCGAGGTGGTCGCTTACGCCCAACAACGCCACATCAACGTCGTGCCGGAAATTGAAATGCCCTGCCATTGCTCTGCGGCGTTGGAATCCTACCCGGCGTACGGCTGCGGAAACCCCGTCAGCTATTACGACCCGGACGACATCGAATGGAGCTATGACCTCTTCAGCCTCAATGGTCCGGGGTGCTGGACTTTCTTTACGAACGTGTTGGCTACGGTAATGGGCCTTTTCCCGGGCCAATACATCCACTGCGGCGGGGATGAAGTCGTCAACAGCCTCGATCACCAATGGACGACGTACACCTACGACAGCACGAATATGACGTATCTGGGAATCAGCGGCAACAACACCGCAAAGGAGGAGGCATATCAGTATTGGTTTTCCACCAACCTCGCCAACTTTGTCCATGCCAACGGGCGCACGATGATCGGCTGGTCCGAGATCGAGGCCTACAACATTGTAACGAATGCCGTGGTGATGGACTGGACCGGCAGTGCTGCCGTCGCAGCCGCACAGGCGGGGCAATATGCCGTCATGACCCCCAGCGACAATTGTTACCTCAACTACTGCGAAACCGGGTCCGGGACCACGATTCCCTCCACCGAGCCGTTCTTTATCGTCGGTCCCACTCCCTCTTTCCTGAGCGTCTCAAACGTTTATAGCTTTGAACCGATACCGTCCGGTTTGACTGGGCCATCCACCAACTACATCCTGGGCGCGCAGTGCAATCTCTGGGGCGAATATGTCCCGTCGCCCGAAAACGTCGAGTTCAAGCTCTTCCCGCGCCTCTGTGCCATGGCGGAGCTGACCTGGACGCCGGCCGCCTCGAAGAATTACACCGATTTCAGCAACCGCCTGGTCACCCAGAAGCAGCGCCTGGCGCAAATGGGGATCAATTACAACCACGAAGCCGTCACCCAAATCGGCACTTGGGGGCCTTCGGTCGCAACTCAATCTCCCACGTTCACCACGGTGACCTATGACATCACTCCGTACGTCACCCAAGCGGGCGAAATTGACATTAGCTTTTACTACACCTCGGGCAACGACGCTCTTTATATCAACTCGGTGGCCCTGCTGGAAAACGGCGTTCAAGTGGATATCGACACTTCTTATTTGGGGATCGCCTCCCTTTTTCCCTCTTACGTATCATTTACAGAAGCCTCGACGTATTATATGCCCTATTTCGTTCTTCGCCTGCCCTGGTACACTCCGGGCGCGACCTACACCATTCAGGCCTCCATCGCCGGCGACGGCGGCACCGCCTCCAACGGCACCGTCTATCTCGTCAACTGGAATTGAAAACAGCCTCGAACGAGCCTTTTAGCCCATTTAACCCAGTTAACTCCCTTAACCTCCCTTATCGCTTTGCAGCCGCTGGCCAATCTGGTCATGAATAGTACCTCGTCCCGTTGCGCCATAATCTGCGCCCTGTTGCTGGCCTCGGCAACAGTCGCGCGCTCCCAGCCGCTCACCTTCACCACCCTCGCCGGCTATGCCGGGCCGGGCAGCGCCGATGGGACGGGGACCAGCGCGCGCTTCGCCAACCCTTGGGGCGTCGCCACCGACACCGCCGGCAACTTGTACGTCGTCGATACGGACAATCACACCATTCGGAAAATCACCACCGGAGGAGTGGTCAGCACCTTGGCCGGATTGGCGGGGACCAGCGGCAGCGCCGACGGCACCAACAGCACCGCGCGGTTTTATCAGCCCCAGGGCGTCGCGGTGGACAGCGCGGGGAACGTGTATGTCGCTGACACCGGCAACTACACGATTCGCAAGATCACTTCTGCCGGAGTCGTCACCACTCTGGCCGGCTCCGCCGGCAACTCTGGCAGCACTGATGCCACCGGCAGCAGCGCGCGGTTTTACGAGCCGCAGGGTGTGGCCGTTAACAGCGCTGGCACCCTGATCTACGTCGCCGATACCTGGAACCACACCATCCGGCAGATCACCTCGGCCGGAGTGGTCACGACGCTCGCCGGCTCCGCCGGCAGCTTCGGCAGCGCCAATGGCGCCGGCACCAGCGCCCAGTTCTATCAACCGCAGGGCCTTGCCGTGGACGGCGCCGGCAATGTCTATGTCGGTGACACCGGCAACCAGATGATCCGGCAGATCACCTCGGCCGGAGTGGTCACCATGCTCGCCGGCTCCACCAACTACGGCAGCGCCAATGCCACCGGCGCCAACGCCTCGTTTTGGAACCCGCAGGGCGTCGCGCTCGACTCCGCCACCAATCTCTACGTCGCGGATTCTTTCAATAATACGATCCGCATGGTTACGCCCGCGGGAGTCGTCACCACGCTCGCCGGAACCGCCGGCAGTTTTGGCAGCGCCGACGGCACTAATGCCGCCGCGCGCTTTTGGCTTCCGCAAGGGGTCGCCGTGGATACTAACGGCAACGTCTATGTCGCCGACAGCGCCAACGGTACGATCCGCATAATTGCCTCCGGCGCAGTCGTCACCACCCTGGCCGGTTCGGCCTCCACCGGCAGCACCGACGGTACGGGCAGCAGTGCCCGATTCTATTGGCCGTCCGGCGCCGCGGTGGACAGCTCCGGCACCAATTACGTCGCGGACACCGGCAATAGCACGATCCGAACGGTTACCTCCGCCGGTGTGGTCAGTACGCTGGCCGGCTTGGCCGGTAATTTCGGCAGCACGGACGCTACCGGCACCAACGCCCGTTTCTACGGACCTCAGGCCATCGCGGTGGACGCCTCGGACAACCTCTACGTGGCCGATACCGCCAACCATACGATTCGGAAAATCACCTCCAGCGGGGTGGTCAGCACACTCGCCGGCTTGGCCGGAACCAACGGCTTGACCGACGGCACCGGCAGCAACGCCCGTTTCAATGCTCCGCAAGGCCTGGCGGTGGACTCCTCGGGCAACGTCTATGTCGCCGACACCTGGAGCCACACCATCCGCAAAGTGACTTCGGCCGGCGTCGTCACTACGCTGGCGGGCCTGCCGGGTTATTACGGTGACATTGACGGCACTAATGCCGGCACCGGCACTAACACCGCCCGGTTCTATTGTCCCTCCGGCGTCGCCGTGGATGCCTCAGGCAACGTCTATGTCGCCGACACCCGGAACCACACGATTCGAAAAGTGACTTCGGCCGGTGTAGTCAGCACGCTGGCTGGCTTGCCCGGCAGCTACGGCAGTGCCGATGGCACCAACAGTAACGCCCGCTTCTACCTGCCCCAGAGCATTACGATGGACCTCAGTGGAAATCTCTATGTGCTGGATTCCGGCAACCAGACCGTTCGGATGGTTGCCCCGTCGGGAACCAACTGGGTCGTCACCACCATCGCGGGACAAGCGGATGTTATCGGCAACGCCGACGGCACCGGCGCCAACGCGCAGTTCTTCTATCCCGGCGGCCTCGGGATGAATAACGCCGGGTCGTTCGGTGTCGCCGACTGGGGCAACAACACGATTCGCGCCGGGGTTTCCTCCCTCAACTCCGCTCCGGTGATCGTTGTTCAACCCCAGAATCAAACGGCCAACCAGGGCCAGAATGCCGCCTTCAGTGTCACCGCCACCGGCTCCGCGCCCCTCGCCTACCAATGGTGCTTCTACGGCACGAACCTCGCGGGCGCTACCGCCTCCAGCTACACCTGCCTTGACGCCCAACCGGCCAATGCCGGCAGCTACTCGGTCGTGGTCACCAATTCCCTGGGCGCCGTCATCAGTTCCGTCGCTACGCTGACCGTCATTGTGCCGCCCGCGATTACCACCCAGCCGCAAAGCCTGACCGTCACCCAGGGGAACAACGCTCCGTTCTCCGTCGCCGCCTCCGGCACGGCTCCGTTCGCTTATCAATGGCTCTTTAACGGCGGCGCTATTTCCGCCGCCACCGCCAGTGGCTACACCGTCACCGATGCCCAGCCGGCCAATGCCGGCTCCTATTCGGTCATCGTTTCCAACGCCGCCGGTAGCGTCACCAGTTCGCCGCCTGCTGTCCTGACGGTCATCGCCGTGCCGACGCCGCCGGGCATTGCGACTCAGCCGCAGAATCAAACCGTCAGCCAAACCTCCAACGCGACCTTCTCCGTTACCGCGACCGGCTCCACGCCGTTTGCATACCAGTGGCTCTTCGACGGCGCCAGCTTGGCGGGCGCCATCGCTTCCAGCTACACCGTCGTCAACGCTCAGCCCTCCAATGCCGGCTCCTATTCGGTCATCATCACCAATGCCTACGGGATGGTGACCAGTGCGCTCGCCACCTTGACCGTCATTCTCCCTCCCATCATCAACGTCCAACCCCTTAGCCAACTCGCCGCCGTCAGCAACAGCGTCACCTTCACGGTCGGTCTCTCCCAGGGCGCCAGCCCCGCCTACCAATGGCAGCAGAACGGGACGCCCATCTCCGGCGCCACCCAATCCAGCCTGACGCTGGCTTCGCTCCTCTGGAGCAGCGCCGGCACCTACTCCGTCGTCGTCACCAACAGCGCCG
Organism: Verrucomicrobiota bacterium; assembly: GCA_050011195.1. Classification (GTDB taxonomy): domain Bacteria; phylum Verrucomicrobiota; class Verrucomicrobiia; order Limisphaerales; family UBA8199; genus PALSA-1440. The sequence continues at coordinate 1,434 of JBEKJO010000227.1, read as the reverse complement.
GCAGTCAGACCAGCGCCGCCGCCACGCTCATCGTCCAGCAGGCCGTCTTCACCTTCTTCGATGGGTTTGAAAGCTACCAGCGTGGCAGCCTCGACAATAACACCAGCGGCGGCCCCAATGCTAACAACGCCGCCGATCCGTGGTGGGCGCTCACAACTGCGCCTCACGGCTGGGTCACCAATGCCAACAGCGGCGTCACTCCTCATGGCGGCTCCAATATGGTCGGTACGGCCGGCCTCGAACTTCAGGATTACATCAATCTTCTTTACCGCATGAATGCCGGACAAGTCTATTATGGCAACTTCCTATGCGACTGGTGGTTCTACGACCCCTTCGGGACCGGCTCCGGCGCCACCAGCTCCCAGGATTACCTCGCGGTCTGCCAATATGCCCCGGTCTCGACCACCAGCGACACCAGCTCCTTTAGCACTTACAACCAACGCATGTCCCTGGGCGCTTACAACGGCAACACCGGCTACAATTACTCGAACTACCAGGCCCGCATCATCGGCGGCTCGGGCACCTTCGGCTCCCAGAACAGTTGGTACAACACCGCCACCCTCCGCTCCGTCGGCTGGCACCACGCCCGCATCATTGTGGGGATTCCCAACTCCTCCGATTACGCCCCGGTCTCGATGTACATTGACAACATGACCAATGCCACGGTCACCTCTCCCACCTGCACCAACTTCGGCTTCAACCTCATCGAGTTGAATCATGACATGTCTTCTACCGCCGGCGCCGGATGGTATTACGATAGCCTCACCTTCCGCGCCGCCAACGACCCCTGGATCATCGAACAGCCCGTCAGCCAGGCCGTCAATCTCGGCCAGCCCGCCTCCTTCACCACCGTCGCCGTCGGCACGGCCTATCAGTGGCAATTCAACGGCAATAATATCAATGGCGCGACCAACTCCGCCTACAGCATCGCCTCGGTTGCCGATGCCAACGTCGGCAGCTACGCCTGTATCATCACCGGGACCAACGGCGCCCTTGCCACCAGCCCCGCTACCTTGACCCTGACCGGACCGCCCTCCATTGTGGCCCAACCGCAAAGCCTGACCGTCACCCAAAACCAGAGCGCGGCTTTTAGCGTCACCCCCGCCGGCACCACCCCCTTGAGTTGTCAGTGGTTGTTCAACAGCGCGCCCATCTCCGGCGCGACGGCCACCAATTACACCGTCATCAATGCCCAATCCACCAATGCCGGCAGCTACTCGGTCGTGATCACCAATTCCCTCGGCAGCGTCACCAGCTTCGTCGCGACCCTGACTGTCCTTCTGCCGCCTTCGATTACCGCCCAACCGCAAAGCCTGACCGTCACCCAAAACCAGAGCGCGGCTTTTAGCGTCACCCCCGCCGGCACCACCCCCTTGAGTTGGCAGTGGTTATTCGACAGCGCCCCCATCTCCGGCGCGACGGCCACCAACTACA
>JBEKJO010000226.1:0-7568 GCA_050011195.1 Verrucomicrobiota bacterium | reverse complement strand
TTTTTGGCGGAGGACTCGATGCGGTCGTCCGTCTCGGAAGCGCGCAGAGGCGCGCCGGCGAGCAGCACGGCGCTGGCCGCTATGAGGATTAAGGTTTGGCCCGTATTTACAGATGTTTTTATCATTATCTTTCTTTCATTGTTGAATGTTATCTATTTATGTTTGTTTGTTTACCGATAGTTACCTATATCGCTGCCGAGTGACGCATCCACGCGCCAGCCGGCGGCAAATCGCCAGTTTCATTTGTTCGACGGAGCCCTTTCGGGTTCTTTGAGCACCACTTTGACACCGTTGATGGGTTTAGCGACTGCTTTGCGAACTGTGGCAACAGCCGTCGAACCGACTTCGCCAGCGGCTCTCAACGCACCATTGGCAGCCGCCGACGCAGCCTCCTCCGCGCTGACTCCCAATTCTTTGGCGCCTTCGATGGCCCCTGCGACCAGTCCAGTGGCAGCGGCTCCAACGTCGCCGCCGACCGCGGCCGTATCTCGGACCGCGACATGGGCGGTGTGGCTGATGGTATCCAGGACCTCGGTGCTCGCCTCTTTGGTGCCGCGGAGCACCCCGAGCATGATCCCTTTGGCGGCATGTCCGAGGTCAGCGCCGACTTGCACCGCGCCGCGGACCGCGCCGCTGGCGACGTTGGCAATGGCATCGGTGACAGAGGTGCCCACCTTGCCCGTATCTTTGATGGTTGTAGCGAGGATTTGAGCCACCGTATCCACCGTCGCCTGGACGATGTTTCCCGTGCTTTTGATTGCGGCAACGATCTGGTCTTTGACTGTCTCAATGATTCCCGAATGTGATGTCTTCATATCTTTCTTTCGTGGTTTGATGTCTGCTTGGTTATGGTCAATTTGCTTCAGGGCGCGATTTTGTCGCTCACCCACTGGCGCGCCTGCTGGAAGCCGTCCTTCAATTCGTTATAGGCCTTCTTGGTGCCGTCCTTCACGTCGCCCCAGGTGGACTCGGTGGCGTTCTTGGCCTTGTCGAGTTGCTGGTTCAATTTATCCGCCTGGTCGCGCAGGGCCTGAAGTTTGGGTTTCGCATCGGCCTTGACCGTATCGCTGGACTTCTCGATTTTGGCGGCGAGCTGGTCCAAATCCCGATTGAGCGCGGCCAATTGGGCTTGCATTGTTTCGACGAACTCCGTTTTCTGCGCGTAGGTATAGTCCTTCATGTCTTGCGCGGCTTGTTTTGTTTCTGCCTGGGCCTGGTCGAGCTGTTGAGAGGTGGTCTGCTCTTTATTGCAGCCCACCACAAAAGCGGTGGCGGCAAGAATTGTGATGACCAATGTCTTATTCTTCATAATTGTGATTTTCGTTTGATTGAGTGATTGGGTCGTGTGCCGAGACTATGCTGCGACGACGCACTCCTACGGAGTGGGGCGTGAGGGCTGATGTTCCTCCAACGTCTCCGGGTTGGTGCAGTTGATGATCTCTCGGGCGCGGGCCGCTTCGGCCGCCGTGCCGTGGGCAATCACGACAAACTTGCCGGTCTTAAGCGCGGTCTCGTATCGCAGAATACTGTCCTTGGGGATGCCCAGGCTGTAGAGTCCGGCGCCAATCGCGCTCAAACCGCCCACTACTACGGCGCCTTCCAGCGCCCCGACGATCCAACCGACGAGCGGCCCCGCGACGAGGAATGGCCCGACGCCAGGAACCAAAAAGAGCGCGGAACCGAACAACAGTCCCCATATCCCACCCCAAAAGGCTCCCATTTTCCCCCAGTATTTCATGCGGTCCCCGGCATTGTAGTAGCCGACCACGTGTTCATCCGTGTGCTGGTCGCGTCCGACAATTGACAGTTTCTTCATGTCAAAAGCGGAGCGCTGCAGTTCCTTGACGGCAGCTTCGGCTTCGGTGTGGGATTTGTAGATCGCCACGACGGCATTGTTCACATTGTCATTGGTCATAGTATGTGCTTTCATTGCGTAACATCTTGTTTTGACTCTTACTGACGGCAACCCGAGCCCCTTTCATGTGGGGCCCATTCATGTCCGTTCCGTATCTTTAGCTTGTGGTGTGCCACGGGCGCCCCGGCCCGGCCCGGGCTGGGAATTCCATTCGCGGCGGTCGCCCCCGCAAAGCGCGTAAGTGCCCTGCCAGCAATGAATACCCTCGCCAATGTCGGCTGGCAGGGGCCGGCAAATCGTCAGGCGCAGGATTTCCGCGAGGCCGCTTCGAGCCGCTCGTCCAGCTTGCAAAGTGCATGGCGCGGCGGCGGCGGCAGTGCAAGCTGCAATGCCTGTCCGTCCCTCACCGCTCGCCAAGGGTGGCCTGAAACATCTCAATCAGCCTGGATAGAAGAGGTTAGAGCGCCGGGGGTCAGGTTGGCCCTTCATTAGCTAAAGAGAATCGATTACACCTGACGAGGAATCCTCGGAGGAAATCACAAAATAAGAAAATATATGAAGTTCATCCTTCTTTTAATAAGCGTTGTCACCTTGCTCACGACTGCCGGCTGTATTTTTCCGGGCGATCGAGGCAGGGACGATGGCGGTTTTGGGGAATATCGAGCACACGCAGAACATGTCAGCTATGCTGAGCCTGAAGCGGACGTCCGGGTCCGTGCGGAGTAGCTCAGATGTTGTAGTGCAGACCTCTTGAAATCGCGCCTTGGTTTAGCGGCACTTCCGCAGATTACCCATCTTCGGTAGCGAAAGTCAGGTTAGGAGCGGTAACGCTTCCAAGAGTGGGTAGCCCACCAAGGGAGAGAGAAGCTGGTATCATGGATGTGGTAGAGGAAGGCGCCGCGATCCTAAACGGCGTGGAGGCGGCCAAGGCTGGGCCAGTCGCGCCGCAGCCAAACGTGCTGGGAGTCGCTTGGCGGGTCAACGAAGGTATCACGGTAGAACCGTTCGTAAGGAAACGGCACGGGCGTCGATTCGTTTGGGGATTTGGAAAAGGGATCGGGGTCGGGATGGTCGGAGGAGCGGCGCCTGGGCCAAGCGAGCGATTTGGTGGTGTAGCGCCAAGCCCAAACGCGCCACCAGGGGAGGAACCACTGCTCGGGGCCGCAAAGGAAGCCACCGCCGGCAAGGTCGGGCGCCCAGAGAGCAGAGAAGATGGGCGTATTGGCGGGGATGCGCCGGACGTTGACGAGGGAGCCGTCGTCCGGGCGGAGGGTGCCGATGTCTTTCCAGGGGGACATGGTAACAATGGTTTAGTTCCGCACAGGTTATTTGAATGGAGTGAAATATCTTTTCAGGCGAGCATGGCAAGAGAGGGCAGGAAAGCAAGGAATTCCGCGTTTTACAGGGACTTGACTTGGGTGTGAGGAATGGTATATTTCAGTGGTGAAGGCCGGCAGGGTGCTCGCGAGGCACGCCGCAACCCGCAGGCCAAGGGCCTATGCTACTGGTGAAGGCCGGCAGAGGGAAGAATGGGCGCACGGGGCTCCGTCCTCCGTAGGAGGACTAAGGAGGGTGGACACTCGCCCTCCCGGTGGGTGGCGTATTTGAGGCGGGTGGACAGAAATGTCCAAAAAGAGGACATTTGGAATTCCCCCCCCCCCACCGCTACCATTGCGCCACGCGACCGCTACCGTCCCAATACCGTCCCAGGTAAGGGCAGGGTTAGTTTTTTCTCAATATTGAGAATTTCATGGTGGAAAACCGTCGTCTGACGCCCGGAAGGCGGGGCGGGAATTGGAACTCCCTCTATTTACTTTGGCTGCGGCGCATTGTCTCCCCAGCCGGCGGCGCATTCGGGTCAGATGAAACGGAGAGGGAGATGGATGAATTGGTCACAGCCATAAACCATCGGCTGAGGGCTGGCTTGGCCAGATTGGCAGGGGCTAAATCTGCTGGCGGGCGGTGTCGGTGGAGCGCAGGACGTTTTTGACGGTGTCCAGCAAGGCAGCAACGGGAAAGGGTTTCGCCAGCGTGGCGGCCAGTTGAAGGGAGGGGTTTCGGGCCAGTTCCTCGATGGGCAGTCTTCCTGCGGCCATCACGACCGGCAGGGCCATGCGGGCGGCGCGCAGCTTCTTGACGAGTTCGACGCCGGTCAGGTTGGGCAGGTCGTGCTCGGTGATCAGAAGATCATAGCTGTCGGTATGGAGTGCCTGCCAGGCGGCGGCGCCATCTTGGGCGGCGTCAACGTGGTAGCCGGGACCCGCCAACGCATCGGCGTACAGCCGGCGAAGGTCGCGGTCTTCATCGACGACGAGAATGCGGCGGGAGGAACTCGCCGGGGATGGGCGTGGCGCGGCGGCTGGCTCTCCAGCTTGCGAGGCTTTGTTGTTCTCCCTATCACGACTCATAAGCAGTTGGGAGCCGTCGGGGGTGCTATCCGCTTCGCGCAGGACCTTTTTCACGGTTCTCAACAGTTCCCCGCCGGTATAGGGCTTGAGCAGCGTAGCGGCGGGTTGGAACCAGGGGGATCGGGTGAATTCCTCCCCGGGCAAGGTTCCTGTGGTGAGAATGACCGGGAGGGCCATGCGGGCGGCGCGCAGCTTCCTGAGCAACTCAAGGCCGGACACCTTCGGCATGTTGTTGTCGGTGATCAGAAGATCGTAGCTGTCGGTATGGAGTGCCTGCCAAGCGGCCGCGCCGTCAGCGGCGGCGTCCACGGCGTAGCCGGAGCGCAACAGCACCTTGGTGTTGATTCGCCGGCAGACGGCGTCGTCCTCCGCCACGAGAATGTGGTCGGGCGGATTCGTTTGGGATTGCAGGGGCGTGCCGGCCGGCTCTCCCGCGTACGTGGTTCGCCTGTGTTTCATGGCACGATAATCATAAGCCGGGAGACCGCGCCTGCCAGGGGGGGTTAACCGTGGGGTATTTCCCCCATCTGAAGCTTTTCCGGAGATCAATCAAACAGGGTGAATTGGCGTTTTAGACAAGCCCACAAATCAAAAGGGGATCTCTTGCGAGATCCCCTGTGTCTTCCAATCTTCAAGACGATTCAGTCTTTAGCGCGTCAGAACTCGAAGGCACACGGCGTCGGTTGCATGAACCTGGCGCCGTGCGTTGCCGATCGGGTCGAGGCTGTCTTAACGCGCTCGAAACTAAGATAGCTTCATTGGAGTCGCACAATTACAAGATGCGCCGAAACAGAAAGTGTTCCTCCCGCAACAGGCGTAATGGTTAACGCAGTCGAATTGGATGCAGGATTGCGAACCGTGAGCGTCTCGTTTGCGACCGTCGTTGTGACCAGGCATGTGCCCACAATTTGACTTGTGCCGGTCGCCCTTCCGACAACGGTGGGTAGAAGCTCAGTAACTCCCGTTGTTGGGTCGAGACCGAGCACCAGTTGGCCCGGTTCGCTCACGCTGACCTGGAACATTACTAGATAGACGCCGATGGCCGGTAATGTAAACTGGCTGGGACTGCTGCCAAAACGGGAAATACCGTTAAAAGCTCCAGTTTCTGGAAACTGAACTGCACTGCCGGCTGCAATGGTCGCCGCATTGTCACTGGGCATCAACGCATAGAAATCGGCAAAAGTGCCGGTTACACCGCTTGTTCCGTTCAATCCGTTGGTTCCATTCAGTCCGTTCGTTCCTGCCGGTCCTGCTGGCCCCGCCGGTCCTGCGACTCCATTGAGTCCATTGGTTCCATTCAGTCCGTTCGTTCCTGCTGGCCCCGCTGGCCCTGCCGGTCCTGCGACTCCATTGAGTCCATTGGTTCCATTCAGTCCGTTCGTTCCTGCCGGTCCTGCCGGTCCTGCGACTCCATTGAATCCATTGGTTCCATTCAGTCCGTTCGTTCCTGCCGGTCCTGCCGGTCCTGTGACTCCATTGAGTCCATTGGTTCCATTCAGTCCGTTCGTTCCTGCCGGTCCTGCTGGCCCCGCCGGTCCTGCCGGTCCTGCGACTCCGTTGAGTCCATTGGTTCCATTCAGTCCGTTCTTTCCTGCCGGTCCTGCTGGCCCCGCTGGTCCTGCCGGTCCTGCCGGTCCAGCGACTCCATTCAGTCCATTGGTTCCATTCTTTCCTGCCGGTCCTGCTGGCCCCGCTGGTCCTGCCGGTCCTGGGGGGCAGTTAGTGGGGCACGGCGACGCGCAGTTCATGGCCACGTTGATGATCCCTTGCCCGCTGCTATTAGCATAGGCCTGGTACACCTCGTCGCACGAGACATACTGGGTGCAGTTTCCATACGTCAATACCAACTCCACATTCCAGGGCGTGTATTCACCGAACCATATCCGGCCGGAGGAACAACCCGCCATGCAGAATCCGCCGCTGGCAGTATTGTTGAATGACAAATAGAAGTTGGTCAGCACACCGAACTGGGCGTCCGTATTCGCCCCCGTGGTTGGCGGCTCCGCGTTGGTGCAGTTGAGGAGCGTGCCGGTGTCGCAGCAGAGCACCGAGACATGCACCCCCGGCGTCGGTGTGCCGTTGACCGTCACCAGTCCGCGAAGGTCCACGAACTGAATCGTGGGATTTGGGGTTCGGGCATTGGCGGCGCTGAGCAGCAGACCGCAGGCGGCAGCGCCCGCGAGTGTTTTGAGTCCGGTCCTGAATATGAATGACTCACGCCATCTTGAGCGCTGCAAATGCGGTTTGGAGTTTTCTAATGTGACGGTATTCATAACTTTTTCTTGCCTGTTGTGGATTTTATTTCTGTTTACTTGAGTTAATTGTCTTCCCACTTAACGCAGGATTTACTTTCTTTCCACGGCGCAATGATAATCAGAACAACCCTGCGGCGTCTATTAAGGGGTTCACCGTGGGGTATTTACCCCAGGTCTAAGATTTCCCAAGTCCAGCCCGGCACGGCCTGTTGGGGCGGCCAGGGGCAGGACTTAGAGCGAGGGAGAAAGCCGCGATCCCGTGGGTGGGGCTAGGTGATGGTCACGCGGACCCTGCTCTCGATGATTCCCTCGGCGATGGCGTAGCGGGTGAGGCTTGAGACGTCATGGATGTTGAGCTTCGCCATGAGATGCTGCCGGTGTTTGTCCACCGTTTTGAAGCTCATGCCCAGTTCGGCGGCGATTTGTTTGTTGGGCTTGCCTTCGGCAATGAGTTGGAGCACCTCGACCTCGCGCGAACTCAGGCGGTTGGTCTTCTTCGCGAACTGCCCTGCTGAATCGAGGGACTTTTGATCACGACCGTGGAGGCGCCTGGAAATGGAGTGGCTGAAAAATGTGTTTCCTTTGTGGACCTCGCGAATCGCCGTGGTCAGATTGTGTGCGGAGGTTTGCTTGAGCAAGAATCCCGCTGCGCCTAACACGGCCACTTGCTCCACGTAAGCGTCGTCACTGTGCGCGGAGAGAATGAGCACCTTTGTGTCGGGAAAGTCTTTGCGAATTTGCCGGGTGGCTTCCAACCCATTGAGCAGCGGCATCGCGAGGTCCATCACGACCACGGCGGGACGGAGTTTCCGGGTCAGTTGCACGGCCTCACGCCCGGTGGCCGCTTCGCCGACTACTTCAATGTCGCGTTCGTGTTCCAATAACGACCGAAAACCCTCTCGAACGATCCGGTGGTCTTCCGCCAGCAGGACGGTAATTCGTTTCATAGTCATTAAGGTTTGGTTCCAGCGAACGTGATCAGCGGGGCTTTCTCCCCTCCGGCGCGCGGTCGAAGAGCGGAATCTGCGCAAGGACGGTGGTGCCTCGACC
>JBEKJO010000225.1:0-14225 GCA_050011195.1 Verrucomicrobiota bacterium | reverse complement strand
TTTCAAATGACCATGCCTGCCCAATCGGCTCCCCGCGACGGTTCCCCTCCTGGCTCCCACGCCACTGTAGCTGCGGGTTGGCGTCGCGCCTCGTGCTCGCAACGACGCCGGAAGACACACAATCCCGCTTGCTAAGGAGCTGCGGGCGTTCGGATTCCGCGCGTTATGGACGCACGTATCAGACCTGTTTCCTCGCGGCACGTCCACCTGCCAGCGCGTGGGCGCGATGCTGGACACGTCCGGCGGCTGGGGAGTTTACGGCAGGCCGTCGCGTGCGTTGGAGCCGGAACACGAGCTGTCGAAGCACTTGGTCGTCCGACTTACCAATGCGGTGATGCAACCGCCAATGGTCAGCACGCCGATGGTGCCGATGACGATGCCTGGCAAAGCGGACATGGCTCCGCGATGTCCACCCGAACCCTTCAGGACCATCCCAAGTATCGCCAGATACCAAAGGCCGACAACAATGCCCAGCAGCAACAACCAGCGCGGTGACCGGCCGAAGTTTGAACCGCCCCCAGAAGAACAACGCGGCGCAGGCATCACACTTGCGCCTTACATTCGCCACCGCGCTCTCCGAGCTGGCCGTAGGCCGGGAAGCCTGCCAAAAACCATAAGCCCCGTCGCCCAATCAATATACTACAATCCCGCTGCCAATGAGTCACATGGTTGTTCAACTGTCCGACCACCGCCCAAAGTGCAACCTAAATGGCAGCGAATAATGGCAGCGAATAATCTTGAAGGAAACTCACCGCTCTGCTCAACTCGGGCATGGCCCCCACCCGCGCGACAGCCTCGAAAATGAAACCCAACCATCGGCTGAGCACTCTCACCAAACAACGAATCCTCCACCACCTGCCGAACCGCGTCGCTCGGTGTCTTTGCCTCGTTTCCTGTGGCCTCGCGGTGGGAACCGATCTGCCGGCTCAAACCTGGACCAACACCTCCCTCTCGGCCGAGCAACGCGCCGATGCGCTCCTTGCCGCGATGACCCAAAACGAGCAACTTGCCATGGTTAGCGGGGCGGGCGGTTCGTATGTCGGCAATATCCCCGGCAACAGCCGTCTGGACATCCCGGCGCTGAACTTGCAGGACGGCCCGGCGGGGGTCGCTGATAACGTCAATAATGTGACGGCGTTGCCGGCGCCGATTTGCATTGCGGCGAGCTGGGATACCGCGCTGGCCCGCCAGTACGGCACTATGCTGGGGCAGGAGGAGCGCGGGAAAGGCGTTCACGTCATCCTGGCGCCAATGATGAATATCGCCCGGGCCTATCAAGCTGGACGTAACTGGGAAGGATTCGGTGAGGACCCGTATCTCTCGGCGGCGCTGGCGGCAGCGGACGTTCAGGGCATTCAGAGCCAGGGCACCATTGCTACCGCCAAACATTTCGTCTGCAACGACCAGGAAACCGACCGCACCCTCGTAAGCGCGGATGCCGACGAACGCACGCGCCAGGAAATCTATTATTTGCCTTTTCGCGCGTGCGTGGGGGCCGGCGTTGGCGCGGTCATGGCTTCTTACAATCGGGTGAACGGCCGCCATGCCTGCGAGTCCGAAGCGCTCAACGCCACGCTGAAGAAGCTTTGGGGCTTCGACGGCTTCGTCATGAGCGACTGGGGCGCTATCTTCAGCACGGTCGGCGCCGCGGACAACGGGCTGGATGTGGACATGTACTCCGGCGGTTTTGGCAGCACCCCGTTGACCGCCGCCATTCAGGCCGGCAATGTCCCCAGTTCCGAACTCAATGGCATGGTCCAGCGCATCCTGGCCACGATGTTTCGCTTCGGCGTATTCGACAATCCACCGATGGGCAATCTGAGTTCGATCGTAACCAATGCGGCCCACGCGCAGTTTGCTCGCGCTGCCGCCGCGGAGGGGATCGTCCTGCTCAAAAACAGCGGCGGTCTGCTGCCGTTGAATCTTGCCTCAATCCATTCCATTGCTGTGATCGGTTCGGTCGCCGGCGTGGCGCCCATCTCGACCGGGTGCGGTTCCGGCGAGGTCAACCTGCCCTACAACGTCACGCCACTGGCCGGAATATCCAATCGCGCCGGAGCGGGCATAACTATTAGCTACAGCCAAGGCGATGGCGGCAACATTTCCCAGGCGGTTTCACTCGCCCAAACGTCCGATGTCGCCGTCGTTTGTGTGGGCCAGCAGACGTGCGAAGGCTCTGATCGCTCCAATCTTTCTCTGCCCAATGATCAAGACGCCCTGGTCAGCGCGGTAGCCGCCGCGAACCCGCGCACCATCGCGGTGCTCTACTGCTCGTCCGCCACACTCCTGCCATGGTCCAGCCAGCTTGGCGCGGCCCTCGTGGCATGGTACCCCGGCCAGGAGAACGGCAATGCGCTCGCCCAGGTCCTCTTTGGAGACGTGAACCCATCCGGCAAACTCCCCGTCACGTTTCCCGCCGCCGCCAGCCAAGTGCCGGCGAACACGCCCGCTCAATTCCCCGGTGTGAGCGGCCATGTCACCTATGCCGAGGAATTGGCTGTGGGCTGCCGCTGGTACGACGCGAACGGCGTCCCGCCCCTCTTTCCCTTCGGCTACGGGCTGTCCTACACAACCTTCGGTTACAGCAACCTCACCGTGAGCGCGGTGAGTCTCTCGGGACAGGTGCAGGTCGGGTTCGACCTTACCAACACCGGCTCGCGCGCGGGTGCGGAGGTGGCACAACTGTATCTCGGTTTTCCCGCCGCCGCAGGCGAGCCGCCGAAATTGCTCAAGGGATTCACAAAAGTCTCGCTCCAGCCGGGCCAAACCCAACTTGTGAGCTTCAATCTCGATTGGGACGACCTGGCGAACTGGGACCCAGTCGCCCGGGGCTGGTTGGTGACTCCCGGCGCGTTTCAAGTATTGGTCGGCGCCTCTTCGCGCGACATTCGGTTGATGGGCTCATTCACGGTGGCCTCCGCCACTCCGTCGAGCGACCTGGCGAACGCCGCCCTTCATCATGCGGCATCGGCCTCATCCACACTGGCCACCAACTATCCCGCGTCAGCCGCCGTGGACGGCGATCCCGCGTCGGCCTGGAGTTCGTTGGCCAGCGATCCGCAGTGGATCGCAGTGGACCTGGGTTTACTGAAGGATCTGTCCCGCGTCCGGCTGCAATGGGGCACCAACTACGCCGCCGGCTACGCAATTCAGATTTCGCCGGATGCGACCAACTGGACCGCGATCTACAGCACAACCAGCGGCCAAGGTGGCGTCGAGGACCTTCTGGTATCCGGGCGAGGCCGTTACGTGCGGATGCTGGGCACGCAGCAAAGCTGGGCCGGGGCCGGGTATTCGCTGCGAGAGTTTGAAGTTTATGCGCAGCCGCAACAACCCTTTGGCGGAGCCATTCACCGCTTGCCGGGCCGGATCGAGGCGGAAGATTACGACACCGGCGGTGAAGGCGTGGCGTACTACAATACCACTACGGGGAACGCGGGCGGCGCATATCGAGCCGACGATATTGGCATCCAACCGACCACAGACACAGGCGGCGGTTACAACGTCGGGTGGATCAACACGGGCGAGTGGTTGGAATACACGGTGAACGTGCCGGACCCCTCCGCGATTTATAGCGTAAGCGTTCGGGTGGCGTCGTCCTCCGGCGGCGGCCAGCTCCGCCTGCGGCTCGACGGCACGGTTCTCGGTACCACGGCCATCCCCAGCACGGACGGCTGGCAAAACTGGCAAACGCTCACGCTGCCAAGTGTGCCCGTTGCAGGTGGCGCCGGCAGCAAGGCATTGCGCCTGGAAGCGCTCAGCAGCGGCTTCAATATCAATTGGATTGAATTGGACCGGGTGCAGATTTGCGGCACCAACAACGCTGCCCTCAACCAACCTGCGTCCGCCTCCTCCGTGGAGTCCACCAGCTACCCGCCGGCCAATGCCTTCGATGGCGACCCGCGTACGCGCTGGTCTTCGCAGTTCAGCGACCCGCAATGGCTGAGCGTGGACCTGGGCTCCTTGCAGAACATCGCGCGCGTCCGGCTGGACTGGGAAACGGCCTACAGCCAGAGTTACCGCATCCAGCTCTCGACCGACAACAGCACGTGGATCGATGCTTACGCCACCACGAATGGCGTCGGCGGGATCAACGATCTGGCAGTGCCGGGCAGCGCACGGTACGTGCGCCTGTACTCGACACAGCGGGCGACCTCCTGGGGCAATTCGCTTTATGAGTTCGAGGTTTATCCCGCCCTTTCACCGGTGCTGTCGATCACGCCCGCCGCCCCTAACGTCGTTGTCAGTTGGCCGGTTACCACAGCCAGTTGGACGCTCCAGGCGACACCGGCGCTGGGAGCAACCAATCAATGGAGCGCGGTGACGAATGTGCCCGCCGTGGCGGGCTCGCAGAATACGGTCACCAACGGGACCACCGCCGGCGCGCGTTTTTATCGTTTGCGGCAGACTGGAATGTGAGTTCTTACTCACATGCCTTATTCCAAACACGCCGAAGTAACGGTGCGCTCACTCGACGACTGGGAGAAGGAGTGGAAGAAGAACCCGCACGGTGGGCTTATGTCTGCCAGGAGGCAACGAAACACGCAGAAAATATCACCTTGCAAGCGGCCCGCGACTTCATCGCCGACCTCGACCGGTTCCTCGGCCAGTTGCCCACAGGCTGGCCGTATGGGGTCGAGATGCGTTATGTAACCCTCGTAATTATGTGGAGTTGATTCGCACAGACACCAAGAAAGCAATTCCTGATTGGTTGGCGTGAGGTCGTAGCTGGTTGCTCCTCAGCATAATCAGAGCGTTTCCAAGAAGCGAAGCAGGTCGGGTTTGGGACGAAAGCGGGTAGCTTTGGTGTGCGGCGGTTGAATCCGCTGGAGGGCTTGCTGTTTCATCGCCAGATCGCGTAAGGTCAAAAAACTCGAACCGGGCAGTCCGCAACGGTTTGCAGGGCGGGCGAAGGGTTGCCTGCGGACGTGAGCCCTGATTGACTTTCGCCCGATGAATTGGAAACGATTGCTCGCTTATCTCACCGGTTCGGTTGACCAGGAACTCCTGCTGCGAAACGAATGCTTGGTGACGGAGAACCGCATTCTCAGGAACCAAATCAAAGGGCGAGTACCGCTAACGGATCTGGAGCGGGTCCGTCTGGCCGAGATCGGCCAGCGACTCGGCAGCAGGGCGCTGGAAGAGGTGGCTCACTCACGGTCTAGAGTTCTTCCGCGGGATGCTAGTCCTCCGGCTCAAGCCGGGTGAAACCGTCGGCAAGGCAGTCACAAGGGTAGCCCAAGGCGCGTTGCGAGTAAGCGACCTCTGGTTCACCCTGCGCACACGATCTTTCGAGTCAGCGAGCGACGAGGTCGAGGAATTCCTGCAAGAGAAAACCATCCAGTTTGAGCGAGGAGAAACGCTTATCGGAAGGTCCGGAAAAACCTGGCGCGTAGATTTCCACACTCGCATGCCGCGCCGCAGTTCGCTGGTTTGCGTACTTAGCACAGGCAGCCGAGGCGCATCCAAGACCATGACAGAGCACGTCCTGGCCACATGGTACGACCTGAGCAATTTTAAGATCGGTCCAGAGGCATTGCAATTTGTTTCGCTCTTCGACGACACGCAAGACGTGTGGTCCCCAGAGGATTTTAGGCTGGTTTCCGACCTTTCGGAAGTTGCCCATTGGTCGAAGCCAGACGAATTCGCGGCCAGACTGGCCGCCTAATTCCCGGCCGCCTTGCCCGTTCGACGGGGGCATGTCGGCGCGGCAGAGCTTCGCACGCACCAACCTCGCAAGTAACTCGGACGCGCCCCGAGCTTTTCCAGTTGAGTGCCGCGCCTCCAGCCCCCTACCAACTGCCCCGCCAGCCAGCCCCGCCTAAAATGGAAAAAAGACAAAGTTAGAGGCGGGGCATGGACTGGCAGGGCATCGCTTCGCCGATTCCAACGCCATCGAATGCGCAGGACACAACCAGCAATTCCACGCCCCCGCAGTGCGCTCAGACAAAGTCAGTTCGCTCGCTCTCCGAATCGCTTCACGCTCACAACGTTGGAAGCGCGCTGCCGGCGGACGGCCTCTATTATCGGATGGTGGCCGCCGCGCGCGCGGTGCTGTCGCTCGTGCCGGCGAGGCCGACACCGGGCCGCCTTCTGTGGTTTTCGGATGCCACTCACGGCGGCCCTCTCGCTGCCAGCGCGCGCAACAGACCCGCCAGCCAGTTCGGATGCGGGTCTGGCATTCCAACCCCCTGGATTCTCGAACGGTTCTGGCGCGCACAGGCCAGCACCGGAAAGAGTGCGCTACGTGGAAATAGCACAATGCGCCGCTAGCCCGACTTTCGCAGATTCAGAGAGGTTTTGATCTAATATTGGGATTTCCCGAGAGAAGTGCGGCTGAGGGCGGGTTTTCTGTTGACAGTGAGCTATAGATTATCTATACGTCATTTCCATGTCTGCCCGGTTGCCCTTGCTGCACAAGACGCCGTTCGTTTTGGACGGGCGGCCTCTGCACGAGGCCACCAGCCCGCATGCCGGGGTGTTGAGTGTTTCGCGCGTTTTCCGTGCCTTGGGCCTGCCCCAGCTCATGGGCGCCAACCTCACTCTGCGCAAACGCCAGCGCGGCTTCTCCGAAGCCCAACTCATCGAATCGATATCCCTGCTCCAAGCTATCGGCGGGGCCGGAGCGGCAAGTGCAGAAGAGCTTCATCTTTCCTGCGAGCGCGCCCGTCAGCGGTCTGCAGGCGGTGCAAAGCGGCCTGGTGCGGCGGATTGCCAAGTTATATGAGAAGCAAGGACAGCCATGTTTTCCACGTCCATTGTTGCGATCGCGTTCCAGAAGGCTCGGAAGGAGCCGACTGGTTCTCGATTTCCGCTGCTAATCTTATTCATGCTGTATTTCTGTTCATCTTTTGCGGCGTTTGACACCACTTGAATGCGTGCTGACCGAAGCCCGCGGTGCGAGATCCTGCCAAGTACACTATGGAGCGTTGCGCTTCCTGAAGACGGAAAATCGCACCCAAACCCGGTTAAAAATGAATAGAGCTGCTAGTGCAAAACAAGGAGTTTTGATTATACTGATAATGGGTCAGTGTGGTCTTGTTTCGGGCCGGAAGCGCCGATGGAGCCGACGAGGTTAATCACTACCATTCCGCTTAGCCACCCTGCCCTGCATTCGCAGGAAACAGCTACCCCACTGTTTGAATTGGTTTGAATCGCGTCCGTCAAAGATTCTTGTGGAAAATGCTAAGCACGAGCTAAACTGCACAAAGAATACGAATATTGGTTGTGAACAAGTCGCTTCAAATCCGAAAGCGAAAGGCGTTGGCCAGGAACCGAAACATCCGACTGCAGGCCAGCGGCAAACTGCGTCGCACGGAAGTGTGTTTGGCGGCGGCACTGGATCTGCGCAAGGCTCCTTTGATTCTCCGCCGAGGTCAACGCCCAAGAGAGGATAATGAAAATCAAGCTTCCTGAAAATGCAGGAGGCCGTGGCGGCTACCCCAACCTGCAGGCGGTGCTGACCAATCAGCCGACCGTCTTGCAACCGCGGGGCAGCCCGTTGCCGTTCATTTCTATGCCACCAGGCTGGGTTACGTGCAGAGCGACGAGTCGATCGGGAATTATTCCTGGCTAACTAACGCGCCGTCCAACCCCTGACCGACTCAAGTGAGAATTGCTCTTTCAACACCGGACCATTAACATACGCAACAAAACAATATGGAACAGCAAGGCCTTGGCCGGGACGAATGGCTGGAGAAATTGACCCTGGTCGATCAAAGTTTGCAGCGGCAGGGCGCGACAGCTCGACTGACGCTGGTGGGCAGTGCGGCAGGAATATTTGCCGGTCAACCCGGTCGAACTTCGATTGACCTGGACGTTTGGAAGCCGAAATCCCGCTATCAGTTTCAGGCGCTAAAGAAAGCCGTCGAAGAGGCAGGGCTTTTGTTTGATCCCAAATCCACCCTGGAGCCGGACACACCTTACATTCAATTGGTTGAGCCGGGTATCGCCGAAACGGGGAAATTCGAAAACACTGAGACTTTGGAACAGTTCGGCGCACTGCATTTGGAGCGGCCGCCGATTGCCAATTTGATTGCCGCCAAACTCGTCCGGGCCGAGCCGAGAGATTTGGAGGATATTGCCTTTCTGATGTCCAGATACCGCCCTGTCCGGCAGGACATTGAACAAGCCGTAAACACCATGCCGCGCCAGGCGCGGGAGAAAGCGACCGAGAACCTGGTATATCTCAATACCATGGGCGGGAACGAAATCGAGCTCTGATGCCCCTCACTGCCCGTCAACGCGAATTAACGGCCCGGCATTTGCTCGCTCACCCCGAACAAATCCCGGTGCATCTCAAGCAGCGGCGGTGGCAGGAACTGGCCGCCTTGGTCGAATTTGCCGAGAAAGATGCCCCACGATCGTTGACCCATACTGACCCCGCGCTCTACCGGATGCTGCGTCAACAGATTACGGAGTTCCGCCTGCGCGGTTGGTCTTGCCTCGATCTCAAGAAGCTGAAGGAACTCGCCGAAGAATCGAGCATCGAGTGATTCATACCCGCATCCACGGCGCACCTGTATCCAGTGCTCCTGCCGCAGCATCGTTGTCGGACTTTCTCATCATCAAGAACGGGTCTATGTAGAAGTGCCAGGTGGTGGTGACAACCAGGCCGTTGCAAGCCTTGGCGGAGCGCGGGCCGGGCTTCTGGCCGGACGCCGGATAAGCATGACCGCCGAACCACGTCGCGCCTCCGTCCTGGGTGATGTGCGGCTCGTTGCGCACGGGAATCACACGGTTGGCCTCCATGAACGGGCGGATGTTCAGGCGCACGCCGTCGTTCAGGTCGGGGTGCCAGCCGATGATCCCGGAGATCTTCAGCCGGCGGCAGGCGCCCCGGAACTCCGTGGCCCGGTGCGCCTTGCGCATGGGCTGCAGCTTGGGGAAGAGCGGGGCGGTGCAGGGGAGCGAGAGGAGGATGCGTTCGAGCTCGTCACCAAGGGTGCGCGTGGGCCGGACGATCAGTGGAGCGACTCGATGCGCTGCACGACTTGCTCCCAGGGTGGGTCGGGGGTGCCCGTCGGCTTAAGCAACTCCATGTGCCCTGTCTGGTCGCCGCTCCATCGCTCATTCCCAAGCAACCGGGTTCTTCCTTCAAAACCGATAAACGGGATGCCCGCTCCATCGCCCGCCTGCTCCGCACCGGCGAACTCACCGCGGTCTATGTGCCCGAACCGACCGATGAAGCCATCCGGGACCTCTGCCGCGCCCGCACCGATGCCGTCGATGACCTGCGCCGCTGCCGGCTGCGCCTCAAGGCGTTTCTGCTCCGCCACGGCTATCCTTATCAGGGCAAGGCCAACTGGAGCCAGCCCCATGTTATTGACGATTATCGGGGTGTAGGGATAGCCGATGTTGGGCGGGGGCCAGCCGCAGTTCTTCGCCCAGCGTGGGCTTGGGTCCCAGCCAACTGTCACCACGGGGCCGTAGGGCAGTTCACCGGTGTCCAGTTCCTTCCAGAGGGTCTCCTGCCGTGCGATTAGATCGACATATTGGCCAAGTGGCTGGCTGGGCAACGTCGCCTGTGGCGATGAAAGTCTTCCGGCGTGACCCGGCTCGGTAGCCACAGGGTTTGCTTGTTGTCCAGCGGCGCGGGGAATACGTTGCGCCAGTCGCCGTTCGCCCACATCAATGCATACTTGAGCTTTTTACGATTGCGCGCCTTGAGAAAACCTTCTTCCAGCGGCCGATGCAGGATCTTCACACCCGAAAACCAGTACCAATCGAAGATAAACACATCAATGCCGTGCGCCGCCGCCAGATCAATCTGCTTGCGCATCCAAAAAGGATCCGCCTCGTCAAATGCTCCCCACTCCGACTGTAGAAGACGATGTCCGGGAAAACGCCGCTGGGCTTGCTGGAGAAGTTGCCACTCATTCCAGCCCTGGCCGAACCAGGCATCGTAATGGTCGTCCTGGTGGAAGCCGGGAAAATAGATCGCCGCGACCTCGATTGGGCGGTCGACTGGTGTTTTTTTTTGATGCGCCCGACGCGTCTGCAGCCCACAAAATCAATTGGCTGAGGAGGACGCAGCTCAACACGAATCGCCAAGCGTTACCCGCGACGAATGTGCCAATGGAGAAATACAGGGTGCGTTTCATTTGAGCGATTTGGTTCATCGTCGAAACGGATTACACGAAATCAGGTCAATGGGTCAAGGGGTTTCCAGGGGCACTTCGGAGCGAGTTGTTTGTCGAGCAAGAAATGATTGCTGACGCGAGTCGATCAGGACCAGAATAACGCTCTGATGAAAACTGCCTTGCTCTCCAGTTTATGGCTTCAGGTCCTGGTGATCGCGCTGGCGGCCTTCATTCCGCCAACGACCATCCAGGCCGCACTGGGCAAGCTGGGCGCGATGGGGGATAGTCTCACCGATGAGTACTGGGATAGCGGCGTCTCCACCTACGCCACAAATTGGCCCGATCTGGTGGCGCTGCATCGCGCGGTGAATATGGGGCCGACTGCAGCCCAGGCTGGGACAAACACCTGGGGCTCACCGCGCAACGCCGGTTATAAATACAATTGGGCGCTCTCCGGCGCGACCTCTGCGACGCTGCTCAGCGAAGGGCAAGCCACCGGTTTGCAGGGCCAAGCCGCTTCGGACGGAGTTCTCACCGCGGTGCTGGAAATCGGCAGCAACGACTTCAACCCCGACATCTCCTCGGCCTATCTCTACATTTACTATGGCCTTTGGTCTTCCTCCCAGATTCGAACTTACGTGAGCCAGACGCTTGCCAATATCGAGACCGCGCTCGCTACAGTGCGAACGGCTGGAGTGTCCGTCGTGGTGGCGATTCTGCTTGACCCGGGGGCGACCCCAGCCGTCGTATCGGTAGTGCCCGACGCCGCGAGTCGCGACCGCGTTGCCGCAGCCATCCAGAGCGTCAACGCCGGCCTGAAGAATCTCGCCCAGAAATACCAGGCACCGCTCATGGATTGGTATGGGCTGGAGAAAGCGATCCTTGGCCCGAACACGCATCTTTACTCAACGCTCAAGGTGGGCAACGTCAACCTCAACCTCCGCGGCAGTGACCCTGGCCCACCCAATTCAGTTCCTACCAACGCCTTTGTCTCGGATGGCTTTCATCCCAATACCACCCTGCAAGGAATATTCGCGAATGTCGTGCTTCAGGCGCTGGACTGCGGATACGGCGCAGGGTTGACCTTGTTCAGCGAGCAGGTAATTCTCAGTTACGCGCTCAGCCGGTGCAGTTCGCTTTTGCGGCGCAGAGCTTCAACGAAGGTCCGACCAATTGGGGGACGGAAGCCGGCCAACTCGTCGCCGCGAAAATCAATCGCAACCTCGGTTGCGACACACTCTGGATGGACGCAGGCTGGTTCGAGGGAAACTTCCCCAACGGCGCAGGCAACTGGATTCCCAAGCGGAAGGAATTCCCGAACGGCCTCAAGCTCATTGGCGAAGTGTGCGAAAAGCTGGGGCTGCGGTTCTTGGTGTGGTACGAGCCGGAACGTGTGTGTGACAACACACAAATTGCTCTGGAACATGCGGAGTTCGTGCTGCCTGTCCACAAACCGCCCGCTACAGGTGGGTTGTTCAATCTGGGAGACCCCGCGGGGCGCCGCTGGCTGAGCGATCTGCTTATTAGCCAACTCACCGACTTCCATATTCATACTTATCGAAATGATTTCAACATGGATCCGCTCTCGTTCTGGCGTCAAAACGATTCGCCGGAACGTCAGGGCATCACCGAAATTCGCTACGTGGAAGGTTTATATGCGCTCTGGGATGAAATCCGGGCCAAGTTCCCGCATATGTATCTTGATGACTGCGCCTCTGGCGGACGGCGGATTGACCTGGAAATGATCATGCGCTCCGTCGTCCAGACGCGCAGTGATGCTGCTGTCGCCCCCGGACGGTCTGATTGGCACCAATCGGAGACTTACGGTTTGAACTTCTTCCTGCCCGTTCATGCCACCATCGGCTGGGAAGTTGGCGCTTATGAATGCCGAAGCGCGGCGACGGCGGGCTTCTGCGCTGAATGGGACATTTTGGATAAGAAATTTCCGCTGGTTAAAGCGAGGACTTGCATTTCCGAAATGAAGGCAAACCGCAAATATTGGACCGGCGATTATTATCCGCTAACGCCCTGGACGATGGCCCCGGACCGGTGGATGGCCTAGCAACTGCATCGGGGTGATTTGGACGAAGGCATTATTCTGGCCTTCCGCCATCAGGAATGTCCCTACTCTGCGCTACAAGTGAGTCTGCGGGGATTAAAGCCTGATCGGACCTACATCGTGCATTTCATCGACGAAGAACACCGTTCAATCGCGAAAACGATGTCAGGACGGCAGTTGGCCACACTGGAACTACAGATTCCCGCCCGGCACCAGAGCCTTTTGGTGCGATACGCGCCGAAGCAGAAGTTGTAGTTTGCGCGCATGGCCTCGGTGATACCCTCACAGTTAAATGCACATACCTGGGAACCACTTTGATGGTCGAGGGGTAGTGGAATAATGGGCCAAGTACGCGCTAAAGGCCAACGGTGCAGATTTCCGTGGCTTTAGCGACGTTCTGGCAGGCTTAATCTAAGCCAATTCCCTCCCCACGGCCTTTTCTTTAGTTTTGCCCGGCCAGAATCAAGTTAACCCATTTCCAGCCCCTCACACCAGTCAATCCATCACAGGGAAGATCATTTCTTAAAGCAACGTCGAATTGTTCCCTGATCAACGGCCCAACCACAGCTTTGAAGTCCGCACGTTTGCTGTCGGGTAGGTCGCAGAATTCGCGATTCCCAAGCGATTTGTTATCAGCAGCCTCCATACACAATTCCATTATTCGTGCCCGCCATATTCTTGATCGCACAGACCTGTCTCCTTTTGATCGCACCACGACAGCAAAATCGACCAAAACGGGCACGGCTAAATCAGGGCGAGGAGATGCGGTAAAAGCGACTCGGTGCATTGGTTGAGCCTGGGTCAAAGAACTGATACTGCCCAAGATTTACCTCGCCTGCCGTTCCCTCCCATTGCCAATCCACCAAATTGGTCGAAGCCCATACACTGAAACTTGCGTTGGTAAGGCCGTTAAACACCAACCCAAATTGATTGCCACCGACCGAGGTCGAAAAAACAGGTGTTATGGCCATGATGCTCGAGACGGCGTTGGAACTGGTGTTGACGTTGGCCATGGAACCGACGGTAAAGCTGCCTTGAACCACATTCCCGGAGCTGAGCGTCATGATTAAGTCGGGAACTACTTGCGTGGTAAAGTCATTCGGCACGCTGACCTGCTGGTTGACGAACAATACATAACCCCCGCCACTATTCGCCGCGCCCGCACGGCAATGGAAACGCTGCGACGGATCAAATTCCACCATTAGCCCAGCTCCGCCCGCCGTTGTCAGACTCGCCCAGTTGCAGTCATATTTCGTCGAGTTGAAATCGAAGGCGTTTGGCAGCTCCATGCGCGTGTAATCGGCATTCGTCGAGTCGGGCGTCGCGCTGCCGGCGGCGCGTCCAATGTCAGACGCAGGATAGACCGTCCAGCGAGCGGCTCGGTTCCAGGAAAACTGGTCGCAATTGGTCGGCATCTGGAAAAGCCAGCCCAACTCCTGAACCTCCCAGGTGTTGCCGCTCCATTGAAGGCTATAAGAGAACTGGTTGCCGGCATATTGAGCCTGGAGCTGGCCCAGCACCTGCGTCCCGTTTGTCCCGCCGATGACCGTGGCCGAGAGGGTCTGCAATTGCGCGAGGTTGGTCGCGTTGGCCGGTGTCAGCACGACACTGGTCAAAGAGGCCGGATAGCGCAACACCGTCTCCCAATATCCCGGATCAGAGACCGTATTCCGCGTGATGAGATTAAACGTCGGCATTGGCAGCCCGGCCGGCAAGGCGGTGTCCATCTGCGAGCTGGCCACGGTATTCGTCAAGGCGAACTGATAGGCGACGATGTCGCGGCCATCGGGGTGAATGAAATCCACTTGGAAGGTATCCGCATACGCCAGCGCATTGGCGGGAACGAAGATTTGCACATTGCCGTTGCTCCTGGGCGGCAGGCTGGCGTTGGCGTTGCCGGAGGCAATCGTTGCCCCGGCCCGCTCCAACTTCCAGGCCATGGTCAAATCGGACAGGTCCGTGAAGGAATAGAGATTCGTTACAGGGAACGAAACCTGGCCGGACGACACGGTCAGCACATTGCTGACTTGTATCGGCGAATAGATCATCTGCGCCTCATAGACGTTGGGACGCTCGTTGCGGAA
>JBEKJO010000224.1:0-7651 GCA_050011195.1 Verrucomicrobiota bacterium | reverse complement strand
GGCGCCGACAGAACAACCCAGTGCCGACAATGCACGATCGACACTGGGTCGGGAGGAACCGAGGTAAAAACCTCAAGTATGCAAAAAGAGTAGGGAAATGCCCTTTCATGTCAATCCTGATGTTAAAAGAGATTCTAAGGGCAAGGCGGGGTTTCCGCTAACGTTATCGGCCCCTGTGCCAGGCTCTTGACGCCACTCGCGTCTATTCTATGCTCGGTCATCTTGGCAATGACACGCACTCAGAAATTGGCTCCCGCTCCGCAAGAACTGCGGCCTAAAGGGCTCGTCACCCCAGGCGCAGGTCTGACGCTTTACCTTGTCCTTTTTTGGCTGGGCTTGGGGGTGAGTGCAACTCCGAACGCGGCGAGGGCGGAATCACCCCACGCCGGCCCGTTGTTCGACGAGTTCGACTTGACGCTCGCGCCCGGGCACCGGACGGAGGCGTTGGGGCCATTCTTCTATTCGGAGCAAAAGGAGACGCGGCGAACCTGGGCGGCGCCCCCCCTGCTGGCCTACACGCAAGACCCGGAAACGGAATCCAAGGAGATCGACCTCCTCTACCCGGTGATGACCTACGATCGCTACGGCGAGCAATATCGCTGGCAGCTTTTTCAACTGCTGAGTTTCGCCGGCGGCCCCACGCAGCACGAGAGCGTCCGGGATCGCTTCACCCTGTTCCCTCTGTATTTCCAGCAACGCTCCTCGGACCCGGGCCAAAACTATACGGCGGTCGTTCCTTTCTATGGTCACCTGAAAAACCGGCTCTTCCGGGACGAGATATTCTTCGTCATGTTCCCCGTGTACAGCGAGACGCGCGAGAAGGACGTGGTGACGGATAATTATTTGTGGCCCTTTTTTGATCTCCGCCACGGCGACGGGCTGCGCGGCTGGCAGTTTTGGCCGCTGGTCGGCAACGAACACAAAGACGTTACCACTCAGACCAACGGCTTCAACGAGGTCAAGACCATCGGCGGACACGACAGTTTTTTTGCGCTCTGGCCGCTGTACTTCAATGCCACGAGCGGCATTGGCACCACGAACGTGGAGCGGCAGCAGGCGTCAATTCCCGCCTACTGCCGGCTGCGCTCGCCGCTGCGGGACTCGACCACCGTGCTCTGGCCGTTCTTCAACTACGTGGACGACCGGGAAAAGAAATACCACGAATGGGAAGTGCCGTGGCCGTTCATCGAGTTCGCGCGCGGCGAAGGCAAAACCACGACGCGGGTCTGGCCGTTCTTCAGCCAGGCCCACAGCGACAAGCTGGAGAGCGGTTTCTATCTGTGGCCGATCTACAAGTACAACCGCTTGCACTCGGCGCCCCTGGACAGCCGGCGCACCCGCATCTGCTTTTTCCTGTATTCCGACCTGACGGAGAAGAACACCGAAACCGGGGCAGCCCGGCGGCGGGTTTACTGCTGGCCGTTCTACACTCACCATCGTGATTTCGACGGGAACAGCCGGCTGCAAGTGCTGGCCTTGCTCGAGCCGTTCTTCTCTGACAGCAAGAGCATCGCGCGCGAGTACTCGCCGCTCTGGTCGGTTTGGCGCTCCGAGACGAATCCGCGGGCCGGCGCCACCAGCCAATCGCTGTTGTGGAACCTGTATCGGCGCGAAGCCACACCCGCCGCCAAAAAGTGCTCGCTCCTGTTCGGGCTTTTCCAGTATCAATCCAGTCCCGAAGGCAACCGTATGCGTTTGTTTTATATACCCCTGGGCCGGGCGAGACCCCCGGCGGATGGCGGCGCGAATCCCGCGCCGACGAAGACGGAGTAACGAAGCTGCGCCGGACGGGTCGAATGGCGCTGGCTCAGGCAACCGGTTTGAATTAGTTAACGACTTAGCTGCAGCAGTATGTTTCAAAATATCGGAGAAATGGTGCTTCTGTTCTGGCGCACGCTGGCGGCGCTGCCGCTGGTTTGGCGCCAGCGCCAGAAGGTGTTCGACCAATTCTTCGAAATCGGCAACGCCAGCCTGCTGATGGTCTGCATCCTTTCCTTCTTCATTGGCGGGGTCATTGCCCTCCAAACCGGCCCGCTGCTGGTCGGGCGCGGCCTGGGCAGCTACGTGGGCGGGATCGTCGGCTATTCGATCGCCAAAGAGCTGGCGCCCGTGATGATGGCCATCCTCATTGCCGGCCGCATTGGTTCCGCGATGGCGGCGGAGATCGGGTCCATGCAGGTTTATCAGGAGATCGATGCCCTCCGCACGATGAACATCAGCCCGATCCACTATTTGGTGCTGCCGCGTCTGGTCGCCATCGCTGCCGCCCTGCCCTTGTTGGTGATATTCGCCATCCTCGTGGGCTGGCTTGGGGGCGCGGTGGTGTGTGCGGCCAATGACCGGATTGCCGTCTCCTTCGAGGCGTTCTTCTCCGCGCTCCGCGATGCCGTTGATCTTAAAGACGTGGCCAATGGCGTTTTCAAGAGCTTCGTGTTCGCCCTGACCATCGGGGTGGTCTCCTGCCATCAAGGACTGATCACGCGGGGCGGGCCGCGCGGCATCGGCCGCTCGGTCACCAAGGCGGTCGTCAACTCCATCGTGGTGATCGTCATCCTCGATTATCTCCTGACCCGGATCCTGCTGAAGTAATGAACGGTTCCTCCTCCAATCATCATGGCGTGGGCGTTCAGGTGCGCGGATTGCGCAAGGCCTTTGACGGCCAGGAAGTTCTGCGGGGCCTGGATTTCGAGGTTCAGGCGGGTGAAATCTTCGTGATCATGGGCCCCAGCGGCAGCGGCAAGACCGTCCTGCTCAAGCATCTCATCGGGCTGGAAGAGCCGGATGAGGGGGAAATCCTGATTGCAGGCCAGTCCATTCAATCCCCGGAGGTCATGAGCCGATACCGCATGGCCATGGTCTTTCAATCCGGCGCGCTGCTCAATTCGCTGACGGTCGGGGAAAACGTCGGACTTTACCTCTCGGAACATCGGCTCCAGCCGCCGGCGGAGATCGCCCGCATCGTCGCCGAAAAACTTGAAGTAGTCGGCTTGAAAAGCACCGAAGAAAAAATGCCCAGCGACCTTTCCGGTGGCATGAAGAAGCGTGTCGCCATTGCCCGGGCGCTGGTCATCGAGCCGCAACTGATTCTCTATGACGAACCGACCAGCGAGCTTGACCCGCTCTCAGCCGTAGTGATCGCCGAGCAGATTGTTGATCTCAAGGACCGGATTGGCGTCACTTCCCTCGTCGTCTCGCATGATCGGGACCTCGCCTTCGGCGTAGCCGACCGCATCGCCGTCATCAACGAGGGCCGAATTCTGACCATCGGAACGCCCGACGAGGTGAAGCAGCACCCCGATCCGCTGGTCCAACAATTTCTCCATGCCGATTTCAAACGCCATTGATCCCCTTTAGAACCAATACCTGTTAGTACCAAGAAAGAAAAGAGTATGAAAAACACCTTAGAAACCCGCATTGGATTTTTCGTTGCCCTGGTCGTGCTGGCCGCCGCCATCGTTTTGGAAAGGGTGGGCAGCTTCGAGATGTTCGAGCGCGGCAAGCATGTGAAGGCCCTATTCGCCAATGTGCAGGACCTCAAAGTGGGCGACGGCGTGAAAATGGCCGGCGTCGGAATCGGGCGCGTCCAACGGATCGAGCTGACCAACAATCGCGTGCTGGTCGTGATGAAAGTGCGCCCCGCTGCCGAGGTGAAGACCGA
The DNA here is from genome assembly GCA_050011195.1 of Verrucomicrobiota bacterium. Classification (GTDB taxonomy): domain Bacteria; phylum Verrucomicrobiota; class Verrucomicrobiia; order Limisphaerales; family UBA8199; genus PALSA-1440. Next base: position 3,993 of record JBEKJO010000224.1, on the reverse strand, counting down.
CAGCATCGCGACGATCAAATTCATGGGGTTGCTCGGCCAGAACTTCGTCGCCATTGATTTCGGCACGCCGCGGGGCGAACCGCTACGGGAGGATCAATATGTCGCCACCGCCGAGCAGGCCGACCTGAGCGCCATGATGCAGAAGATCGACAGCGTCGCTTCCGGCGTGGAGAACCTCACCAAGAGCTTTACCGGCTTCAAGATCGATACCCTGGTTGGGCCGCTCAGGGATTTCATCACCGCCAACAAAGACCCGCTCACGGCCACGATTTCCAACTTGCAGGCGATCTCCTTCGAACTCTCCTCCCAGGTTTCGCAAGGCAAGGGCACGCTGGGCAAACTCATTAAAGATGAAGCGCTCTACAACACCGCCCTCTCCACGGTCAGCAACCTGCAAGACACGGCTTCCGAGATAAGGGCGACGGTCGCCGACGCCCGCAAGATCGTCGATCAGGTCAACTCCGGCCAGGGCACGGTCGGGAAACTGGTGAAGGACGACAAGCTTTATCGCGAGACAACCGACTTTATGACCAATGTGAAGGAAATTGCGCAGAAGATTAATCGAGGTCAGGGCACCGTGGGCAAACTCGTCAACGACCAGGAATTCTACAAGAACGCGAAGCTGACCTTGCAGAAGGTGGACCAGGGGATGGAGACCTTGGAAGACGAGGGCCCGCTGAGCGTCCTCGGGCTCGCGGTCAGCAAGCTCTTTTAGCCTGCTTTACACCTTGCGCCGTGCCGCATAAATTACCCGCATGTCTTCGGATCACGACGCAACGGAGTTTGTCGATGGTGATTTTCAAGCGCACAAGTCGCCTTCCTCCCCGACACCGGCCGGCGCGGGCCAGCCGCAACGCGCGCCGACGCGCGAGGAGGTGGACTCCCGAGTGGCCGAGGCCCAGCAGAAGCTGGTCGAACTGAAACGGGCGCAGGAGGAGTTGGAACGACAACGGGCCGCGCTGGAGGAAACGCGCCGCCGCCAGATGGAATTTCAGACTGGCCGGCAGGAGACCCTCCAAAACCTGACGCGCGGGGTGGGTTTGCTCGAAGAGGCCGAGTTCACGGCGCGGCGGGACGCCGAGCAAATGGCCAAGGCGCTGGTGGATTTGCGCGACGCCCTCGCCAAGGTCGAAGCCCTCCATGAGGAGACGTGGACCAAGGACAATTTCGGCACGGAACTGACGCGGGCGTTGACGACGCTCGAGAACGCGCGCATGGAGTGGAATGCCGCGCGGCTGAAATTCCAGGTGCTTTCCGGCCCGGTCCCGGAGGGCAGCGCGAGCGCCGCGGACGCCGCCGCGCCGCAGTCGCCCCTCCTGACGACGCATCGCTTCGGCGAGCTGTGCCGCTTGGGCCTGGCGCTGACCTGGCCACTGGCAGCGGTCGCCTTGCTCGCTCTGGCGGTGCTGGTGGCGGTGCTCCTGCGTCACTGAATCGGCGGCCGTCATGGCGTGGTTTAGAAAAAAGCCGGACCCGATTTCCGACCGTGCGCGGGTGCTCAACGACGAGATAGCGAAGCTGGAGTCGCAAATCCAACAGCTCGACGCCCAATTGCAGCGCGACCATTCCCAACCACGCTTGCGGTCCACCGCGTTGCCGCACGGCGGCACGGTCAGCCATCCGCCCCCCGAACCCGCCGCCCCGCCCGCGCCGGCGGCCGAGGAGCCGATTTTCGAGGAGTTGGGCCGGGATTTGTTAAAGGCGCGGAGCGAAGGGACCACGACGCCCGACCACTATAACGAACTGGGGGTGCGCAAGTACGACTTGCCCGCGTTGGTGCGGCGCGTCCGGGACCACTTTCGCGGGCCGTCCACAACCAACCCGAAGCTGGTCAGCTACCTGGCGGCAGGCGGCATTCAGGGACTTCGACCGCTGCGCTATGAGAAACGCGTGGCGCGCAACCGCTTCATCTTCTTCGTGGTGATCCTGTTTCTGGCCTTGCTGGGCACGCTCCTGGTTTTCCTCAAGGGGCACCGATGAAGAAAACCGACCGCGCGGCGCAAATCTGGGCGTTACCCCTCCCAACGCCCGGCGGCGAATTCGTCGCGCATTATTCCACGCAAGGCTTGTGCGGTCTGGACTTTCCTTCCCTCGGGAACCGGCCGGAGTGCGCGACCACAGCGGTCCCGCCGCCGCCGGCAATTCGCCGGTGGCACGCCCTCGCAACCGAAGCTCTGGCCCGCGCGCTCCAAGACCAGGCGCCAGAAAACCTGCCCCCGCTCGATCTTTCCTCGGGCACGGAGTTTCAACGGCGGGTCTGGCGGGTCTTGCGCAAAATCAGACCCGGCCAGACCCGCACTTATGCCGAGGTAGCGCGGGAGGTTGGGAACCCGAAGGCTGTCCGCGCGGTGGGAGGGGCGTGCGGCGCGAATCCAATTCCCGTGTTCGTGCCCTGCCACCGCGTCCTGGCTGCCAATCATAGGCTGGGGGGATTCTCCGGCGGCCTGGATTGGAAGCGCACGCTGTTGGCGCGCGAAGGAGTTAAGACCACAGGATAGACTACACGAAGGCGCCCCGGCCCTCCATGCGGCCCTCTCCATGGCCGGAGTGAAGGGGCGCGAAGTGCGGCGGCTCTCCCTCTCCATGAACCTGCCGTTCTTAATCTTAATCGGTTCATGGCCCCGATGCCCGTCCAACATTGGAGGTCGAAGCTCCCCATGAACCTTCATTCGCCAGAGAGCTGGCCACGAGTCTCCCCCATCTGATGGGGAGGGCCGGGGTGAGGGGGCGCGGTGTGTAGCCTATCCTCCAGTCCGCCCTGTAAGTTGGCGGGTCAGCGAGCCGCCACGCGAGGCGGGGCGAGTCCGGCGCGCTCACCCGGCGGTGTGGCGGGCAATCAACTGCTGTTTACGCATGACCAGCAACATCGCGCACCCACCGGTCAAGCCAAATAGAACCATGACCGGATACCAGGCGCCCCAGCCGCATCGGTCGAGGAGGTAACCCGTGAGCGGCAACGTCATGCGGAATATGATAATGGACCTGCCGGCACAACGGGAATCGAAAAGCCCGACCGGCGGGTCGGGTCAGGCGTAGCGGTCCCCTGCCGGTTGACGCCTCTCACAGCCGGTTGCCGAACCGCTGCTTCCCACCACAGCCGCATTCAAGTAGGATACGCGCTCGTGCGAGAATCCTCATGGCGTCACGGTGTCACGCGTTACCAATGGCTCGTTCTGTTCGTCGCGTGGCTCGGCTGGGTGTTCGACTCAATGGACGCCACGATTTACGCGCTCGTCCTCCAGCCCGCACTGCACGATTTGTTACGCGTCCAAACCGGCGGCGCTGTCTCGCAGGAAGCCATTGGCTGGTACGGCGGCATCATCCTCTCGATTTTCCTCATCGGCTGGGCTATCGGCGGCGTGGTATTCGGGGTTTTGGCTGACCGGCTCGGACGCACCAAGACGCTCGTCTGCACCATTCTCGTTTACGCGGTATTCACCGGCTTGGCGGCGCTGTCGGCCAACTGGTGGCAACTGGCCCTTTACCGATTTCTCACGGCGCTGGGCATCGGCGGCGAATGGGCGGCCGGGGCGGCGCTGGTCGCGGAGGTCTGGCCGGAAGCCAAGCGGGCCAAGGCGGCGGGAGTTTTGCAATCGGCTTGGGCCGCCGGTTTTCTGATCGCTGCCGTGGTCAACCTGTTGCTGCGCGAGCACGGCTGGCGCTCCATTTTCGTGGTGGGCGTCGCGCCTGCCCTGGTCGCCTTGTTCGTGCGGCTGTGGGTCAAAGAGCCGGAGCGGTGGGTCAAGACGCGGGAACTGGAGCGACGGTCGGGAGGCATCCGCCCGCGAAAGCTGCCGGAGCTTTTCCAGCCCAAGCTGCTCCGCTCCACGCTGGCCGGCTCCGGCCTGGCCTTCGTCGCGGTGTTCGGGTTATGGGGCGCGACCAACTGGACGCCGACGCTGGTCCGCTCGCTGCCCGAACTGGAAAGGTTGGACTCCGGGGCCCTCACCAGCCATGTCAGCTACGCGACGATGATGCTTAATGTTGGCGCGT
>JBEKJO010000223.1:0-9974 GCA_050011195.1 Verrucomicrobiota bacterium | reverse complement strand
CCCCGAGTTCTTGTGAAGAGTTCGCTGGCTGATACGCCTGCTCCGGGACACGTCCGCCTTGTCAAAGAGAGTGACAACCTGCAGAAAGATGAAGAGTGCAAAAAGCCTTCTGCAGCCATCGGCGCCGGAACCGACTGTAAAGACATTGGCGCGGGTGTGGATGCAATTGAGAAGACAAGGGAAGGGATCATCTAAGTAGATTGGAACGAAATCCTATCATCAACCGCGAAGCGAGGGGTTGGGCGCGTGGTCCCCAGGCAACTTCTTCCCCAAAGATGCGGAAGCGCTTGGCTCCGCGAAGGACAGCAACGGATTTGATGAATTTTGCCTCTGCGGAGCGAAAGACGCCTGGTGTAAGCATCCCTCAAAGTACGTGGCCGCCGGAAGCGACCAAAAGGATATCGGGGTAGACATTGATCTTCTCGATGCCGCTGCAAAGGGAGTGATCTAGTGGCAGATCGCGCAAACACCGAGGCCGACCACAAATCGCGAGGCGCCATCAGCAAAATCCTGAGCGTTGTAGGCGCACGTCCGAACTTCATGAAAATCGCGCCTATCGTTGATACCCTGAAAAATTTCCCTGACATGCAGCATTGCCTCGTCCACTCCGGTCAACACTACGACGAACTCCTCTCCGGAAATTTCTTCACCGAACTCGGTCTACCGCGGCCTGACGTGAACCTCCAGGTCGGCTCCGGCACCCACGCTGCCCAGACCGCCGAAGTCATGAAGCGCCTGGAACCGGTCCTGCTTGACTACCAGCCCGACGTGGTGCTGGTCGTAGGCGACGTGAACTCAACCCTTGCGACCGCGCTCACCGCTGTCAAACTCGCCATTCGCGTGGCCCACATCGAAGCCGGACTGCGCAGCTTTGATATGACCATGCCGGAGGAGATCAATCGCAAGGTCACCGACGCCATCTCCGATTTACTGTTTGTCACCGAGCAAAGCGGCATCGAGAACCTGCGGCACGAGGGCATTCCCGCGGAGAAGATCTTCCTGGTGGGGAACGTCATGATCGACACGTTGCTCCGGCATCGCCAGCTGGCGGCAAGTTCGGCAATCCTCGATCAGCTCCACCTGCGACAGAACGGAACGGGTCTGAGGCCCTACGGAGTTCTCACACTGCATCGCCCTTCTAACGTAGATGACCCACAGGCTCTCCGCGGCATCCTGACCGCTGTTAGCACCATCGCCGCGGACTTCCCTATCTTCTTCCCGGTGCATCCGCGCACGCGCAAGAACATCGAGAGCTTCGGTCTGGGAGGCTTTCTCTCCCAAGGTGCAGCGGCATCATCCGGCGTGGTTCCGCTCGATCCGCTCGGCTACCTCGACTTTCTCAATATGAACGATCACGCCCGCCTTGTTCTCACCGACTCCGGCGGAGTGCAAGAAGAGACCACCGTGCTCGGCGTACCCTGCCTGACTCTGCGGAAAAATACCGAACGTCCCGCAACCGTTGAGCACGGCACGAACCACATCGTGGGCATGGATCCCGACCACATCCTCACCGTTGCCCGCGAAGTCCTGCTCCAGTCCCCGCACCACTCCCGGCGGCCTCCCCTCTGGGATGGTCAGGCCGCTCCCAGAATTGTCGAGATCCTCCGCCAGCAATTGCGCGGGATTGCTTCCGCTTGAGGGCAAATGCTTAGGAGCAGATGGCAGGACATCGCGAATCGGCTGGGAGCCATGGATGCCGCCGAGATCTCTTCCCGGCTCCGACAGGCGTTTGACAAACGTGCGGACCTGCTGCGCTCCAAGGTTGGCTTCGCATTTCACGAGGAGCCCGCTGTCTCCGCGCCCGACGCGCACTTCTTCTTCGAATCGTCCGAGATCCCCGCAGTGCTGCGCGTCCTGCGCGCGCGTCTCCCAGAACAGGTCGAGGCGATCATTCAGGAAGCCGAGCTCATCTGCGCACACCAGTTCCGACTGCTCGGCTACTCCAATCTGAATTATGGACGGAACATCAACTGGCACCTCGACGCCGTGCATCATGTGCGCTCACCCAGCAAGCCATTTTTCCGGATCAACTATTTCGATTCCGAGCAAGTCGGGGACGCCAAAGTCACATGGGAGTTGAGCCGCCATCAGCACCTGGTGGTTCTCGCAAAGGCCTATCGTCTGACCGACGATCCGCGGTTTGCGCTTGAATGCTTCGCGCAGTGGTATTCCTGGCAAGAGCAGAACATTTATCCCATCGGCATCCATTGGAGCTCTAGTCTTGAGGTAGCCTTCCGCAGCCTCTCTTGGCTCTGGGTTTCGTTCCTCCTCGCGGGTTGCGATGTCGTACCGCTAGCGTTTCCCCAGGATCTGCTCCGCGCACTCTCTGTCAATGCCCGTTACATCGCGCGTTTTCTTTCCACGTACACCTCTCCCAACACACACCTTCTGGGTGAGGCGGTCGCATTGTTTTTTCTGGGCACACTCTGTCCACGGCTTCCCAGCGCACGCCGTTGGCAGCAGACTGGCTGGCAGATCATCCTCGAAGAGGCCGCCAAACAGGTTCGCCTTGATGGCTTTCATTTCGAGCAGTCCACCTACTACCACGTCTACGCGCTCGACTTTTTCCTGCATGCTCGCATTCTGGCCGCCCGCAACCAGATAGAGATTCCTGACTGGTTTGACCGGACACTCACCAGGATGCTCGAGGCTTTGCGTCTCCTGAGCCAGTCCGGCTCGCCACCAAGCTTCGGCGATGACGACGGCGGTCGGGTCTTTGACCCAAGCCGAAATCGCCGCGAGCATCTGCTCGACCCGCTCTCAACCGGCGCTGTGCTTTTCCATCGCGGCGATTTCAAGTCCGCCTGCGGAAACCTGCGCGAGGAAACTCTCTGGCTGATTGGTCCCGACGCCATCCAGCGCTTCGAGGATATCTCCCCCGCCGCCCACACCAGGAACTCGGGGGCGCTTACCGAAAGTGGGATGTACGTGATGCTGGGTACGGGCGATCCGCCAACCCAGTTGGTCATCGATGCCGGACCGCAGGGCACGCACAACGCCGGTCACGGTCACGCCGATGCGCTCAGCATTCATCTCTCAGCGACCGGCCACGAAGTCCTATGCGATCCGGGCACATTCGAGTATTGCGGGGACGGCAACGGCCGCAGTTGGTTCCGCTCCACCCGCGCCCACAACACCCTCTCGGTGGACGGGCTCGATCAGGCTCAAGCCAGGGGCCCCTTTGCCTGGACCTCCCTGCCGAACACCAACGTCGAGCGCTGGATTTTAGGTCGCAAGTTTGACGTCTTCAGAGGCAGCCACACCGGTTATAGGCAGCTGCAGCCACCTGTCACCCACGAACGCTGGGTCGTGCATTTCAAAGCCCTGGGCTGGCTGATCCGCGATGTCGCTCTCGGCTCTGGAAGCCACATGCTCGACTTGGCCTGGCATCTCGGCCCGAAGCTTTCCCTTGAGGGGGAGAACATCTCTGCCGAAGGACTTGGCAAGGGGCTGCACTTTCTAGTCTCCGGCACCCCGGGCTGGTCCCAGGAGCTACGCGACGAATGGTGGGCCCCAGCCTATGGGGTCAGGATTCCGGCAAAAACCATACACCTCCGTTTCGCGGGGCCACTTCCCACGGAGTTCGCCGCCTTCCTGCAACCTGCCACCGGCAACGGGGCGGGTGATACAGCGTCGTTGCAGTTCGATGCCGCCACCGAGCCCGCAGTGCGAGCTTACAGTTACGTTCACAATCAAGACCTCTCAGGCGCCGTGTTTGCACCCTCCGCGCGGTCCTGGTCACTTCTTGGATGGTCCAGCGACGCCGACTTGCTCTGCTATGATTCAAGCGGAGGTAGTTTGGAGTCTCTTCTGCTCTGTAATGCATCCTTCGTTGACTGGCAGGGCCAGCGCCTGTGGTCCAGCACCCAAGCTGCGCCTTGGTGCGAGTTGGCAAGCAGAGGGGCGGGCATGGAGGTCGTCTCCCTCGGCCCCACGGCGGTGACGCCCACTCCCGGCTCCGGCTCGATGACCTACTGATATGTGCGGCATCTGCGGCATCTTTCACTTCGGAACCGGTCAGCGTGCCAATGACACTGCGCTGCTCGAAATGAACCAGCGGATCGTGCATCGTGGTCCCGACGATGCCGGGACCCTGGTCTCCGATGGTGCCGGTCTCGCCATGCGTCGCCTTAGCATCATTGATATCAAAACCGGTCACCAGCCTCTCTCCAATGAAGACGGCTCCATCTGGATCGTGTATAACGGCGAAATCTACAATCACGCCGACCTCCGCCAAGAAATGCTCGCGCGTGGCCATATCTACCGCACACACAGCGACACGGAAAGCATCGTGCACCTCTATGAGGAGTACGGGCAGGACTGCGTCCAACACCTGCGCGGCATGTTCGCCTTCGTAATCTGGGACAAGGTCCACCACACGCTCTTCGCCGCACGGGACCGTCTTGGGATCAAGCCCCTTTACTACCGCCTGCAGGACGGCACCTTCGTTTTTGGCTCTGAGATCAAGGCGTTACTCGCTTACCCCGGCCTGGGCGCAGAATTCAACCCGGGCGTGTTGCCCGAGTATCTCGCGTTCGGCTACATTGCCGGCGAGGAGACTCTCTTCTCAGGAATCCGCAAGCTCCCAGCCGGACACACCCTCGAACTCACCGAAAAGGGCGGACTGGCCATTCGCCGCTACTGGGATTTATCTGTCGCCGAAGATCCTCAGTCCCGCGAGCGGAGCTATTATGTCCGGCGGTATCGCGAGTTGTTAGAGGAAGCGGTCTCCACGCATCTGATGAGTGACGTGCCGTTGGGAGTGTTTCTGAGCGGAGGCCTGGACTCCAGTGCGGTGGCTGCCCTAACCGCGAAAAGTCGCCGCGAGCCGATCCAGACGTTCGCCGTGGGGTATGCCGAGCAGGCTTACAGTGAACTCCCTTACGCCAAAATTGTCTCCGACCACATCGGTTCACAGCATCATGAGATCCAAGTAACCCGCCAGCAGTTCTTCGACACCTTGCCGGACGTGATCTGGCACGAGGACGAGCCGGTTTGCTGGACCTCTAGTGTCGCGCTGTACCACCTCGCCAAGTTCACCCGCGAACATGTTACGGTTGTGCTGACGGGAGAAGGCAGCGACGAAACGCTCGCTGGCTACACGCGGTATACGTGGACGGTTTGGAACGCCCGTATGGACTCAGTCTACCGTCGCCTCACTCCGTCGGTCTTACGGGCCTTCATTCGCGAACAGATTCACTCCGCGAAGCTCGGCGCCACCTTGCGCAGGAAGCTCGAGCATACTTGCCTCGGCCGCGATGGAGCCTCGTGGCCTTCCTTCTACTTCGATAACTTCTACTCCGCCTTTTCGGCTGCCGAGCAGAGGCAACTACTCAGTCCTGAGCTCCAGCACCACGCGGACTCCGCCTACGCTGGCTCCATGGCGTTCTGGGAGCGCTCTTCAGGAAGTATCCTGAAGCGTCTCCTTTACACCGACATCAATACGTATCTCGTGGAGTTGTTGATGAAGCAGGACCAAATGAGCATGGCGGCCTCGCTCGAGAGCCGCGTACCCTTCCTGGACCACCTTCTGGTGGAATTCGCCGCCTCCATCCCGTCTTCGTACGCGGTAAAGGGCCTTGAAGGAAAAAGCATTCTGAAGTCCGCGGTGGAGGATCTCCTGCCGCATTCAATCATCTACCGCCGGAAGATGGGTTTTCCTACTCCATGGTCAGAGTGGCTCGCGGGAGAACAACTACGAGAACTGGAAAACCTGTTGCTGGAACCACGAAGCACGCGGCGCAACCTTTTTCAGCCGGACGCGATCCGCAGAATCTTTGCCGAACATCGCAGCCGCACCCGCGATAACTCGAATCGTATCTGGAGACTCCTCAACCTGGAATTGTGGTTTCGCGTCTTTGTCGATCGCGACTCTTCCCTGCTGAGCAAGTCCGGCGGTCCTTCATTGGCGGCGGCCAGCCTCTCGGCAGTACGTTCTTCCTAGGAGGATCGGCGACCGGAATTGGCTGTTTGACGAGCTATGCGGAAGCGTATCCGAGGCAATTTGCTGCGCGCATTAAAAGCAGCCGGCGTCTTCGACCGGGTGCGCGACAGCCGCTGGCGCCAGAGCCGCCTTCTCATCCTTTGCTACCACAGTCTTGCCATCGACGAAGAGAACCTCTGGCGTCCCGCTCTGTATCTCGCTCCCAGCCGGCTTCGAGAACGATTTGAGATGCTACAGCAAGGCGGCTATCACGTCTTGCCGTTGGGAGAAGGGCTCGAACGATTGCGCAAGGACGATCTTGCCCCGTGCAGTGTGGTGTTGACGTTCGATGATGGCACGTTCGACTTTCACAAGCTTACCTATCCGCTGTTGAAGGAGTATGGATTCCCGGCCACTGTCTATCAGACCACCCACTACTGCTCTCGCCGGATGCCGATTTATTCCCTGATCTGTTCCTACATGCTCTGGAAGAGGCGCGAAGCTGTTTTGAGCACCACGCCTTCCATCGGCATTGTGCGTGACATGCGCCTGGTTACGCCGGAAGACCGCCAGACCGCGCTCAGCCAGATCGTCGCGTTCGCGGATCGCGAACAACTCTCCACGGAACAAAAGAATGGACTCGCCGCCGAGTTGGCTCGCCGGCTTGGCGTTGATTACGACGAACTGCTGCGCCGGCGTATCCTCCAGTTAATGGCTCCGGAGGAGATTGCAGAACTCGCAGCGGCAGGGATTAGCTTCGAACTTCATACCCACCGTCATCGGACACCGCGAGATCGGAATCTTTTTGAAAGAGAGATCCAGGACAACCGGGACGCGCTCGAGGCCATCACGAAGACGAGCCCCACTCATTTCTGTTATCCCAACGGCGACTATGACTTGATGTTTCTGCCGTGGCTCGCCGAACAGGGAGTCGTCTCTGCGACCACCTGCGATCCCGGACTGGCGTCCATGCGCAGCCAACTCCTGCTGCTTCCTCGTTTCATCGATACCACCGCGCAAACCGCATTGGAGTTCGAAAGCTGGCTGACAGGTGTGGGAGCACTGCTCTCGGCGGGCGCAAACGCACGTTTGCGCAACCTCGCCCGCTCATAACCACGACAGATCGTCACCGATAAGTATCTTCCCCAGAGGCGTGTTCTGCTTGAGCCACAGCTTCGAGCTGTATACGGTTTCGTACGCAGTCCGCATGCCCTTCCATCCGGACTCATCATGCCTTCCTTTCGTGGCCAGTTCGTAGCCCAAGCTATCCAGCGTCGACCCGACCAAGCTCTCGAACACGGCGAGTTGATCGCTTGCGAAATGCTTCCGCCACCGCCCCACCGGGTTGAACTCCTTGTTGTCAGATCTCGGCTGGAACGACGTATTCGGATCACTCACCGACCCGATCCCCACCTTGAGAATCCTGTCGTAGTCGAGGTCATGCTCGATAAACTGACCGAGCTTCGCCAAGACCGGGCGCGGATTCTGGATCAGATCCTCGAAATGAATCTCCGTGTAGTCAGCCCCCAGCATGCGTCCGTTCTCTCTGCCCTTGTTTACGATCCACTGCCAATAGAGCCCCGCAACCAGCACGCCTTTCCCCCGGTCCCAGGGAAACGGACGAATCCAGCCTTGCTTGTCGAGCGAGAGCGCCACGTCCCGCCCGTCGCGCAGAATGTGCACTACGAGCGCTTCGGGGATCTCCCGCTTGAGCATTCCTGCAGAACCTTTTCCTCGATCTCCCTCGCCTCCAGCCCAGATCGTGTGAACAGCTTGCTCCCGAGCCACAGTTTCATCAGCGCCTGGCGGTTGCGCCGCACGCCAAAATCGCCGAAGCGCGGGACCAGCAAGTTGAAAACGTTGGATTCGGTGCGATAGACGGCGAAATTGCCCGCCGACAGGATCATGTGGTAGAGGAGGGTCGTCCCCGAGCGGGGAGAACCCAGCACAAACACCGGACGCCTGCCTTTGCTCAGGGAGGACGAATTCATCGTTACCCAGCCCGCCGGTCAATCAAGGATGCGGGAAACTCCTACGCCTTTCTCCTCTAACAACGACGCGTACAACTCTTCGTAACGGCGGCAGATTACATCGATGTGAAAAGACGACCGCGAAAACTCCCGGCCCTGCTGCGAGCAATGGAGCCGCAGGCCCGCGTCGCGCGCCAGTCGCAGCAGTACGTCCACGAGCCGGTTTTCATCCCCCGGCGGGACCAGCATCCCGGTCTCTCGGTCTCTCACCAGTTCCGGGTTCCCGCCTACCTCGGTCGCGACCACCGGCACACCCGCCGCCATCGACTCCAGGATTACGTTGGACAAACTCTCCGACGAGGAGATCAGTACGCTCACATCCATGCTCGACAGAATAGCCGGAATGTCGTGGCGCTCACCCGCAAAGTTGACCTTCCCTGCAATCCCCAGTTCGGCCGCCATCGCCTCCAGTCCCGGTCGAAGCGGCCCGTCACCCACCAGCAGGAACTCCGCCTCGGGCAACTCTCTCGCCATACGGGCGGCGGCGCGCAGGAAAGCGGGATGGTTTTTCACCGGATCGTTCATCCTCGCAATCATCCCCACGCGCACCACTCCGGGACGGCGGGGAATCGCCGGTGCGCACGGCACGAACAGCCGCTCCGGCAGCCCGTTAGGAATGATTTCCAGCTTGTGCTCAGGCAACCCTCTTTGGCGCAGCTGTTCTGCCGCGGCCCGCGAGTTGCATAAGACTCGGTCGCACATCCGGAATGCCAGTAACTGCGCCCAGAATTGTGCTCGCGTTAACAGGTCTCCTAATTGCCTGTGGCTCCCCAGCACTACGGGCACGCCAGCTACTCGCGCCGCCGGCGCCATCATCAGGTTGGTGTAGAAATCAAAGGCATGCGCAACCACGGATCGGTTCCGCCGCATGTAGCGCGCGATCGCCATCCGGGCGCGAATCGACTGCATGCGGAACAGGCTTCCTCCAGGGGGGAACTCGGGAATCTCACCCACCCGCGAAACCAGCCCTCCGATACGCCGCAAACATGCGGGCTGTACATTGAACTGTCCTCGGCTCAGCGCCTCCACCAAAGCCACGAACTGCTGTTCACTTCCTCCCACCTCTAGCGAGTTCGTCATCAGGCAGACGCCCGGCCGTGCGGGGTTCACCGCGTGCCCTGCTTTTGGATTGAAGTGATCCGGCGCACGTTCCGGCAACTCGAGATCTCCCAGGTGGGCCATAGCCACGCTGACCGTCAGCGGCGATCCTTCGCCTCAAGCTCGAATTGATAGAATACAGGATAGAATACAGGAAGGCCGGGAGCCGGCATAGAGCGTGCAGTGATGCCGGGGCGGACTAATCTCCCGGGCCAACTCGATCCGGTTTCTTCTGGGTCAATGCCGCTGTGCGGACGCCCATACAAATAGGAAGTAGCGCTAGCCCATGAGGATTCTGGTTCTCGACGGCGATCAGAACCAGGCTGTTGCCTGTGTGCGGTCGCTTGCCCGGCAAGGCCATACCGTCTGGGCTGGAGAATCGCACCCCTGGTCCAAGGCCGGTTGGTCCCGCTTCTGCGCTGGCACTTTCCAGTACGCGTCTCCACAGTCGGAGCGAGAGCGGTTTCTTGACGATCTGCTCGCGGAATCCCAAAACGAACCCGGTACGCTTGTTCTTCCGATGACAGAGGCAAGTACTCTCGTCATCTCAGCCCACCGCGAGCGTTTCGCCGCGGTCGGCGCGCGGCTCGTGCTCCCGGAGCATGCTGACCTCCTTCGCGCCGTTGACAAAAGCCAGACCACAGATCTGGCGCAATCGCTCGGCATGGTAGTTCCCAGGACTATGACGGTCACCTGCACTGAGGCTATTCCGGCCGCCGTCCAGGCTATGCGCTTCCCCGTAGTCCTCAAGCCACGTACCTCCCAGGAATCCCTGGCGCATGGCGGGACGCGCGCCACAGGTCGGCCGCGCTACGCACGTGATGTTGCCCAGATGCAGCGGGCGTTGTCAGAAATGCGCCAGAACTGCTCATCCGTCCTGTTGCAGGAGTTCGTTGAGGGAACCGGCACCGGATACTTTACGC
>JBEKJO010000222.1:0-8925 GCA_050011195.1 Verrucomicrobiota bacterium | reverse complement strand
GCAGACGCCTGCCCGGGGCGGCCTCAAAAAGGTCCAGCTTGGCGGTATCGCCAAGAAGAAGGATGACACCAGCACCAAATACCCGGTCTATCCCGATGCGGATGGCTCCGCCGCCGAACTGGCCGCCCGCATCGCTGAGCGCCAGGAACAGTTTGACGCCCTCAAATCCGCGCTGGAGACCGACAAAGCCGAATTGGCCCGGGTCAAAATCCGGCCTTGGTATCTGCGCCACTTCCACCGCAAGACCTCCGTGCCCAGTTCCGTGCTGGTCCACTGGCAGGTCCCGGGCGACCCCCAGGCCGGCACTCCCGACCGGACCGGGACCGTTCGCGTCACCGTCAAGGAGCAGTATTATTCCTTCCCCACCGAGGATGCCTTCGTCCCGATCTTCGGCGATCAGGTCGAGAAATACTTCCGCCAGTCCTTCGAGTTGAAGGTGGATGGGGACAAACTGCCGGGCCAGACCCGCGGCGAAGAGTTCCTGGCGAAGCTCCAGGCGCTGTTTGCCGAGTATGATTGCTCGGACGCCCTCGAAGCCAAAGAGTGCGTCGTCCCGGTGGACAACTTCAAGGCGCTGCGCTTGGCCGAGATGGACCTGGCGCAGTCCCTGGCGCTGGAGAACGTCGGCGACAAAGGGCTGACCGAATGCTCCGTCAGCACCAAAGGCACCCGCGGCAAATAGGCGAGCACATCCCCCTCGTGCCCGGCTCCGAAGCCGGAGCGGGCACGAGGCTCATTCCATACCTCCAATCGCACTATGGGCATGATGAAAAACTATTTGTTAAACCTCCTCTCCCTCTGCTCCGACGAGCAGTTCGGGCAGGACGCCGTCGAGTGGGCCATCGTCAGTGGCCGCCTCAAGCTGACGTATGACCTGGAAAAAGACCTCTGCCTGATCATGGGCCCGCCCGGCCAACCCGAAACCGGGCAATATCCGGCCCTGGTCGAAGCCTATCAGCGCATCGCGCAGCAGAACCAGGAGTTGCTCCTCGAGAGCTACCAGCCGCTCCTGGAAGAACTCAACCGCACTCTCCCCCTCGCCGTATGAACGGAGAAACCTTCATGCTGCAGAAACCTTCATGCTGCTTTGGTCGGTCGGCTGCATTCTCTTGGCCTTCTGCGTCCATGTCACCGCCGGCCCGCGTAAAATCAAATATGCAACCCATCGTCGTCATCGAAGTTGAAGGCGGCTGCGTGCAGTCCGTCTATATCAATGGACCGTCCCGCCACTGGCCGCATGTGTTCGTCAATGACCTGGACCAACAGGCCGTGGATCCTGGGTATTGCCCCCAGGAGCAGGTTCCCGAATCACTCGCCACGGCCAGCGATGTGGTCCGTGAATCCGTCGAGGACCAACTGGCCATTCATCGTCCGCCAGGTAGGGACGCCTCGCCGAGGCGGCCGCGGCCAATCCGAAATCGCAAATCATAATTATGCAGTTCCCCTCCTATCCCGCCCGCCCGCTCAATGGGGGTCGGTTCGGCTTGCTGGCCCAGCGTCCGGTCCACCTGTGGAGCCCCAAGCTCAACGGCTGGCGCGCGCTGGTTCACACCCCCACCGGCACCCTCTTCAACCGCCAGGGCGCGGTTCAGCCGCTCCAGCATCGAATGGCTGGACACGGAAGCCCTCGAACGCCGGCACAACATCGGGCGCGGCTCCCTCATCATCCTCGATGCCATTGTGCCCAATCTGACCGCCTCCGACCGATACCGCCTTCTCAGCGAAGAAGCCCTGCGCCTGAATTGGCCAATCCTCAACATCGGCCAGCGCCCCGAGGAAAACCGGGGTTACCTCCTCCATCAGACCGCCCTGAGTGACGCCTTGCCTGCCGGCCAGCTCGCCTTGACCCGCTGGTGGAACGAGATGCAGTGCCTCAACACGGCCTGGGGTGCGGAGTTCTACGAGGGCCTGGTGGCCAAGCGCGCCGATTCCCTCTACCCCATTCAACTGCGCAACCCCGAATCGGGTTGTCCTTTCTGGATCAAACATCGTTGGGCCTGGTGACTCATGCTGGAGTTCGAAACCCGGCGCCTCGCGCGCCTCACTCGCCACAGTCTGGACGGCTCGTTTGGCTGTGATCGGGGACGCAAGCTCGTCGTGAAGCTCCTGCCCAATGACCTGCTTGAAATCAGCATTCACCTTGATAGAGATTTCCTTGGTCACGGCTTCAATTGGAGTCCCAAGCAAATTCTATTTGATCAAGTCTTTTAATTTGGTCGGGTTTTAGTTCGCCGGTTTTTCGGCGCTTGCGCTGAGACGCGACCCAAACAGCCAACTGAAGATTCTCTTGCCAGTACCGCGGCACGTTGCAGTCAGCGTGAACAGATTTGTATGCGACTAAGACTCTCAACATGCGTTCCCACAAAAGATCGTCCGTGTCCCAAATAAAGCCAAGTTGATCCAGTTGGCGAACCTGATCGGCAGGGATTGTTCCTCTCTGCCTTGCCCGGCGTTGTTCTTGTGCCCATTTGTGCAAGTCTTCGTCGAGCGGGAGAACGAGTTTCATGTCACAATGACCATGCAATTTGTGAAACTCAACGAGCTTGGCGAAAAAACTGTCCCAACTTGGTTTGGTTGATTCTTTTGGCTTCTTTGGGAATTCCCACGGGAATCCAACCTTGTCGAGGGCCGATTGTTTCTGGGGGCTTAGCGCGTCCATCTTTCTTGCTGACTGTTGCCCTCTTACCCATTTGCCCAGCTCCACATCGTACTTGAGCGCCGTTTCCAAGCCAGAAACGCCTGCTGAGTTGAGGTGTCGGCAGAGCACGGCATACATTTTCCGCCACAAGTAGTCTTCCCTATCCCACACGAATCCAATCTCGTCTAACCGCCGGATAACATCCTGGTGCAGCTTTCCAGCCGATCGAAGCTTCCGCTGACGGGCGACCCATGACGCAAGACCTTCAATCCCGTAAAAATCTTTCGGGACATCGCAGTCACCGAATTTGTCCTTGTAGGCGTCCAGTCGCGCGAACATCGTCTCACGGTGATTTGTTTGCTTCGCGACGGCGTTTTCCGCTGCTGGGAAATCAATCCCTAGCTGGTTAAGCTCTTTGATTTGATCAGCAGTGAGTTCGCCGCGGCTAAATCTCCGACGTTGGTCATCAACCCATCGATGGAGTTCAAACAGCCGTGAACGCTGATTCTCGTTATCGCAGTGGCCACATTTGCTCCAGACGGTGTGTAGTTCCGTCAACATATCATCCCAATTCACCCGGCCTTTACCCCAGCCAAAGCGCATCTCCTTTAACTCCCGCACATAATCTAAATACAGCGCCACCATTTTTTTGCCACGTCGCGTGCTCGCGCTGTTGGCGTGCATCTTCCGAAGTCCATGCAAAGCCAAGGTCGGTAAGTAGTCGGATACGTTGCGCGCTTAGGGTGTTTTCGCGTTTAAGCCGGCGTTGCAAGCTCACCCAATTCGCAAGTTGATCAAGCACGCTCCGGCGAAATTGGATCTTTGTCCCACTGTTATTAGCAGTCCATTTCACCAGTTCATTATAGTCATCCAAGCTAACGCTACAGTGTCCTAGTAGCTCCTTAAAAGCTACGAGCCGACCCAAATGCTCATCCCAACTCGTTCCCATAACCTCTGCACACCTTGATACGATGCAGTCACGCAATTCATCAATTGCGATCCGAGGTCCTTCAATTTCTATCAAGTCAAAGAGAGCGGAGTTGTCCGGTTTTCCCAGGTAGGCTTTACTGGCTCGCAACCGACTTATGGTGTCCGCAAGAACGTCATCTTGGTCTTGGAGTGCCTGAAGCACTTCCCAGACCTCATCAAACTCCGCACGCTCAATGGCCTGCTCGACATTCTCACCGGCTGCTTGTTCAACATACAGCGGCACAAGCACAAAACCGATTGTTTTGCCAGGTGCGACGCGCATCACGCGACCAGTTGCTTGCACGATGTCAATCTTGCTTCTGCGCGGAGACATAAACGCGACCATATCCACGGCGGGAACATCCACGCCTTCAGTCAAACAACGCGCATTTGACATGATTGCCCGCTCGCTAGCCCGAAAATCGCGCATGATACATTCACGAAGAAAAGTGGTCATCTCCCCATTGACATGGAAAGATTTGAATTCGGGAAGATGGGTGGAAACGCCTTCGTTTCCATTAGCCGTGAAGGAGGCCGCTGCGTCAACTCTACTGTGAAAAGTGAAGATTTTCTTTGCGCCGTATTTGGCGATGGCGTCCTTGAGCGCAAGCTGATTGGCAACTTGCCGCGCGCGCACGGCATCATCATTCACAATTACCGCACCACGGCTCAAAAGCTCATTTGTCACCATTTCGGAAGTGATGACGGAGATAATAACCTTGTAACCACAGATGATGCCACGGCGGGCAGCCTCGGCAAACGTTAAGCGGTAGGCTTGCGGGCCATAGACCTCGGGTTCGTCCATTGAGAAGACAAGTTGTGCGTCGCCTTCTTCATCCTTTGTAAGCGGATTGTAATGCCGCGGCGTGGCGGTGAGAAACAGGCGTTTGCGGATGGAAAGATTTTTGTTGGCGAGGGCAAAGGCAAAGTTGCGGCCTTCGCGCCCGGCGGTCTTGTGCGCTTCATCAAACACCGCAAAGTCAAACGCCTCGCCCGGCTGCATCGCTACGCCCACCACAGACGCGGATTGGTAGGTGGAGAAAATCAGCTTCACGCCGGCAAAGGGCGCGTCCAAAAAACTCCGCACGCTCGCGACATCGGTGGAAACTTGAAAGTCGAGGTCGGATTGCCGCGTGGCGAGCGCGTCAATGCCTTCCTTCACGGTCGGGTCGGAGCAGATGCAGAGGTAGGCAAGGCTCGGCAGGCTGGTTTCCCGCAACCATTCGTGCAGGGTCTGCCGCAGCAAGGCCAGCGACGGCAGCAAAACCAAAGCGCGCTTTGCTTGCAGCCGTTCCATGACCCACAAGGCAAGGAGTGTCTTGCCCGTGCCGCAGGCCATGATCGCCGAAACGCGGTCGTGCGTTTGCAGCGCGGGGAGCAAGGCGTCCAGCGCTTCGGTCTGGTGCGGCTGCGGTGTTTTCTTCGGCGGGGTGTAAGCGGCGTCAGCCAACCAGGCTTCAATGGCGCGGAAATCGTCCGTTTCCATGCGGTCCAAGTCCGCGCCCCGAATGCAGAAGAAACCCTGCCGCTCATTTAGCACGCCGGGCAGTTCATCGCAGTTGGTCAACAGCACCCGGCTATGAATGCGCGGGCTGTCCGC
Source organism: Verrucomicrobiota bacterium (assembly GCA_050011195.1). Lineage (GTDB taxonomy): Bacteria > Verrucomicrobiota > Verrucomicrobiia > Limisphaerales > UBA8199 > PALSA-1440. Next base: position 3,718 of record JBEKJO010000222.1, on the reverse strand, counting down.
CAAAGCGATGAAGGTGGAAAGTTCGCGCCACGTCAGCGCGGGACGACCAGTGCGGAACTTAACCTGATAAGCGTTGAACTGGCCGAGCATCGTTTGCAGCACGCCATCCACGCCCTGATCCTGCTGCGTGAGGCCAAGATTTTTCAGGATTTCGAGCGGCCCCGAGCCATGCGGCCAGACATTTGCGGTATCGTGCTTGCGCTGCGTGGCAAGGTAAGCTTCGGCAAAAACCTCGAACGCGTTGCCTCGTGCCTGCTCATCCGGCAAAGCGACGATGCGTGTTTCCAGTTCGTCAAAACATTTCACGTCCGCGAACAAACGCCGGAACGCGCTAGCTTTGGAATGAAGCGGCTTCGACATGGCGGCAGCTTATCGCATGAGGCGATGTTTTGCCGAGATTGAAAAACCCGGTTTTGCCCGGCTGCAAACTGAGGATGCGCGCCTGCGCCGGGCCGAACGTCACCTGCTCCAGCCACCCGTCTGAATGCTGCGCTTTTATGCAAAAAACCTCCATCAATCCTGAAATCCTCCAGCCGATGTTTGAGGCGGCGGCCAATGCGGCGGAGAAGGGCCAATCCCAATTCTTCACCCCGCTGCCCTTTGGCCGCAAGCTGGCCGAAGCACTGCCCCGGCATCGGTCCGCCATCGTGGACCTTAACTGCGGCGCCGGGCATCTGCTCCAGGCCGCGGCCACCGACAAGACCTTGCGCCTGCTCGGCGCCGACATTGATCCCTGCCGGGGTAAATCCGTCGAAGGCGCCACCCTGCCGGTCCATCGCATCACCGGCGACATTTCCCGGCTCTTTCCCCTGCTCAAGGAAGTCGATTTCACCGCCAACCTGTTTGTCTTGAATCCCCCGTGGCGCTTGTTCCTCTACCGGGAGAGGCTGGCGGCGCTGGCCGAGAGCGATTTGCCGGCCGTGCGGATGGCCTTTCAGGGCATTGAGACGGGCATCCCCAAAGGCACGATCGACTCCACCATCGCCATGCTGCTGATGGCCCTGGACCTGTGCACCCTCTATGGCGAAGGCTTCCTCATCGCCAACACCTCGACCCTGCAACGACTGCTATTCGACCCCGGTGCCCCGCACAGCGTCATCGCCAAGCACATTTGGGCGCACCTGATTGTGCCCGGCAATCCCATGACCGGCCGCGTGGACTGCAACTTCCAGCACATCAACCATCAACTCCCCCAACTATCAACTCCGTTCCACACCAGCATCCTCTACTTCGCCCGCGATCACACCACCGGCCCGAAAACCTTCCACTGGCCGAACCTGCCTGACCGGGTGTATCGCCAGGGGGCGGAGATTCGCACCGCCTACGCCGCCGAGGATCATGCTGCCATTGCCTATGAATACTGGCAGGCCGTCCGCGAAAAAGCCAGTGAGGCCCTGGGCCACAAACCCAAGGTGCCGTGGAATCTGTGGCTGGAGGCTGGCGTCATTCACACCGCCCTGTCCCTGTTCGAGAAGCACAGCAAGAAGATCGACAAACGCGAAGTCGAACGGCTTTACGCCCTCCACGGCAAAGCGCCGATGGAACTGGTCTTGCAACGCGCCAGCCGCGACGAACTGCTGCGCGTGGCCGAGCAGACCGGCTGGCGGGTCCAGCCCGAGTTGCTCGCCGCCGTCAAGCAGGCGGTCCAGGATTACCAGGCCGAGCGCGCGCCCCTCTATCCCCTGCCCGAAATCCAGCGGCTCGGCTACCTGGACGAGGAAGACACCATCGAGTGCAAGCAAGACCTCGCCGACCCGACCGGACGGGTGGTCTTCCACCAGGGCCGGCGTTATCCGCTCCGCACCCAGACCGTCAGCATCACCCGCCAGGTCGAACGTCCCAACGCCTTCACCGGCGAACCCGAAGACCTGGAGTATTCCGGTCAGGAACTGGCCTTCTTCATTGGCGACCGACTCGCTGAGGCCGGCGATCCCGGCGACGAGTTCTGCTTCATGGACGCCAAGCTCCGGTATGATCCCAACACGGAGATTCCCAATGCCAAACGGGTCAAGGACAACGACCAGAGCGGTGCGGCGGTGGACTTCACGTTGCAGGAACTCTGTGCTCACTTCCTCATTCCCGATGTGCCGGATGTGGCGACCGTCAACCCAACCGGCTATGAGCGTCACCTGGGCGAACTCGGCGTCCTGGAAGCTTTGACCGCCGGTTGATTAAACGTCGGACCCTCGTCTTTGAACGGTTTCGGCTTCCGCAATCAATCCCGACAAGGTCGCCCCCACCGCCTTCGCCAGCGAATTGGCCACATTCAAACTTGGATTGCGCTCAAACCGCTCAATCAATGAAATGTGCGTGGGGTGAAGGTCGGCTTTCTCCGCTAACGCCTCCTGTGAACCCCGAAAATTCATATCGGCGCTCAAAGACAGGATGGGCGCTGGGTGTTTTCCGTGCGCGACAACGGCATCGGTATTGAGCCGCAGTACTTTGAGAGGATATTCTAAGGCAAAACCGTGGAATCCGTTGCGCAGTCCCTCACCGCATGAAAGGAAAGCGAGCCGTGCGCACAATGCAGAGGCAGTCTGTGACCGTCGGAAATTCAAACCCCGGAAGTCAGACAACTGGCTTCCGGGTTTTTGTTTTGGCGGAAGTGGTGGAATACTTATGGCAGTTGCTTCGCCCGGTAGAATCGCTGGGGGGAATTCGTGGCGGCAGTGTCAAAAAAACGCCAGATGCCGTTGGTGTTTTCCATCGTTCCCAATATGGTCCAGTTCGTCACCGCCAGGTTCGTGCTGACCAGCACTTGATAATTGGTGCCCGCAGCGCCCAGCATGAGGAGCTTGAAGCCAAGGTTGGTCTGGAACCCGATGGCATCGAGTGTCAGCAGCGGCAGCGTGGTGATGGTCACGGTGGCGTTGGTCTGGCCCTGGGTGCCAGTGTTGACCATGGCGACAGCGGTGAAGGTCAGGTTGCCGGGGAAGTCGGAGCTGTAGTTGACTGTGGCCGAGCTTCCCGGCACGGAGAAGAAGACGTTTGAGCCCACCATCAGGGCGAAGTTTGTGACGGTGCCTTCCAGACATGTTCCAGAGCCCGCGACTGCGAAGGTGTGACCGGCGAGCGCCTGCGCGGGCACGGTGAGTTGCACGGTGGGAGGAGGGTGGTGGAGCACGACCTGGACATCGGTGGTGCCATAGACGGCATCGAGGCCGTTGCCAGGGGACGTGAGGGCGGAGAATTGGCCGGCGCGGGCGCTGCAGGCGAGCACGGTGAAGACATTGGTGGCCGAGGGGGTGAAGCCGTTCCAATAGGAAACGTCCAGCGAGCCGGCGAGCGAAGCGTTGCCGCCGACGGACAATTGATCGTAGTTGGTGCCCGCCGAGAGGCCGCCCAGCTTGATTGCCAGATGCGCATTGGGGCCTTCGGTGTAGTTGGCGCTGATGACAAGCAAACCGGGCGACGGGCCGGTGCCGATGGCAGCGTTGTTGGATACACTGCCAGTGATCGTGCCGGTGCCGGTAAGGGTGCCGCCGAGAAGTTGCGCGATTTGCGAGAACGTAAAGTTACCGCCGTTCAGCACCGTCTGGCCAGCGTTCTGGACGAAGGTGCTGCTGAAACTTATCGTGCCACTGCTGGCCTGCACTGTGCCGGTGTTGTTGAACACGACACCGCTATCGAGAATGGTGCTGCCGGTGTTGCCCGACTTGAGGAACGTTCCGAAGTTGTCAAACAGGCTCGTGCCGCCAGTGTTGCCGCCCACAAACGT
>JBEKJO010000221.1:0-7887 GCA_050011195.1 Verrucomicrobiota bacterium | reverse complement strand
GTTGGTGTGCTTCGGCTTCACGTTTCAAGCGGACTCCGTTGGAATCCAAGTGGTACCGCAAGTGCTGTTAAATGAGGTTGATGGCAGAACAGAAACGAATCATCGGGAAACGGATACTTCTGGTTGACGATGACCGGGGGGCTCGTGATTCGATCAAACTGCTGCTCACCATTGATCGGCACGAGGTTGTCGAAGCCACCGGAGGCGCGGAGGCGATCGAACTGTTAAAGGGTCAACCCTTTGATCTGGCGATTCTGGACTACTTCATGCCGGGAATGCAGGGCAGCCAGGTCGCTCTCCGTATCAAGGGTATTGCCCCGTCCTTGCCGATGCTGATGATTACCGCCTATCTGGAACAGCTCGGAGATTCTGACAAGCCGGTGGATGCGGTCATGGGAAAACCCTTTGCCATTGAAGAACTGCGCCGGACAATTGCGAAACTCCTGTCCTGAACGGCCAAAGCTCCGGTACAACAAAAAAGCCGGAATGTTGATCCGGCCTCTTTGCCACATTCTACATTGAGAACAACTTCAAATCGTAAACACGACATTAAAATACCAGAATATCTGTCCTCTGCATGTCACTAGTTGTGGGGACAGCCGGAGAATCTGTTCCATTTTGAAACCAAGTTGGTTTCATTTCCCGCGAAGCTGTTGTTGCAACGGCTCGACTGTAGTGCGAGGGTGAATCAAGAAAGGAAAAACTATGGAAGCAAAAGAACATGGAGACAACGAGAAGCGCGAACTTCGAGCCAAACTGGAAGCCGCAACCGAGAAGGCCAAGGAAGTTTGCAAACGTCTGCAAGAACAGACCGTCGCCGCCGCGAAAGCCACCGACAAGGCTGTCCACGAGCATCCGTATCAAGCCATTGGAATCGCCTTCGGCGTGGGTTTGCTAATTGGCGTGGTGGCGATGCGGTGCAGGTGCAGGCAGGACTGAGATCGAATCGGTTTTGGTCGTTGAGTAGGGCGCTCGACCACAGCCCGGAGGCTACCGAGGTCCGGGAAGAGAAGAATACCAGTTTGGGCGACTCGGGCACAGAGCTGAATCGCTCTTTCTTTTCTGCCTGATGGTACATTTGCTCTATTTCTGTTGGCCACGCTGAGGCGGGTGGAGCCCCTGCAGACGGGCGGGGAGTTGGACGGCCTGTTGCGGAGCTCGAGCCAGTATTCGCCGCAAGCCCTGGCGCTGGTCTGTGGGCAGGCGGAACCGGCCACGCGGACGTGGAAGCTGGGGCCGATGCTGGTGTTTGAGCGGTTGTGCCCGCGGCTGGGGCTGGGGAGGTCCTTAACGGATTGTTGGCTGGGCGGCAGTTTGGGTTTGCGGTGGAGCGGGCGATTTTCGTGAAGGGGCTGCATCGGCCGGAGTAGTTGGGCAGGCGAAAGACGCCCACCCCACTACATGCTGGCGTTTCGTGAGGGGATGGAACACACTCTTGCGCCATGTGTCGAAACTTCTTTGTCGGCGCGCTGGTTTTGCTATCTCTGCTTTTCGTGCAGACCGACTCAGCGCAAACCAACACGTCGTCCGGCGGCCAGAGTTCAAACTGGGAAGCCGCCCACACTCCCCGGCTCCAGACCGTGGTGGACCGCGCGGTGAAGAGCACGCTCGAGAAATTCGCCGACAAAGAGCTGGGCACGAACCAACTCGCAGTGACGCTGGTGGATTTGCGCGACCCGCAGAAACCGGTTCAGGCCGGCTATCGCGGCGGGGAGCAGATCTACCCGGCGAGTGTCATCAAGCTCTTTTACCTGGTCGCCGTGCATCGCTGGATGGAAGACGGCAAGCTGAAGGACACCGAGGAGCTTCGCCGCGCCATGCGCGACATGATCGTCGATTCCCTCAACGAAGCGACCGGCTACCTGGTGGATTCGCTGACCGGCACGACCAGCGGTCCCGAGCTGACGCCGAAGGAGATGGAGAAATGGTATTATAAGCGCAACGCGGTGAACCGCTACTTCGCCTCGCTCGGCTACGCGAACATCAACGTCAACCGCAAACCGTGGTGCGAAGGCCCCTATGGCCGCGAGATGCAGTCGGTGCAAATGCACAAGCCCAACCACCGGAACTGGCTCACCACCGATGCCACCGCGCGGCTGCTGGCCGAAATCGTTATGGGCAAGGCCGTCTCCGTCAAACGCAGTGCCGAGATGATGGAGCTGCTCAAGCGCGACCCGTCCCCCGAATCCGGCAACAAGAACGACCAGGCCCATGCCTACACCGCCCTGGCCTTGCCACCCGGCTCGAAGCTCTGGTCCAAGGCCGGCTGGACCAGCGAGACCCGCCATGACGCCGCCTATGTGGAGTTGCCCAACGGCGCGAAGTTCATCCTGGTGATCTTCACCGTTGATCACGCCAATGAGCGCGAGATCATTCCCACCGTGGCCAAAGCCGTAGTCGAGGACTTGAGCGCCCGCCAGTAAGCAAGTTCCGGTTCATCCAGGAAGTTTGCGCTTGGGGTGGCAGTGGTTTCAGGCCATCGGAATGACCTGGAGCGGCTGAGGCGCAGCAGCACGGCAAACCCGCAACCGAACCGGTTAAAGGAGGAAACAGGGCTGGGAAACCAAAATTGATGGGGAAATGCGATTTCGCGGGCAAACGGGCTGGAACCGCAGCCTGTGAATGCCTAGACGAAAGGCAGTTCGGACTTTGATACCGAAGACCTGCAATTCCAGATTTGCTCAGGCCAAACCCCGCTGCATCTCGCCGCCAATGCCGGTTATACCAAGTGCGGCTTGCGACTGCACCATTGGCTGCCATCGTCCCTCCCTCCATCGCCGGGGGTGAGGGCTTGCCTCAGGGGCTTGTGTATCGCAGGAATAGTCCGCCTTCAAGGCGCAGTTGCCATTAGCAAATCAAAACTTTGCCGCCCCGAGCGCCCGCCAACAAACGCCATACCCGCTTTTCCTGGAAATGCGAATCTGTCCAGTTTCAGGACACCACCAGCCCCGTAAGGGGCAAGCAGGCATGGCTGGACGGGGGCTGGACGGGGGCCGGACGGGGGCACTCCCATGTGCATCACTCATTTTATCTGCTGCCAGACCTTGTTATTGTCCACTTTCTGGACACTATTGCTCCGTTTTCGCAATAATGAGAACCTGGAGGCTCAAGGATGCTGGTTCTTGGGCACAATAGCCTGCCGGGTAAATCAATTAGATTTCCTTCAACGTCTGATGCCCGTTACGGCTAGCGACCGCGCCCCTGGCTGCCGTCGTCTCTCCCCAATCCGATGGAAAGGGCCGAGGGGCAAGCGCATCTCCGGAATAGTGCGTTTCCATGACGTAATTGGTCTTACTCCGGCACGGGCGAATTGCTGCTCGCCAAAGGCGTGGATGCCAATGCCGAGGATGGCCTGGGCCGAACCCCTGAGCTATGCCGCTGCAAATCCTCACGAGGCCGTCCTGCAACTCTGGCTGGCGGCGCTGAGAAACGAGTAGTTTCTTCCGCCGCATTCCCAGCCGGGTCCACGCGTCTGCCGGCGGGAACTGGATTAGAGTCCATTTATGCCCTCTCATACATGGATAAGCTAAAGAATCTTGCTTTTTATCTCTTTTTTGCTTGCATTCGCCAGCCTCCTTTGATAAAAATAGCGCTACGTTACGAATAAATGGAATTTGAGACCTGCGCGGCAAGCCACAAATCCCAAAATTGCTTAGAAAAAAAGAACGCAATTGCCTATGAATACAAAAACTATTGTCCTTGGCGTTTCTTGTGCCTTGGCGTTACTGCCCTCAGCCGTGAAGGCTGACTTTACCGACCTCGGCATGACTGATTCCGCAAACTGGAGCGTCAATAATAGCTTTGGTGCTCTTAATTCGAATCCCATCGATTATCAGGCGAATTTTGGTGTCAGTTACACCAGCGCGCTGGGCGTTCCTCAGGACCCCTACAGCACCTCAACGACGGCTCTGCAATTGAAAATCAACGAGACCTCTGGGAATCAAGCTGGTGTCAGCGTCTCGCCCATAGGTGTGTCATTGTCGAGTCCTTTTTTTACGATGACGTTTGATATGTGGTGGAATTACAACAGTGGCGGATTTACCACCGGCAGCACACAGGCTGGCGCTTACGGAATTACGACGTCTGCAACTCAGGTTCAAGGCCCATCTGGTATTGGGAGCGGGCAATTGTTTGGAGTCGTAACGGACAATGGTTCTTCTACTGCCTATCGCGGCTATAACGCTGGTTCTTCCATCGGGGCGACCCCCTTTGTTGCCGGCAGCCAGAATTTTACCGCCTCCCTCTACACAAGCCTATTCCCCTCCGTGAGCGTCCCGGCAGGAGAAACTGCATTAGACTCAAACCAGTCTGGCAGCACGGCGGCAGGAACCCCGTCATTCCGATGGGTTCAGGTTGAGGTAACCTACGCTGGCGGTGTTCTGTCCGAATATCTTAATGGAACTTTGATTGCCTCCTACAGCCCCGGTACCATTGGCGCCGATATCTTTCTCGGAATGTACGACATCAACAGTGGCAGTGCAGGGGTCAGCGGACTTGCCGATCAAAACTATACACTTTTTGACGATCTGGTAGTCACCATTCCGGAGCCGAGCACTTGCGCCCTGGCAGTTTTGGGCGGGGCTGGATTGTTTCTGGCTCGTCGCCGCAGCCGTCAATCTTGAGATCGAAGGCGGTTACTCCAGGATTTCGGCGCTTGCTTCCAGCGCCCGCGTGATTTCCTTGCCGCCCTGTCCCCGGAAGCTCTCAAATATCTTTAGGCGAAGCCCTGGTGAACGGCCCAACGGTTATCGTTGGGCTCCATCTTCAGCATGGCTGTTTCTTCTTACTTCTGCCTTCCACCAGCCGGCACCCCCTGGACCCGGCACTGCTGGGTGGCGGCGTCCCGGCCTTATGGCCTGGCCTCGACCAGCGCCACCTTGCCGTCGAAATCCGTGGCGAGAACCTGCGTTGCGCTGAGCGGCACAACGGTGTTCATGACGCCGACGCCCAGTTTGTGCTCCCACTGGATAGCGCCGGTCTTGGGGGCGATGGCAAAAAGCAGGCCGTTCTTGGTGCCGTAGAACAGGACGCCATCCTTCTCGACGAGCATGGCGGAATTGATGTCGTAGCCGAAGCCGGCGTTCAGCTCCCAGACCTTATCGGGGTGGAGGGCGGCGGTGGAGAAGGCGTAGAAGAAATCGTTCATCGCCCGGACGTAAAAGCGGGTTTGGTCCTGCGACAGGCCGATGGATTCGCGCACGACGCAAGCGCCGGTCCGCCAGATTTGCTGGCCCGTCCGGGGGTCCAGGGCGGTCATCTTGCGGTCGGGCGCAACGATGAAGATTTTGCCATTCGCGGCGATGGGCCAGCAGGCGGCGGGCGAGTACATCGGGCCGGGTTTGTCCCCTTTCCATTTCCAGGCGAGCTTGCCGGTCTTCGCGTCGAGGGCATAGAAATACTGGTCCCAGGCGCCGAAGATGACTTTGCCGTCGTAGAGCAGCGGTTTGGTTTCGACGAATCCGGCCAGGTGGTCGAATTGCCAGAGGGGTTTGCCCGAGGCGAGGTCAAGGGCGCGGAAAATGCCTTCGCTCGAACCGATGTACACCGCGCCCTCGGCAATGCGCGGGCAGGCGACAATGGGCCGGCTAGTGGGGCAGCGCCAGACTTCTTTGCCATTGACGGCTTTGAGGGCATAGACGTTTCCATCGGTCGAGGCAAAGACGACGAGGTCGCCGCTCACGTCGGGCGTCGAATACACGGCGTTGGCGGTTTTGAACGTCCACTGCGCCTTGCCCGATTTGAGGGAGAGGGCATAGACCTTGCCCGAGGCGTCGCCGACAATCGCGAGGTCTTTCCAGACCGCTGGTGTGCTGGCGATGGTGTAGCCCGTGTCGCAGGTCCACAGCTCCCGCACGTTGGGATAGCGCGCGTTGACTGAGAAATCCGGGCGGGGGTATGGGTGGGTGTCGCTGGCGTAATCATGTTGCTTCAGGACGACGGAATGCCACGGGGGTTTGGTTTCCTGGCCGGTGGCCCGTTCGGAGACGGTCATTACGCCGTCTTTGACCTCGACGAGGTTGAACCCGCCGACGGGGGCATTCACGCGCAGATTGGAGCGGCCCATGACGCCGGGGACGCCTTCGAAGACGCAATCGCGATTGGCGTGGCCGTGGCCGCACAGGACCACCTGCGTATTGTATTTCTTGAGCAGGTCCAGCACGACGTACCAATTGGCGATGCCGTCATCGATGGGGTAATGCGTGACGAAGATGAGGGGCTGATTCCGATCGGGCAGCTTCTTTAGCGTCTCCTCGAGCCAGCGCACATCCTGCGGCGCCCAGTAGCCGTCGCCCATTCTCATCAACGGCCCTTGGTGCATGCCAATGAAGCGGAACCCGCCGTAGTCGAAGATAAACCGGTCTTCCTTCCAGAGCAGCGGGAAATCCGTCGCGCCGGACTCCGACCACTTGGTGTCGTGGTTGCCGGGAATCACGTGGCAAGGGATCTTGATGCTGTCGAGAAGGTCTTTGGCCAGCCGGAGTTGCTCGCGGGAGCCGAATTCCGTCACGTCGCCGGAGACTACGACAAAGCTCAGCCCGGTCAGGGAATTGATGTCGCGGACCGCGTCCCGCAAATCTTGCTCGCCCGTGGCCGTGCCGACGTGCGTGTCGCTCAGCCAGGCGAAGCGGAAAGGGCCGGCTTCCGCCAAAACAAAGAGCGGCAACAGACACAGCAATAGGCCCGCAAGGGCCGCCCGCCGGGTCACGAGCCAAGGTTGGGTCAAGAAGCGACGTTGTAACATCACCCCAGTTTCACCCGTTGCGCGTTTCATTTCAAGTCAAGACCGGGGGCGGAACGCGCAGTGACAAAGAGAGTGGCGCGGGCGGCGAGACGCCCGCCCCACTGGCCGGCCTACGGGAGATATTGTGCGCGATAGAACCGGCACGGGCAGCCGGGGGCGTTCGTGTCCGTAAGTGTGAACGGCGCGTTGTTGGTTTCGAGCACAGACCAGTCGATCAGGTTGCTTGAGGCCCAAATGGCATACTTGTATCCCGGCACGGCGGTCACGCTCAACTGGAACTGGCCGTTGCTCAAACAGCCCGCTCCGCAAAGGGTCGGCGCCGCGGTGCTATAGACGGACAAGACCGCGCTGGCGCTGTTCGTCAAACCGGCGACGTTTGTCACGGCTACCGAATAGCTTCCTGCCTGGCCCATCGCAACGTTCGGCAGGAGCAACGCTGTGGCCGTGGCGCCGGACAGGTTCGTCCCGTTGAAGCGCCACTGGTAAGCGGGTGCAGGGGTGCCGCTGGCCGAACAGGTGAAGGTCACCGTGTTGCCGGCGACGGCGACCTGGTTTTGCGGTTGAAGGGTGATGGCCGGGCCGACGGTCAGAGGCACAACTTCGCCGGTGCCGAGGATTGTGGCGGCGTAGTTGCCGGTGGGAAATCCCGGCGGGTTGGCAAAGCGGATTTGGCTGAGTTGCCCGGCGCTCAACCCGGAACTGCTGCTGCCAAACACCACCTGCTCGGCGCCGCCGCCACTAATCGAGCCGGTCCAATTAGTCACCGTCAGAATCGTGCCGCCGGTCCAGCCCACGCTGCTGCTCGAGGCGAACTTCAGCACGCTGGCGCCGGCGCCCAGGTCAATCACAGAATTGGCCGTCAGTCCCAGCGTGCCAAGCTGCTCGCTGTAACCGGCGGTCTGAAAGACGCCGCCGGCCAAGGTCATCGGCACAGCGTCGCCGATCTGGTTGGCCGCGCCCAGAAGCAGAGTGCCGCCCGGGTTGAGGATCAAGCTGCCATTGGGCACTGCGGCCACGCCCGCAGTCTTGCTCAGTTGCAGCGTGCCGCCGCTCACCGCGGTATTGCCGTTGGTGCTGGTACTGCCATAGGTGTTGGCGCTCGTGCCGCTCAGCACCAATGTCCCCGGACCCGTCTTGGTCAGGCC
>JBEKJO010000220.1:0-7897 GCA_050011195.1 Verrucomicrobiota bacterium | reverse complement strand
CGCAAACGAACCAAGGACGTCTTCGGCGCGTTCAAGCGCGCCCTTGATGCCTTGGCGCAAGACGAGAAGCGCGATCCGTACAAGCTGTTGTTTGATTCATCCTGATTTTCACCCCAAACCCGTCATCACTGAGGGATTACAAACAGATTTGGTTTTCGCTCGACACGCCGCTGTATTATCCGCTGGTCTTTACCAGCTTCCGCCTCGAACGAGCGCTCTGGGGGCTGCATCCAACCGGCTATCATTGGGTCAATCTGCTGCTGCACGCCGCCAGCGCGGTATGGATCTGGCGGGGGCTGCGGCGCTTGAAAGTGCCGGGCGCCTGGCTGGCAGGGGCGGTGTTCGCGCTCCATCCGGTCAACGTGGAATCCGTGGCCTGGATCTCGGAGCGCAAGAACACACTGGCGATGTTTTTCTATCTGCTGAGCCTCCTCTGGTACTTGCGGTTTGATCCCGGCCCTCGACCTTCGACCCTCGACCCTCGGCTTTCCAAGAGCCCGCAGCCCGCCACGCTCAACCGGCAACCCGTTTGCTACTGGTTCTCCTTGGTCGCGTTCGTGCTGGCGCTATTGAGCAAGACGGCGGTGTCGCCGTTGCCACTGGTGTTACTGGGCCTGGCCTGGTGGCGGCGGGGAAGGGTGACGGGCAGGGATGTGTGGCGCAGCGCGCCGTTTTTCACCGCTTCGCTGGTCTTGGGCCTGGTGACCGTTTGGTTCGAACGGCACCGGAATGCGTTTGAAATCGTGCGGGACGACAGCTTTTGGTCGCGGCTGGCAGGGGCCGGTTGGGCGGTTTGGTTTTATCTGTATAAGGCGGTGCTGCCGTTGAACCTGACGACCATTTATCCGCGGTGGCGGATTGATGCGGCGAAGGTGTGGTCATACGTGCCGGGACTGCTGGTGGTGGGAGCATTTCTGTTGTGCTGGCGCTATCGCCGGAGTTGGGGCAAGCCTTGGCTTGTTTGCATGGGCTATTATGTGGTGATGCTTTTGCCGGTCCTCGGCTTCGTGAACATTGGGTTCATGCGCTACTCGCTGGTGGCCGATCACTGGCAGTATTTCGCGATGATAGCACCGATCACGCTGGCCTCGGCCGGGGTGGCGATGGCGATGGGGAGAATCCAGAGTCCGAAGTGCGAAGTCCAAAGCCCAAAATCCCCCTCACCCCGACTCTCTCCCCATGGGATGGGGGGAAGGAGAAGCCTGTTTGGCGCGACGGTCTGCGGGACGATGCTGGTGGGATTGGGTGTCTTGACGTGGCGGCAAAGCGCTCTCTACGCTAATGCCGAACCACTCTGGCAGGCGACGCTCGCCGCAAACCCGGGCTGTTGGTTGGTCCATTACAACCTCGGCGTCGCCCTTGTTCAAAAGGGAAGTGTGGAACAAGCGATCGTCCATTTCCAGGAGGCGCTGCGAATCAAACCCGACTCGGCGGAAGCCCATATAGACCTCGGCTCCGCTCTTCTGCAAAAGGGAAGAGTGGACGAGGCGATCCTCCATTTGCAAGAGGCGCTGCAAATCAAACCCGACTCCGCGGAAGCCCATAACAACCTCGGCATCGCCCTGGTCCAAAAGGGAGGAGTGGACAAAGGAATCGCCGAGTACCAAAAGGCGCTGGAAATCAAGTCCCACTACGCGGAAGCGCACAACAACCTCGGCATCGCCCTGGTCCAAAAAGGAGGAGTGGACGAAGGAATCGCCGAGTACCAAAAGGCGCTGCAAATCGAATCCGACTACGCGGAAGCGCACAACAACCTCGGAGCCGCCCTGGTCCGAAAGGGCAGAATGGCCGAAGCGATCACTCAATACCAAAAGGCGCTGGCAATCGAACCAGCCGATCCAAAAACCCAAAACAACCTGGCCTTGCTTCTGGCTACTGGTGGGGAGGCATCGCTCCGCAACGGTGACAAAGCGGTGCAACTGGCCCGGCAGGCTAATGAGCTGGCCGATGGAAAGAACCCCCTCTTTCTTCGCACCCTGGCTGCCGCCTTCGCCGAAGCCGGGCGATTTGGCGATGCGGTGCAGAGCGCGCAAAGGGCCATTGGGCTGGCACAGGCGGCGGGGCAACAAGATTTGGCAGCGCGGCTCAACGACGAGTTGAAACGTTACGAGGCGGGACTGCCGTTGCATCAGTGACCCCAAAGACGGCAGTCAACGCAAAGAGAGCTAGCGGCAAGGACGCCAGGGGCAGGGGAATGGGGAGGGAAACGGATGATTGATTGACGCTCAACGTGTTGGCATGGTGTTGGGGCCTCTGTTCAGGGCTGCCTCTCGATTCAGCACCGCCAACAGGGCATAATAATTATCCACAAGGCAGCCTTCGTAGCCCCAGCAGATCCCATCCCAGGCTTTCCAGCCCTTGCTTGGGTGAAATGAAAATGAGGAGAGGAGCTTGGTGCTTTTCTCTATTCGCCGCTTTCGCTTTCACCCGGCCAGATTTCACAAACCTGCCTCCCTCTGTCCCTGCTCACCACCGTCGCACCAGCCAATCATCCAAACGTCTCCTGAGGTATTGTGGTGATCGAGGAAGGCAACAGCTTTCACCAGCACGACCAAGCTGGCCAACGCACCGTCGTTCCAGCTACAAAAAGGCCATGCTAAAGTTCCCGCCCTCCCTGACTGAACAGTGATTTGGGGAGTTCTATGCGCAGACCCGGGACCCAATCCAACCACGCGCCAGTGAGGGCATCTGTCCCGGTCATGGCTGGGCCGCGTTTTCCGGTTTGGCTGATGGCCGTATTGCTGACGCTGGTCACGATGGCTCTGTACTGGCCGGCGACAGGCCATGACTTCGTCAACTTCGACGACGATCTCTACGTCACCTCGAATCTTCACGTCCAAAGCGGATTGACCTTGGAAGGCCTGAAGTGGGCTTTCTTCAAGCCGGAGGTCCATTTTGGCTATTGGCATCCTTTAACGCTGTTGTCCCACATGGTGGACTGCCAACTCTTCGGTTTGAACCCCTGGGGACATCATCTGACCAGCTTGCTGCTTCATGCCCTCAACGCGATGCTGGTGTTCGTGTTGCTGCGGCAGATGACCGGCGGGGCGGGGCGGAGTCTGTTGGTGGCGGCGTTGTTCGCCGTTCACCCGCTGCGCGTCGAATCGGTCGCCTGGGTGGCGGAACGCAAGGATGTACTCAGCGCCTTCTTCGGCCTGATCGCGCTTGTGTTTTACGCCCGCTATGTGGAAGTCCAGAGTCTAAAGGCTAAAGTCCAAAATCAGGAACCGGAATCCCGCAACCCGCAACCCGCAATCCGCAACGGGCCTCGCGCATCCCGCATCCCATCCTCCATCTTTTACCTTCTCTCCCTCGCCTGCTTCGCCCTCGGTTTGATGAGCAAGCCGATGCTGGTGACTTGGCCGTTCGTGATGTTGCTGCTGGATTACTGGCCGCTGCGTCGCTTTGAATTCTCCACTCTCCACTCTCCACTCTCAACGGTTTGGCGATTGGTGAGGGAGAAAATCCCGTTCGTCGTCCTCGCGGCGGGGGCGGGCGTCGTGACTTTCGTGATGTCGAAGCACGGAGGCGCTTTGGCGTTGAATGAAAGCCTGCCACTGGGCGTGCGCAGCGGGAACGCCCTGATTTCGTGCTGCCGGTATCTATGGAAGCTGTTCTGGCCGACGGATCTGGCCGTTGTATATCCGCACCCCGAGCACTGGCCGCTGGCGAAGGTGCTGCTAGCCGGAGGGTTGATCTTGGGCCTTTCGGGGCTGCTGTTTGTGCGGCAGCGGCGCTCTCCCTTTTTGCTGATGGGGTGGCTGTGGTATTGCGGGACCCTGGCACCCGTGCTCGGGTTGGTGCAAGTGGGCAGCCACGCGATGGCAGATCGGTATAGTTACCTTCCATCGCTGGGGGTGCTGATTCTGTCAGTTTGGGGCGCGTACGAACTGGCCCGAGGCTGGCATTACCCTGTAATTGCCTTGTCAGTGGCGGGTTCAACAGCGACCATCCTGTGCATGGCGTTGACGCGGCAACAACTCGGGCATTGGAAGGACAGTGAGAGCCTGTTCCGGCATGCGCTCGAAGTCACGGAAAACAATTGGCTTGCGCACAAAACACTCGGCGACGCCCTCGACGAGAAAGGCCAAATCGACGAGGCAATCCGCCAATACCAGAAAGCGATCCGCCTGAAGCCAGATTACGCCGAGGTCCACAACAACCTCGGCGACACCCTCCTAAAGAAAGGCCAAACCGACAAGGCGATCCGCCAATACCAGGAAGCTCTCCGCCTGAAGCCGGATTTCGCCGGGGCCCACTACAACCTCGGCATCGCCCTCGGCGAGAAAGGCCAAATTGACGAGGCGATCCGGCAATTCCAGGAAGCCATCCGCCTGAAGCCGGATTTCGCCGGGGCCCATTACAACCTCGGCATCGCCCTCGGCGAGAAAGGCCAAACCGACGAGGCGATCCGCCAATACCAGGAATCCCTCCGCCTGAAACCGGATTACGCCGAAGCCTACAACAACCTGGGCTACTGCCTCCTAAGGAAAGGCCGAATTGACGAGGCGATCCGCCAATACCAGGAAGCCCTCCGCCTGAAACCGGATTACGCCAAGACCCACAACAACCTCGGCATGGCCCTCGCCAAGCAAGGCCGCACCGACGAGGCGATCCGCCAATTCCAGGAAGCCCTCCGCCTGAAACCGGACTACGCCGAGGCCCACAACAACCTCGCTCGCACACTGGGAATGAAGAACGCTCCGGCAGGCCGCTGATTCGCGAGCGACGCAGTTGGAATCGGGGGCCGCGCCCGCAAGAACCTGGCGGTCGTGCTCGCCACCAAGGCCGATTCTCCGCAACAACCATGCGCTTCCACCAACCCGTGCGTTGACCCCGTTGTCTGAAAGACCGGGCACAACTGGAAATTGACATGATCACCCCGAGGCGTTTTTATTCCAGGATCACAGGTCACTACAAAATCAAAGATGAGTTCACGGATTTGCCGTTTTCCAAACAGCGGAAATACCAGCTATGAATGCAGCGGGATGGGCATTGCGTGACCTGTGGTGAACCGATTTGGGAGGGGTGCGTCGTCTGAAGCACCCGGTCAAGGAGCGGGAGAGAACAAGAAGAAGAATTGGGTTAAAAAGGCGCTTGAAGGGAGCGCGAGGTTACAGGCTGGAGCAGGAAATGAAATCAATTGGGGACAGCATTTGAAGAAGTGACCAGGTCAATTCAAATGCTCAGTTGTCTCCGGGCTCTTTTTTAACTGTCGGCGTGAGGATGTTCGATGGCAATCAGTCGCCGCAACACAATGGGCTGATTGGAACTGGACCAGGCTGAACCAGAACTTCGAGCTGAACCACGGAGCCCAAACCACATCCACTTTTCCATCAAAAGCAGCGCGGGGCGCGACAGTCAGGCGAATGCGCTTGCCTTGCCGCCGCTTTGGCCGGCAAGCAAACGGCTGGCTGGCTCAAAACGCCGTGCGCAAATCCTCTCGACAGGGCTGGCGGTTCTCCTCCATCCTCCGGGCCAGAGCTATGCCAGGCACCGAAGTTCCCGTTCAATACTTGCTCACCCTCCCGCCGCGCATGGCGGCGGAGTTCGAAGCCCTGGAAGGCCGGCACCGGCCTGAATGGTTCGCCGCCTCCGATCCGCCCGGCCAACCGCTCGGCTCGGGCGGCGGCACCGCCCATCTGCTGGCGGAAGCCTGGCGCGCGACCGCCCCCGGCGATTCTTTTGCCGGCTGGCTCCGCCACAGCCGCAAGCTCATCCAGCACGCGGGGGGCCTGAGCCGGCGGCTGCCCGCCTACGCGCCTGTGGGCAAATTGCTCATGCCTATCCCCGTATTCCGCTGGTCGCGCGGCCAGCGTCTCGATCAATCGCTGCTCGATTTGCAGTTGCCCGATTACCAGCGCGTGCTGGCCCATGCGGGGCCAGGCACCGTTGCCCTGGTCACCAGCGGCGACGTGCTGCTGCGTTTCGCCCGCGAACTGCCGCCCTTCCCGGAGGTGGACGTGCTCGGCCTCGGCATGTGGGTGGCTCCGGAACAGGCGAAACACTTCGGCGTGTTCTTTTCCCCGCGCGGCCACCCGACCGAACTCGCCTTCTTTTTGCAGAAACCCGCCGCGCCGAAAATCCGCGAGCTGGCCGAGCACTACCTGTGCCTGGTGGACACCGGCATGTGGCTCCTGAGCGAACGGGCCGTGCGCGTGCTGATGGAGCATTGCGGTTGGGAGACGAGCCGGTTTGGCGGCGGCAGCGCGCGCCGCTACGAACTCTACGCCGAGTTTGGCCTCGGGCTGGGCAAATCGCCAACGGTCCGGGACGCCGGGGTCAATGCGTTGACCTGCGCGGTCGTGCCGCTGCCGGAGGCGCAGTTCTATCACTTCGGCGCCAATGCGCAAATGCTTGAGTCGCTCTCCGCCTTGCAGAACCTCGTGCTGGACGAATCAAAGGTGGGCCGCACCGGCGCGGGCCAGCAGCCGGATCAGGTGACGCAGAACTCGCGTTTCGACGTCACCCTGCGCCGGGAGAGCAACCACACGCTCTGGGTCGAGAACAGCGTGGTGCCATCCGGTTGGCGGCTTGACTGCCAGCACGTGCTCACCGGGGTGCCCGAGAACAATTGGACCCTCCGCCTCCACCCCGGCGTTTGCCTCGACTTCGTCCCCATTGGCCAGGACCAGTTTTGTGTGCGGGCTTACGGGTTCAGCGACCCCTTCTCTGGTCCGCTGGGCGACGCCTCCACCTGCTGGCTGAGCCGGGCGGCGCGCGACTGGTTCAGCGCGCGCAGCCTCAAACCGGAGGACTGCGCCATTGATCCACGGGCCGACATCCATTCCTGCCCTCTGTTTCCCGTCATGGACGGCAATGCCCTCGAGCCCGCCTTCGTGGAATGGCTCTTCGCACCGGCGCCGGGACCTGAGGCCGGGTTCGCGCGCCGCTGGCGCGAGTTGCCCCGGCTCTCCGCCCGGCAAATCCCTGAGCAGGTCAACCTGCGCCGCCTCTATGAGCAGCGGGCGCGCTTGCGCAATGCCTGCCTGGCGCCGATGCTCAAGAACTTTCGCTGGAGCGTTTTCTTCCGGCTCGACCTCGAAGCCACCGCGCGCGCCTTTGCCGCAGGCGGCAACGCTCTGCCCGACCTGTCCTTCGGCGACCACGACGACCCGATGCAGGTGGTCCACGATCAGATGTTCCGCTCCGCCGTTTTGAGGCATCGCGGCGAATCGGGCTGGGAGCGGTTCGAGGCCGGCGCCTTCGCCCGGCTGCGGGAGATGATTGCCCACGAAGCGCGGCTCTTGCCCGTCTGTCCCCGTCGCAACGTCATGGACGACCAGATCGTCTGGGCGCGCAGTCCGATCCGGTTCGACCTGGCCGGCGGCTGGACCGATACTCCCCCTTACTGCATCGAGCATGGCGGCAAGGTCCTCAACGTCGCCGCCGACCTCAACGGCCAGCCGCCCATCCAGGTTTTTGCCCGGCTTTCCGAGCGACCGGAACTGGTCATGCGCTCAATAGACCTCGGCGTCGAGGAGCGCGTGCGCAATTATGCCGAGTTGGACACCTTTGCCCGGCCGGATAGCCCTTTCGCGCTGGCCAAGGCGGCGTTTGCGCTCGCCGGCTTTCTCCCGCGTTTCCACTCGCCAGGCGGTTTTGCTTCGCTGGAGCAACAACTCCGCGAGTTCGGCGCCGGCATCGAAATTTCCCTGCTCGCCGCTGTCCCGAAAGGCTCGGGCCTCGGCACCAGCAGCATTCTCGCGGCGACCGTCCTGGCGGCGCTGGGGGATCTGTGCGGCCTGGCTTGGGACCGGAACACCCTCTTCACACGCACCCTGGCGTTGGAGCAGATGCTCACCACGGGCGGCGGCTGGCAGGACCAGGCCGGCGCGATCTTCCGCGGCATCAAGCTGATCGAGACCGCTCCCGGCCTCGCGCAGAAACCGGCCAT
>JBEKJO010000219.1:0-7929 GCA_050011195.1 Verrucomicrobiota bacterium | reverse complement strand
AAGTGGTATCAATCCAAAATCGGGAACTCTTCACCTGACAGGTGAACAATTCCAACTGCGGCGCAGTTGCGGTGCATCCATGCGAAGTGCTTGATATGGCGAGACTTCTGACTGGCCGTGCATTTGAAATCACGGGTCCAAGTGCGGCTTCTAGGTTAATGAAAACACCGGCTCCTCTGATGAAGCCGGTGTTACGATTCTAAAGGCCAGACGCTGAACGTCAGGCACCGATGGCTTTATTCGCCGTAAACGGTGACGGTGGTTTTAGCCCAGAGGCCAAGGACGGACGTGGTGTGATAATCCACGTGCGAGATCTTGGTGATTCCGCCGTTAGCACAGGCGGCCTTGATGCTGGAGTCCCCCGTGGCAACGCAAATGATGCCGGTGGAGGTGGCCTGACCCATCTTGGCGCCTGCCGCATTGCTGGTTGCGCCGATCGGCCCGGATACGTCGGTGTAAACCATTCCACCAACGCCTCCGACAGGACCCATAGGGCCAACGCATCCAGCAACCAGCCCGGCTAACGCGACGACAGACGAGTAACCAATTAGTTTCTTCATATTACCTTTCTTTGTTGTTTTTGTTGAGAAACCAAGCGGCTCCATTGCTTTGCCGCCAGGAATCAGAAGGAAACTAGGCTATTGGTCTGTGATTGTCAAAAGGGAATAAATGGGAATAAATGCCTGTCGGACTTCATTCGCCGGTTCGCGGCTCAAAGCGGCCCATAAAAGCCCTGTCAAAAACTCTTGAAAAACCCTCGGGGATGGGGCACTTTCCCCGGGCTTCCGGCTCGAGGTCGGTTTTGAACCGAGGGCACCGGGTGTCTCTCGGTCTGGATGTTTAGTGCGCATGCGAATAATCAGGATTATCTTAATGTGGTTGTGGGTGGCGGGTTCGCCGCTGCCGGGACTGGCCGCCGAACCGGCCGCAACGAATCTAGCCGCCGGAGCCGGAACCCAGCCTGAAGTTGCCCAACACAACGAACATGGCCTGTCCCCCGACGCGCTCGGGATCGGCAGCACGGGGTCTTCTTTTGTGACCAGTTCCATGGTCGTAACCTGGACCGTCGCATTCGGCCTCATTGTCTTCGTCCGAATCGCCACCCGAAAAATGCGACTGGTCCCTGCGGGCGCGCAGAACTTTCTGGAATGGCTGGTGGAAACGCTCTACGAGTTTCTGGAGGGGATCATCGGCTCCGATCTGATGAAGAGGACGTTCTGGTTCTTTGCCACCGTTTTCATCTTCATTCTAGCCACCAATTGGTTTGGGCTGCTCCCGGGAGTCGGCAGCATCGGCTGGGGTGTGCAGACGCCGCACGGGTTCCATGTCACCAACGCGCTGCTGCGCGGCGGCAACGCCGACCTGAATATGACCTTCGCGATGGCGATGATCTTCTTCGCCTGCTGGATCGTCTGGGCCGTGCAAGCCATCGGCGTCAAGGGCGTCTTCCTCGATCTCTTTGGCCCCAAGGGAGATACCGTCGGCCTGATGAAGTATCTGATGATCGTGGTATTCTTCCTCGTCGGCTTCCTTGAGGTGCTTTCGATCCTGTTTCGGCCCATCTCGCTCAGCTTCCGTCTCTACGGGAATATCTATGCCGGGGAGAACATGCTGGACGCGATGACCAAACTGGTGCCCCGGTTGGGCTGGTTGCTCCCCGTTCCGTTCTACTTCATGGAACTGCTGGTGGGGGTGGTGCAGGCCCTGGTGTTCATGCTGCTGACGGCGGTGTTCACGATGCTGATCTGCCTGCACGAAGAGGAGCCGGGAAGGGCGGGCCACTGAGATTTGTTAATTTCGGCGGTTTGACCGTGTTCAATCGCGGAAGCCGTCGAGCAAGAGAAAGGTAACTATATATGTTGATGCCAATGTTGGCGGAAGGGGTGACAGGCAATCTGCACGTCGGCCTGGCGGCGCTCGGCGGAGCCATCGGCGTGGGGTTTATCGGCATGAAGGCCTCCGAAGCCGTGGGACGAAATCCCGGCGCTTCGACCAAAATCCTGGTGCAGGCAATCCTGGCGATTGCCTTCGCGGAAGCCATTGTGTTCTACGCCATCTTCCTCGTGAAGTAATGCCAGGGCGTGGAGCCTGACCGGCTCCGCGCCTGGCCCTTGCCCTCGAAGATTATGCAATCGCCCATTCTATTCGCAAGCATCGGCAGCGATCTTGGCCAAATGGCCCACGACACCGCGGTGCGGTTCGGCGTGGACTTGCCGCATTTCGCCGCCCAGTGTATCAGCTTCCTCATTGTTGCTTTTCTGCTCCAGCGTTACGCCTACAAGCCCATCCTCACAATGTTGGAGGAGCGCAAGAAGCGGATTAAGGAAAGCTTGGACAACGCCGAGAAGATTAAACAGGAACTGGCCAACACCCAGACCAGGACGCACGAAATCATGGTCCAAGCCGGCCAGGAGGCCGCCCGGATGATTGAGGAGGCCCGTGCCGCCGCGGCCAAGGTGCAGGAGCAGGAAACCCAGAAAGCCATCGCCGCCGCGCAGACCATCGTGGATAAGGCGCGCCAGGCGACCGAGGCGGAACACGCCCGGATGCTTGCCGAGCTGCGCCGCGAGGTGGGCCGGCTGGTAGTCGATACGACCGCGAAGGTGACTGGCAAGGTGCTGACGCTGGATGACCAGAAACGCCTGGCCGAGGAAACAAACCGTGAGCTGGCTGCCTGATCACCCCGCCAAACACCCCGCGAAGCTTACCCCGTGAAGATTCCCAAACAGGCCCGCCGCGACGCCAAGCAGTTGTATCGTTGCTGCCGCGTCAACGGCGTGCTGGACGAAGCTAAAGTGCGTCAGGCCGTGCAGCAGGTGATTGCCGCGAAACCTCGCGGCTACCTCCCCATCCTCTCCCACTTCCAACGACTGGTGAAGCTGGACCTCGACCGCCGCACTGCGCGCGTCGAAAGCCCGGTGGCGCTGGCCGAGCCGCAACAGGCTTCGATTCGGGCCAACCTCGCGCGGCGCTACGGCGATGACTTGATCTTCGCCTTTTCCCGGAACCCCGGCCTCATTGGCGGCCTCCGGGCGCAAATCGGCAGCGACGTTTTTGACGGCAGCGTGCAGGGCCGGCTGGCCGACCTGGAAGCCAGTTTCCAGATACCTTTCATCATTCGATAAACAGCTATGAGTTCATTACTGCAAGAAATCGAAAGCCAGATTGCCGGAGCGAAAACTGCGGTGACGAAGCAGAACGTCGGCATCGTCCGCGAAATCGGCGACGGCGTGGCCAAAGTCGAAGGCCTCGCCGACGCGATGTACAACGAGATGCTTGATTTCGGCGGCGGCGTCACCGGCCTGGTGCTGAATTTGGAAGAGACGGAAGTCGGCGCAATCATCCTTGGCGATTATACCGGCATCAAACAGGGCCGGGAGGTGCGAACCACCGGCAAGGTCTTGCAGGTCCCGGTCGGCAGGGGACTGCTGGGCCGTGTCGTCAACACCCTCGGCCAGCCGGTCGATGACAAGGGGCCGATTCTTACGGATAAGACTTACCCGGTCGAGAAAATTGCGCCCGGCATCATCCGCCGCAAATCCGTCAGCCAGCCCGTGCAGACCGGCATCATGGCCATTGACGCGATGATCCCGATCGGTCGCGGCCAGCGCGAGTTGATCATTGGCGACCGTTCGACCGGCAAATCGACCATTTGCATTGATACCATCATCAGCAATGCCCGCTTGAACAAGGCCGCCCAGGAGGCCGGCGACAAGAGCTACCGGCCCCTTTACTCGATCTACGTTGCCATCGGCCAGAAGCAATCGAACGTCGCCAACGTCATACGCGTCCTCGAAGAGTCCGGCGCGCTGCCCTACACGATCATCGTCGTGGCGTCCGCGTCCGACTCCGCCACCAACCAATACCTGGCGCCGTTCGCCGGGTGCGCGATGGGGGAGTGGTTCATGGACAACGGCATGGACGCGCTAATCATCTATGACGATTTGTCCAAGCATGCCGTGGCCTACCGCCAGGTGTCGCTGGTGCTGAAGCGCCCGTCGGGCCGTGAGGCGTATCCGGGCGACGTGTTCTATCTGCACAGCCGGTTGCTCGAGCGGGCCGCGCGGGTCGCCGAGAAGTTCGGCAATGGGTCACTAACGGCGCTGCCAATCATCGAAACCCAGGCGGGCGACGTTTCGGCTTACATCCCCACGAACGTCATCTCGATCACCGACGGTCAGATCTTTCTGGAGACCGACTTGTTTTATCAGGGTGTGCGGCCCGCCGTTTCGGTCGGCATTTCCGTTTCACGCGTCGGTTCCGCGGCGCAGGTCAAGGCGATGAAGCAGGTGGCCGGACGCCTCAAAGGCGAACTGGCGCAATTCCGCGAGTTGGCGGCGTTTGCGCAATTCGGCTCCGAGCTGGATGCCAAGACCCAAGCCCAGATTGAACGCGGCAAGCGCATCATGGAAGTCTTCAAGCAGCCTCCTTACAACCCCATCCCGGCCGAGATGCAGGTGGCGGTCCTTTGGGTGGCCCAGAACGGCTTCATCGACGACGTGCCTGTGGACAAGGTGAAGGACTTCCAGAACAAGCTGACGGAGTTCCTGACGACGCGGCGATCTCAATTGTTGGCCAGAATCCAAAAGGAGGAGGCGCTCAGTGACCCGCTAACGGCTGAGCTGAAGGCAGCGGCGACTGAGTTCAAACAAACCTACAAGTGAACCTTGATTCCATATCGCAGCGGCGCGCCGCAGGCTCGGGCCTTTCGGACTTCGGACTTCGGGCCTCGGACTTCTGAACATGCCCAGCACCCGCGACATCCGCCGCCGCATCAAGTCGGTCAAGAGCACGGCCCAGATCACCAAGGCCATGCAGATGGTGGCATCGTCGAAAATGCTGAAGGCGCAGCAAGGCGCCCTCAACTTCCGGCCATTCGCCGCCATGGCCAGCGAAATGATGGACCACCTGACTGTGGATACCGGTGACTACCGGCATCCGCTGATGGACCTGCGAGAGGTGCGCAAGCGCGCGGTGATCCTGGTCGGCACCGACAAGGGCCTCTGTGGCGCGCTCAACTCGAACCTGTTTCGCGACGCCTCCAAATACGATACCGCGAGCACGCAGTTCATCGCCGTCGGCAGGAAAGCCGCGCAGTTCCTCGCCCGAACCCGGCGCAAGCTCGTGGCCGAGTTCACCTATCACGACACCCCCACTTACGCGGAGTTCCAGGCGATCTCGAAGTTCGCCCAGGCAATATTCCTCAAGGGCGAGGTTGATGCCGTGGATGTGCTTTACACGCGTTTTATCAACACGCTGTCGCAGCGGCCCGATATGCACGCGTTGCTGCCGATGTGCTCGGCGGAGAGCCTGCGGACGGAGGTGCGGGGCAGAGCCGGGCCGGCGCCGGCCCAGCACCAGCACATTGATTTCCTTTTTGAGCCGGACCCCGCGACGGTGATGGACCGGCTGGTGCTTTACTTCATTGATTTCCATGTGGGGCGGTTGCTTTTGGAAGCCAAAGCCAGCGAGCACAGCGCCCGCATGGTGGCCATGAAAAACGCCACCGACAACGCCAACCAACTGGTCAAGCACCTCACTCTCGAATACAACAAGATGCGCCAGGCCGGCATCACGAATGAATTGCTGGAAATCTCCAGCGCCGCGATGGCGCTGGGATAAGAACGCTCCGAATGCTAACATTATTGTGAACTATGAAAAAGATATTTGTATTTTGGGATAACTCGAACATTTTCATTAGCGCGAAAACCGTGGCCGCCGAGCGAGAAGGCGGGGATGCCGCTTACCATGTGCGGATACAGTTCGACAACTTGCTTCGCCTGGCAGTGGCAGACCGCAGCTTGGAGTACGCCGTTGCTGTGGGATCCGTACCGCCCCCTTTGCGGCACGTTTGGAATCGCCTGGAGCAAGCCGGTGTTACAGTGGAGCTGTTCGAGCGGGGAGGCCTCAGTTCTCGCGAACAGGCTGTGGATCAGGCGCTCCAAACTCACATGCTTCGAAAGGCATTGGACTACAATGGGGACCCAGGAATCGCGGTGATGTTGACTGGCGACGGCGCTGGTTTCCTGGACGGGGTGGGATTTCATGCTGATCTTGAGCGGATGCACAAGAAAGGGTGGGGAGTGGAGGTTCTGGCTTGGGAACGAACTTGTAATCCGCGCCTCAGGCAGTGGGCGGAGAAGATCGGAGTATTTGTTGCGCTTGAAGATTACTACGAAGCCGTGACCTTCACCGAGGATGAATCCGGGGCGCTTCGGCGCGCCAATGCTCTCGACCTGACAAAGAGAAAAACTACCAACTGAAGTCTGCAGAGAATGAATAAAGGCAAAATTGTTCAAGTCATCGGTCCGGTGGTGGATGTCGAGTTCCCCGATCAACTCCCCGCCATCTACAACGCCTTGACGATCGAGTACAACCTCCCGCTCCAGGGGAAGACCAAACTGACGCTCGAAGTCCAGCAGCACCTCGGTGACAATTGGGTCCGCACCGTCGCCATGTCCACCACCGACGGCCTCAAGCGCGGCATGGAGGTGCTCGACTCCGGCAACCCCATCTCCATGCCCGTCGGCGACGGCGTCATGGGTCGCGTGTTCGACGTCACCGGCAATCCCGTGGACGAGCGCGGGCCGGTCATTGCCGAAAAATACTGCCCGATCCACCGCGCGGCCCCCTCCTTGATGGACCAATCCACCACCCCGCAAATCCTGACCACCGGCATCAAGGTCATCGACCTCATCTGCCCGTTCCTGAAGGGCGGCAAAGTCGGCGCGTTCGGCGGCGCTGGCGTCGGCAAGACCGTCGTGATCATGGAGTTGATCAACAACATCGCCAAGCTCCACGGCGGCGTGTCCGTTTTCGCTGGCGTCGGCGAGCGCACCCGCGAGGGCAACGACCTCTACACGGAAATGTCCGAGGCCGGCGTCATCAACCAGCAGGACCTCAGCAAGTCCAAGATCGCGCTGGTCTATGGCCAGATGAACGAGCCGCCGGGCGCCCGCTTGCGCGTGGGCCTCTCCGGCCTCGCCATCACCGAGTATTTCCGCGACGACAAGAATCAAGACGTGTTGCTCTTCATCGACAACATCTTCCGTTTCTCTCAGGCCGGGTCCGAGGTGTCCGCGTTGCTGGGGCGCACCCCGAGCGCCGTCGGTTACCAGCCGACCCTCGCCGCGGAAATGGGCGATTTGCAGGAGCGCATCACTTCCACTAAGAAAGGGTCGATCACCAGCTTCCAGGCGGTTTATGTGCCGGCGGACGACCTGACCGATCCCGCTCCCGCCACGACCTTTGCCCACCTCGATGCCACCATCGTGCTGGACCGCGCGATCTCCGAGTTGGGCATCTACCCGGCGGTGGACCCGCTGGCTTCAACCTCGCGCGCCCTGACCCCGGACATCGTCGGTCAGGAGCACTACGACGTGGCCCGCGGCGTCCAAAAAGTCCTCCAGCGCTACAAGGATCTCCAGGACATCATCGCGATTCTCGGCATGGACGAGCTTTCGCCCGAGGACAAGCTTACGGTGTTCCGCGCCCGCAAGATTCAGCGTTTCTTGAGTCAGCCGTTCTCGGTGGCTGAAGTCTTCACGGGACGCGCCGGAAAGCAGGTGCCTGTGGCCGAAACCGTGAAAGGCTTCAAGGAAATCCTGGAAGGCAAGCACGACGAGGTCAACGAAGGCAACTTTTACATGAAGGGCCAGATTGAAGAGATCAAGGAGGTTGAGAGTTGATGGTTGAGAGTTGAGTGCAAGCTCGGTTTCACGCAACACACAACACCTTTCACGCATCCGACTATGATTCCCGCGCTCAAACTGGAAATCACCACTCCCACTGGCCAGGTCTATTCCACAGACGTGGACATGGTCACACTGCCCGGCCAGGAGGGCGAGATGGGCATCCTCCCCATGCACGTGCCGCTAATCACGCTGCTGGGCGACGGCGAAATCATCGCCCGGCGAGGTGGGGAGGAGG
>JBEKJO010000218.1:0-9929 GCA_050011195.1 Verrucomicrobiota bacterium | reverse complement strand
TTCATGTCAAATCCCGATTTCTGTAGTTCCTTGACAGCCGCTTCGGCAGCCGTGTGCGATGGATAGATCGCCACGATGGAATTGTTCTTGTTCATATTCTTCATTTCGCTTTTGTGTTCATGCATGTTTTCGTAATTTCCAGCTTCATCTGTACCTGGTATCATTCGTAACCCCAATCAGGCCGCATGGCTATCCGGCGGACTCCTGAAAAAATCTCATCCAAATGCTGAGGTGGGGCTTTGCGGCACTACCCGCAGGCAACGGCTTTCGTGTTGGTGAGAACAGAAGCCGGGGTGGGGTGAGGCGACGGCTGCCGGGCATGGCTAGGACGACTCGCCGGCGATGCCCTGCTCTCGCACCAGGAAGCGTTAAAGCCTCCATCCTGCGGCGGATGGCGCGAGGGCGTGAGGACGATACCATCGGCGAGCCCGGGCTTCCTGCCGCGATTGTGCGTCAGGAGCGCATGAGAAATCACCAGGGACGGCGTGTATTCGTTCCCTGCTGCGATCATCACCTCGTCTCCGTTTGCCGCCAGCACCTTAAGCGCGGTTGCGCAGGCCGGGATCGACAGCGCTTAGGTGTCGCTTCCCAGAAACAGCGGGCCATCGGGACACGTGCCCAATGGGACGGCAGTGCTGGCGCTCCGACAGCAGTTCTACCTCCGCCTGAAGCCAGTATTCCAGATCCCGGCCCGTCGGCCGGCCCGCAGCTTCCCAAAGCTGCAGAGTTCTGCGGGCGACCTCGTCGCGATGGAGTTCAACGCACGGTTGCATTTCGATGTTCGTTCTCATGTTCATAGATTCTCTCGACGACCTACCGACGGCGAGCTTGACGGGCCACAGCACCGAGCGGAGCGCAGGCGTTGCAGTTCTGGGGCTTTTTCGCTTCAGGTCCCGGTGCGGAAGAGGCGAGTGGCCGGGTCATTTCGCGCTTCGGGCTCGCCTGCGAGACGCCCACCTGCGGCGAACGATCGCTCTGCCTGGCCGCGAGGAGTTCCGCCTCGGCCTGCAGCCAGTATTCCAGATCCCGGCCGATGGGCTGGCCCGCAGCCACCCAAAGCTGGTAAGCCCGTTGAGCGACTTCGTCGCGGCTAACCTTGTTCTGGTTTCGGCCTTGATTTTCCTTGTGGGTTGTTGTCTTCATGCCGGCAGCATATCAAGACCCTGTCTTCGTCGTTCTGCGCTTTTCACGAATCATTCCTAACGCGAATCAGGCCGCCTGGCTATCCGGTGTACTCCTGAAAAAATCTCATCCAAATGCTGAGAGGGCGGTCTAGCCGGCGTGCGACGCAGCAAAGCGCACGCGCGTTGGTAAGGCCAAAACCCGGCTTGTCATTATGCTTTTGGCGTCTGCCACCGGCTAGCAAGGTTCGCCGGCGATGCCCTGCTCCTGGGCCAGGAATCCTTCGTCAACCAGGGCCGGATCGAGGCTCCAACGCGCCGCCAGCAGCGGAACTTTGTCCGCATTGGCGGCGACCAGCTCGCGCCTGACCCAGGGAGCGCCGTCCGGTGATTCGGCGTAGTCGAAGTATTTGAGGCCCAATTCCTTTTCAGCCGGAGTTCGCAGGCCCTGCGACCACGGGGTTTCGCCTTCCCAGGCGTAAGCGAGCACGACGCGGCCGCCCTCAACCCGGACCCAGGCGTAGTGGTGGAGGATTCGGCTCGCGCTGAAGAACCGGACTTGGCCGAGCTTGCGGCCCAGATCAACCACAAACCGGAAACAGGCGTCCACATCCACCGCCGGGTCCGGCAAGCCCGAGCCGATGACCACGATCCAGCCCTGTCTACCCAACAGTCCTTCGAGCCACGAACACGGCCTGGGGTTGTGCAATCGCAACGCCGCTTGAATCGCCGCGGGCTTCCGGCTCTTGACCGCCAGCCAGTGGTCTGGCCGCGGCAGCAAGCCCGCGTGCGCCAGCGACCCTTGGCCGGAAGAATCGGCCTTTCCCGAAGCGTCGGTTCTTGCCGTGGCCCGCCCAACGACCAGCAACGCTATGGCGGTGCCGACGGTTAAGGCCATCATAATCAATAGCAGGAGCAATACTTTTGCTGACTCCATTGCACTCACACTTGGTTCTGTTTCATGGTTGGTGATTCATCGGGAGGATGGACTCTTGATTTGGAAGAGTGCTCCATTTCCCGTCGTCAGGCGGCGCGGCGCCAGCCGAGTCATCGAGATGATCCATCGGGCTGCCTCCGCACAAGATATGAGGATTATGAGGCCTCCATAGAAGAGAAATAGCGATACTGTGCGCATATCATTAACTGCAACCTATGAGGACATCCTGCATGACGATCTGATTCGATTGACCAAGCCGATCCGCAAAGCCGATCCGGTCCAACCTTCGGACGCCAAACTCAATGTTTCAACCGTGGTCCTCGCCCGCCACCTTTCCTTTTGTGTAAGCAACCTCCCTCACCGTTGTGCAGGGGTTGCCGCTGGTGGAGGCGGGTTGGTTTCCGGCTTGAAATCCAGGTGGGTGGCCTGAGTCCAGGTGCGCACATAAAGCACAAACCCTCCCAGCAAAACGATCATGCCGACCCAAAACCACCAGGTCTTAAAGATGGGAGGACTGCTCGAACCTTGCGATAGTGCCGTTTCCGATCCCGGCTTGTTGGCTTTGTCATTCATAGATGATCACAGCATTCATGGTCGCCTCAAAAGCATTGTCGTCTCGGATTGCCGTCGCATTCATACGTTTCATCTCTCTTTTTATCAGTGGCTCAGCGCTGGTGCATTCACTGATGGTGCTCCAACGTCTCCGGCTTGGTGCGGTTGAGGATTTCTTTGGCATGGGTCGCGTCATCCACGGAACCATGGGCGATCACGACAAACTTGCCGCTCTTCAGCGCTGTCTCGCATTTCATAATACTATCCTTGTGTATGCCCAGGCTGTAGAGTCCGGCACCCAGCGCACTCAAACCGCCCGCCACCACGCCACCTTCCAGCGCCCCGACCATCATACCGACGAGCGGCCCCGCCACGAGCAACGGCCCGATGCCGGGAATCAAAAAGAACCCGGAACCGACCAAGAGGCCCAAAAACGCACCCCATAAGGAACCCATTTTCCCCCAGTATTTCATGCGGTCCCCAGCATTGTAGAAGCCGACCACGTGTTCCTCCGTGAGATAATCGCGTCCGAGAATCGAGAGTTTATTCATGTCAAATCCCGATTGCTGTAGTTCCTTGATCGCCGCTTCGGCAGCCGTGTGCGATGGATAGATCGCCACGACGGAATTGTTTCTTTTCATGCTCTTCCTTTCGCCTCATTGTTCATTTGTTGCCCCCAGGTTTCCTGCCGCTGTCACCACCAGTGGCCTTTGTTGACCGTGACCCGGTTCAACACTGCGGTCGCGCCACCCTTACGGGCATCTTTGTCAGCTTCACCCCAGCCCATCCAAGTCCTGACGGTGCCGGTCAAAGTGGCCACCGCTCCGTCAACGGTGACCTTGATTCGTCGTTCTGCGCTTTTCACGAATCATTCCTAGCCTGCATCGATCACAGAGTCTCTTGATCCTTGGCGTTCCGCAGCAAAATCAGGGGGGTTCGGCAGGTTTTCTAGAATGAGCAGGGGCACTCCGGGCAAATGCATCTGCCCGGGGTCAAAACCGCTGCTTTTCGGCCCATTCGGAAGACACTTCTCCCGTGGCGCTTGGTACACCCTGCGGTTTGGAAATTCGGCGGCTCCGCTTCAGCCACTGGCAGGCGCCAGACTCATCAGACGCCGGTGACAGAGGCGAAACAATTCCTGGAGGGGATAGGCGCTGCTCAGTTGCACGTACACCCGGCGCACGCTGACCCGCACTTGCGCGGCCACTTTGAGCAGTTTCAAACGCACACTGCCCACCGTCGCCCGCGCCAAGTCCGTCCCCGCCAAACCTAGCGTGCGCAACCGCTCCAGCAACAGATAGCCCAAGGTGGCCAGCCATAAACGCAGTTGGTTGCTGGCCAGGTAATGCGTGCTCAACCGGTCCGCCTGCAAATCCAGCACCTGCTGCTTGAGTTGGTTCTCCAGGTCGCCCCGCGCGCAGTACAGCTCCTCATACAGTCGCTGGGGTATAAAGCGCTCCCGGTCTTCCTCGCCTTTGAACCCATCGGCTGGCAGGTTGGTCACCACGAAACGCGGATTGTCTCCCGCCGCCATCACTTCAGCCTTGCCAATGACTCGTCGCCGGCAACTCCAACTGGTTTGGGTCCGATACTCAAACTCCCTAAACACCCGCACCTGGGCGGCACCACTCAGGCACCGGCGCGCCCGCGCATCGGCCAAGGCGGTGGCCAACCTCTCGATCAGGACGCTGTTCTTGGCCAAACCCAAGCAGTAATAGACTATCGGCTGCTGGCCCTCGCACCACGCCATGATCTCCTCCCGGCAAAAACCACTGTCGCCCCGCACAATAATCCGCGCCCTCCGGCACCGCTTCCGAATCGCCGCCACGATCTTCTCCAAGGCCGGAACCACTCCCTCGGCCGCACTCTTATCGCTGGTGCGCAGTTGCGCCCATAAAGGAATGTCCCCCACAAACGCATACAAGGGCAGATAACAATAATCACCGTAATACGCGTTAAAGTGCCGCCCCTCCTGCGTCCCGTGCACCAAATGGCCCATCGCGTCCAAATCCACCACCACCTCCTGCGCGTGCTTGGGCAAGCAGCGCACCCCCATCTTCAGCAGACAGGCTTCCACTTGCTGCGGATCATGCGGCAGCTTGTGACAGCGGCTCTGCTTGTTATTGGACAACTCCAGCCGGTTGAGCGTACACGGTGCCGCCAGCGCGATGCCCCGATCCGCCGGGTTCAACCGATCCAGCCCCAAGGGATCGTCCTTGCCGCACGCCGCGGCCAGCAGCGGGTCCAAGCGCAAGCGCTCCTGATCGTTGAGGTCTTCGCAGCCCAAGCTCAAACTGTATATCCGCTGCGACAACATCTGCTCCAGGGTGTGGTCCACAAACCGCGCATCCCGCCGGTCCTCAAAGCAGCGCGCCAATTCCAAGGTCAGCCCCAAGTTGTTATCCACTTGGCGTAGGAACAACGCGCCGCCGTCACTCGACAGCGTGCCGCCAGAAAAATCGGCAATCACTTGGCGTGATCCCAGGTCTTGAAAGAGCATCGGCTGGTGGCTACAGTCTGTCGTCGAAGAAGCGGTGAGTCGCGTGTTCATTTGGCTGAGTGATTTCAAGCCTTCTGACGCGCTCGCCGCTTCTTTGTTCAATACCTCTATGAATTATGCGGGCTAGCGCGAATCAGGCCGCCTGGCTATCCGGTGGACTCCTGAAACAATCTCCTCCAAATGCTGAGGTGGGAAATTGCGGCACTACCCGCAGGTAACGGCTTTCGCGTTGACGAAGACCGAAATCGGGGTGAGGTTGCCCGCGAGCAGCCGGACACTGGCTAACAGGGCTCGGACAAAATCTCCTCTAAATGCTGAGACCCGCTTAAATCAATTCCTGGGTTCCGGCCCAACGAACGGCGTATTTGATCAGCGCCGGCCCGCTCTTAAGCCCAAGCTTTTCCCGAACGTGGAGGCGGTGGGTCTCGACGGTTTTTGTGCCCAGTCGCAATTGCTGCCCGATCTCGCGGGTAGTCAGTCCCTGCCCGAGCAATCGAAAGACTTCAAACTCCCGGTCGGTCAGCTTGCCAATAGTGGTGTCGTCCGCGCGCCGGCGGCGGTGGGAGAAGATCTCCAGGACCTTGCCAGACATGTTCTCGCTGACGTAAGTTTTGCCCTGCAACACCTGGCGAACGGCCTCGACCAGCTTCTCGCCCCCTTCGTTCTTCATGATATAGCCCCGCGCGCCCGCCCGCAACGCCCGCTCGGCATAAAGCGCCTCGTCGTGCATCGAGACCACCAGTACAGCGACTTCCGGATGAAGGCTCCGCATGTCCTTGATGAATTCCAGTCCCTCTCCGCCTGGCATGGTGAGGTCGGCCAAAACCACCTGTGGTTTAAGGGCCTTGACCGCAGCGAGGGCACGCGACGCATTTTCGGCTTCACCGCAGACGACCAGGTCGGGCTCCTGCTCAATGAGCCGGACGATTCCATACCGCGTCATCGGATGGTCGTCCACAACCAGCACTTTGTGACGCGTCTTAGCGGTGGAATGGCATTTTTGGGTTATCATCTGTAATGTTAGGCAGGTGGTTTTTACGGGGGGCGGGAATCGAGCAAACGACCGTGGTTCCGCCTTTAGGGGATTTCCGCACCAGCACAGAACCACCGAGGACACTGGCCCGGTGGTCCATGATTCGCAGACCCAGGCCTTTGCTTTTTGGCGGTTTGAGCGGGATACCCGCGCCGTTGTCCCGCACGCTCAGAACAATTCTGTTTTCGCCGGTCTTCAGGCCGATCACGATCTGCCCGGCTTTTCCGTGGTTAACCGCATTCCTGACGGCCTCCTGCGCGATCCGATAAAGGTGAATCTGCGCTACCTGGTCATGAATGTGCGGTGAGGATTCACCTCGGAACCGGCAATCGATCCGAAACAGTGCCTTGGTGCGCGAGGCCAGGTCTCGAAGCGCTCCCGCCAGGCCTGCCGCGTGCAGTTCCACCGGGAACATTCCATGAGCCAGCTCGCGTGCGTGAGTAATTGCTCGACGCGTCAACTGGCCGATTTCCTTTGCCTGCGCGCCCTCGGCTCGGGAGTTGGCCTGCAACCGCCGTTCCAAAGCCCGGGTCAGAAACTCGATGCTCGTCAGTTGCTGGCACAGATCATCATGCAGGTCCTGTCCTATCCGCTGGCGTTCCCGGTCGCTGACGGCCAGAATCTCTTTCTCCAATTCCACGCGCCGCGTGACATCGCGGATAAACCAGCGCGAATGAACCATCTTCCCCTTCTCCCACAGGCCATTCGCATCCATGAAGACATGCAAGAGCGAGCGGTCTTTGCGCTGGAGCCGCACCAGATTGTCATGCAGCAATCCCTTCCGCGTTATGCGCTCAAGCAGGCTCTGCACCACTTCCGGGTCGGCGAAAAACTCAGCCCACTGCCTTCCGAACAAATCCTCGCGGTAGCAACCGAGCATGGCTCCCATGGCTTGGTTGGCCCGTAGAATCCGACCATCGCGCGCGACCCAAAGCAATCCAATCGGCGCTTCAGAGAAAAAATCAGCCAGGGCCTGCTCGCTCTGGTCACGGGCCGCCTCCGCCCATTTCTGGCGAGAGATGTCCCGCAAAATGGCCGAGATCCCGACAATTCTCCCGCTGGCCTCTTTGACGGGTGAGCTCAGGGATGAAACAGGAATTTGCCGGCCATCCTTGGCGACCCTCACCGTGTCGTGATATTCGACCCGTTCTCCTTGCTCAATCCGCTGCCGAATCTGACGCACCTCATCCCGACGATCAGGGGGAACGAGCACGGTGAAGGAATGCCCCACGATTTCGGGAGAGGAGTAGCCGAACACTCGCTCTGCGCCCTCATTCCAGGTGATGATGA
Source organism: Verrucomicrobiota bacterium (assembly GCA_050011195.1). Lineage (GTDB taxonomy): Bacteria > Verrucomicrobiota > Verrucomicrobiia > Limisphaerales > UBA8199 > PALSA-1440. The sequence continues at coordinate 2,496 of JBEKJO010000218.1, read as the reverse complement.
TGTCATTCAGGTTGCGACTGATAATCGCATCGGCCGAGGAGTCCACGATGGCCGCGAGCTGAGCGCGCCCCTCCTCCGCCTGCCTGCGCTCGCTGACATCCATCCAGCAACCGACGATCTCCTGCGGCCGATCAGCGCTGTTCTTGACCAGCGCCACATCGTCGCGCATCCATCGGTAGGTCCCGTCCTTGTGCCGAAAGCGGTACTCGAGACTCAGCCGACCTTGCTTCGAGAGCCCCGCCAGCTTGGCAAATACCTCGGGTTTGTCTTCCGGGTGGATATGGCCGGCCCAGAAACCTGGATCTTCCATGAATTCCTGCGCCTCATACCCGAGTTGCTCCCGCACATTCTTGCTGATGAAAATGCCGGCATATTCACCGGAAGGTTTGCCACTATAGATGATCACGGGACTGGAACTGAGCAGGTGTTCGAGTTGCTCGTTGGCCGCATCGAGGGCGGCAGTCCGTTGGCGAACCTTTTCCTCCAGCGTATCCTGCGCTTTGCGCAGCGCCGCCTCCGTCCGCTTAAGCTCGGCAACATCAACCAAAGCGATCCGGCACTGGCGGATTCGAGCCGCGTCGCCCGCGAACGGGAGGCTTTCGAGGTGGACCGGCAGACCGGTTCGGTCGGCCCTGCGCAGCACCAGTTCGCACGTGCCCGGTTTGCCGCTGGAAAAAACGGCCCGACGATGCCGGTAAAAGCTGTCCTGGGAGTCATGCTCGATGAACCGGGGAAAAGGCTGGGCCACAAGTCTGTTGCGGACCACACCGAGCATCTTCGCCGCGGTAAGATTGGCCTCCAGCACGGTTCCTTCAGAATTGATGGTCAAGTAGCCCACCGGGGCGAAATCGTAAAGGTCGCTCAAGCGGTCGCGTGATTGCATTAATTCCAGTTCGGTCCGGCGCAGCTCTTCGTTCTGCATCTCCAGTTCCGCCTGATGAACCCGCAGTTCGTGGACCACATTCTGCACGTCCTCGACGGGCGTCCGGGAATCCAGGTGCGGCGATTTCTTAAGCAATGCCTCTGCCCGCCGGCGCAGCCGCCCCAGCGGTCCCGGCTCGCGCGTCCTTTTCTTTGTCTCGGTCATGTGTTTGTCTCGTGACAGTACAGCGGGTGCTCCAAGCCGTCAGTTCATTTCCTAACGTCTTTCTTCACGCTCCGGGATTGCCCGCGCGACTCCGTCACGTCTTCCATGGCCAGGAGGATACGACCCCGCTGCGTTGGAGGTTGCTCCAGACGGCGGGCGTTGAGCAGCATGACCCGCCGGCCAACGGTGGGAAAATTGTGCTCCACTTCAAATTCCTCGAACGTGCTGTGCTTCGGCAAAATCTTTTCGAGCAACTGGCGCAGTTTGGGAATATCCCATTGTCCGTTGCCCACTTCGTAAATGAGCCGCCGCTCGGTTTGCTCCGCGCTCACCTTGAACCGGCGGTAGAACGCCCGATTGGCCGAGACCACGCGCAAATCCGGGTCCAGCACCACCAGCGGCCCGCGCACGGTGGCGACGATGCTCTCGGCGTAGGCGCGGCTTTGCTCGGCGGCTTGCTCGGCCCGCTTGGTGCGTGTGATGTCCACCAGCGTGATGACCAGCCCGTCAATCACGTTCTCCGTCGTGCGATAGGGCAGGATGCGCACCAGCCGCCAGCCCCCTTCCCGGGTCGGCACTTCCTTTTCATGCGGCACCAGCGTGCGCAATACCTCCGTGGCGTCGGCCACCAACTGGTCGTAGTTCAAGTGGGAGGCCAGGTCGGCGATGGGCCGGCCCACGTCGCTGGGAATGAGGTTGAACACCTTCCGAGCCTCCTCGGTGAAGCGCCGGATGTTTAGCTGGCCGTCGAGGAAGACGGTGGCAATGACGGTGCTGTTGAGCAGATTCTGCATGTCGTCATTGGCCTGGGAAAAGGCTTCCATCTTGCTTTGCAGTTGGGCGTTGACGGTCTGCAGTTCCTCGTTGAGCGACTGCATCTCCTCTTTCGACGTTTCCAGTTCCTCGTTGGTGCTTTGCAATTCCTCGTTGCTGGATTGCAACTCCTCGTTGCTGGATGTAAGTCCCTCGTTCGCGGTCTGTAATTCCTCGACCGTGTTTTGCAGCGATTCCTTGGTGAATTGGAGTTCCTGCTCCAGCTCGTCCATCCGGCCCGCCGGCAGACCGGCTCTGGCGGATTTCTTCCGTTTCGCCGGGCGCACGATCGCAACCCGCGCAGGCCGGAACGTCACGAGAAACAAGCCGCGAATGGATTCCGGTTCGGTAATCCGGCTCACCGCCACGTCCACCAGCGTGAAACTGCCGTTGGTCTTTACGCGCACGCCTTCCGATACGACTTCGGATTTCTGCCTGGCCGCGCGGCGCAAGGCGGCGGCCAGCGCGAGGCGCAAACCTTCGCGCGCCATTTCCAGCAGGTTGTGGCGCGGCTGACCCGACGCCGGCTCCAGAAAACTGCCCGTCCGTCCGTGAATGAAACTGATGTCGCCCCGCTCATTGACGATGACGCTGGC
>JBEKJO010000217.1:0-8225 GCA_050011195.1 Verrucomicrobiota bacterium | reverse complement strand
CAGGGCTCGCGGGGACGCTCGCCCTCCCACCTGCGAAAATCAGGGCTCGCGGGGACGCTCGCCCTCCCACCTGCGAAAATCAGGGCTCGCGGGGACGCTCGCCCTCCCACCTGCGAAAACCAGGGCTCGCGGGGACGCTCGCCCTCCCACCTGCGAAAACCAGGGCTCGCGGGGACGCTCGCCCTCCCACCTGCGAAAATCAGGGCTCGCGGGGACGCTCGCCCTCCCACCTGCGAAAATCAGGGCTCGCGGGGACGCTCGCCCTCCCACCTGCGAAAATCAGGGCTCGCGGGGACGCTCGCCCTCCCTGCCGATGGCCCGCACGAGGGCGGCGACGCGTTTGGGATCGACCGGGTTCGACAACCTGCCAGCCGCTTTGAGTGAGGAGCCCACGATAAAGCCGTCGGCGGCGGGCAGGAAATCGCGCACGTTCTCGAGCGTCACACCGCTGCCCAGGAGGACTTTGATGGCGGGGCAGATGCGGCGAACGCGCTCGACGTCCGCAAGGTCGGCTGAGAGACCGGTCCCGGCACCGGAGACGATCAGCGCATCGGCCAGGCCGCGCTCGACGGTATCGCGGGCGGCGTCGCCGATGGTCCAGTTACCGAGGGGCACGGCGTGCTTGACGTGGACATCGGCAAAGATCTGCGCTGGCGGGCAAACGCGGCGCCGATAGCGCAAGGTGTCATAGGCATTGCCTTCGATAAGCCCTTGGTCGGTCAACATCGCGCCGGTGTGGACGTTGACCCGAATGAAGGCGCCGCCGCAAGCGGCGCACAAGGCCAGGGCGGCGCGGGCGTCGTTGCGCAGGACGTTGAAGCCGATGGGAAGTTTCACGGCCTGGCGGATCGCGCGGCCGGCGGCGGCCATAGCGGCGATGGTTTCGGGGGCGACGTTCGTTTTGGTGAAGGGCACGTCGCCGAAGTTCTCGATGAAGAGGGCGTGGGCGCCGCCCTGCTGGTAAGCGCGGGCATCGTTCACGGCGAAGTCAAGCACGGATTCCAAATCGCCGCGCCAGCGCGGCGAGCCGGGGAGGGGCCGAAGGTGGACGACCCCGATGAGGGTTTTGTGGCGCGCGCTGAAGAGTGATTTCACGTGGCAGCCTCCTTTCTCTCGCGCAGCTTTGCCAGGGCGGCCAGGGCGGCTTCGCTCTCGGCGGCTTTTTTGCTTTTGCCCCGGCCGCGCGCCAGTTCCGCGCCGCCATGATGCACGGTGCACTCGAAAACCCGGTCGTGGTCCGGGCCGGTGGCGGAAACGACGCGGTACTGCAGGGCTTCGGGCGAGACGGCTTGCAGCAGTTCCTGCAACTCGCCTTTGGGGTTTTCGAGGATGGGAATCACTCTAAGCCCGCCAAAGGCGGCCTGGAACTGGCGGAGAATAAAGTCGCGGGCCGCCTCGAACCCGGCATCAAGGAAGACGGCGCCGAGCAGGGCCTCGTAGGTGTCCGCGAGCGCGGAGGGCCGGTCGCGGCCGCCATGCAACTCCTCGCCCCGGCTTAAGATCAAGTGCTGGCCAATGCCCAAGTGCCGGGCGCGCTCGGCCAGAGTCCGGCGATTGACGAGTTTGGCGCGGGCTTTGGTCAGGGGGCCTTCGCCGACGGCGGGGAATTTCTCGAATAGCTCGCGTGTGAGCACGAGTTGGAGGACGGCATCGCCAAGGAATTCGAGGCGCTGGTTGGTCTGGAGGGGCACGCGTTGCTCGTGGGCGACCGACGGGTGCGTCAAGGCGAGCTGGAGCAGGGCGGGGTCGCGGAAGACGTAACCCATCTGCTCTTGCAGTTCATCGTATCCTGTGGCGGTGGGCATGGGGTCGGCTGTTCAGGCGCAAGAATTCAATTCAGGCTGCTTTCGGCGCTTCGGGTCCGGCCTGGGTTTCAGACTCCGGCGGCGCGGCGGGAAGGTTGGCAGTGGCTTCGGCGGGCTGCGGCTGCGGCGCCGGCGGTTTCAAGCCGTGTTCGAGCAGGGCGGCGACGTCGCGCTGGACTTGCTCCAACTGGTTGAGCTGCAAGGCCGGGTCAATGATGGTGAACACGTCGCCCGTGCCGGCGTGTTCATAGATGAAAACCCGCTGCCCGTCGCGCATCATCTGCTCTTTGACTTTGAGCAGGCGCTTGCGTTCGAGCATGACGGCTAGAATGTATCCGGCCGGAAGGTAACGCGGGTCGTTCACTTCAATGAGCTTGCGCAGGAGCGACTCGGCGGTTTCCCGTTGAATTGCGTCAGCCGGGGGCGGGGGCGCGGCATAGACGCCCTGCCAATAGGAGATAAAGCCTTTGCGGTCGCGGGCCCCGTCGCTGTATTGCTTCTGCCAGCAGGCCTGGCAAACGTCGGAACGCCGGAAATCGGTTTTCTCATCGAAAAGCAGCGTGTGATAGGTCTCCTGGTCGGCAAAGGGTTTGCCGCAAGCGGCGCAGGCATGGGCGCGTGATTGGATGTTCCACTCGGTCATACTGGCAGCAGGGAAAAGCGCGAGGCCCGACTCATAAATTATTGGCTTATGGTATGCGCTTACGACGGCGCGTCAAGGCGGCAAAACGGGCAGAACCCGTCAATGGGACGCAGGCGTCTCGCCGAGAAGTTGACCGGGCGCCCCGCCGGGCAACGTGCGGGGTTTTGGCGGCGGGACGGGGAGCAGGATGATTCCAGAAGGCTCGTGGGGGAAGGCAAACCCAGAAAAGGCAGTGGCTCAGGGTCATTTTTTCGGTGCTGCGCATCCTATCTGAATTCCAGCGGTCTAAGCCGGCGAGAACGTCGGCGCTCCGCCGTTCATCTACAGACTTTGTCAGTGGCCCTGCCGGACGAGGGCGAGTCCGCTGAATGGGAATCGCCTTGCGTTGCGCTGCTGGCTATAGTGTGGGCGATGCGTCTGGGACCGCTGACATTGGCTTCCAACCTGTTTCTGTCGCCGCTGGCAGGCTACACCAACCTGCCGTTTCGGCTGACGGTCCGCGAGTTGGGCGGTATCGGCCTGGCCACCACCGACCTGGTTAATGCCCGCTCCCTGCTGGAAAAGAAGGCCAAAGCCCTCAAGCTCATCGAAACTTCCCCCGCCGACCGGCCGCTGGCCGTGCAACTTTTCGGCTCCGTGCCGGAAGAAATGCGCGAGGCCGCAGTCTATCTTGAGTCCCTCGGCATCGCCTGTGCCGACATCAACATGGGCTGTCCGGTGCGCAAGGTCTGCCGCGTCGGCGGCGGGTCGGCGATGATGACGGAGTTGGACAAAACGGCGCGCCTGGTGAAAGGGGTGGTAGATGCCGTCAAGATACCCGTCACCGCCAAGATGCGGCTTGGCTGGGATGACCAAAACATCACGGCCCCGGACCTGGCGCGCGCGCTTGAGGATGTCGGCGTGTCGGCTGTCATCGTTCATGGCCGGACGCGGGAGCAGGGATTTTCCGGCACGGTCAACCTGGCCGGCATCCGCGCGGTGGTGGAGGCGTTGAAGAGAGTGCCCGTGATCGGCAATGGGGATGTCACCACGCCGCAGGCGGCGAAAGTGATGCTCGAGCAGACGGGCTGCGCCGGCGTGAGCATCGGCCGCGGCGCGTTTTACAATCCCTGGATTTTCCAGCACACGCGGCATTACCTCAAGACAGGCCAGCTTCTCCCCGAACCTTCCTTCGAGGAGCGAGTGCGGGTGATGTGCCGCCACCTGGATTTGATGATTGAGGTTTTTGGCGAAGCGCACGGTTGCCGGATGTTCCGCAAAGTCGCGCCGTGGCATGCGAAGCGGTTCGGCCCGGCCAACGAGTTCAACCGGCGCGTGGTGCGCGTCTCGACTCGCGCCGAGTTTTACGAGCTGCTCGAATACTACCGCCGCTGGCGTCAGCAGTTCGTGGATGAAGCCGGCGAATTGAAACCGCGCTTCCGCCCCGCGCCGCTGGTGGCTTCTTTTATGGCGGGACCGGGCAGCCCCCAGCCGGGGCACATTCCGGTGCCAAAGGGGCCGGTGGAAGTGTGGTGACGGCACAAAGGGCAAACAAGGGGGTAAAGGGGTTAAATGAGTTACATGAGTTAAATAAGTTAAATGGGTTACATGGGTTACATGGGGAAAGCGGGTTGTGGCGTTGCGCAAAGAATCTTGCGGCGCTTTGCGGCTGGATTAACCGGCACGGGGTGAATAGCATCGAAGGCGGTATGCAAGAGTCAGCGCCCGCATCGGGTGGCACACAGGCTGCCGCCCCGGCCCCGCCGCGTTCCGCCCTGGGCGACGTTTGGCGGGTCTTGTTGCTGGCCGGATTCCTCATCGTCTCGACGTGGCTGCTGACGCTGACGCCCTGGAGCCGGGGGGCGACGTTCGAGCGGGTCGCGCGGCTACAGCAATGGCTGGCGCAATGGGGCGGCTGGGCCTGGTTGGCCTACGCCGCGGCGGGCACGGGTCTGGTGTCGATCGGCTTTCCCCGCATTGTGCTGTCCGCGGTGGGCGGGGCGATGTTCGGCGTGGTCCTGGGCACCTTGTGGTCGCAAGTGGCCATGACGCTGGCCATCATCGCGCCGTTTCTTTACTCGCGGCACCTGGGTCGCGAACTGGTGGCGCGCCGCATGGGCCGGCGCCTGCAACGGTTCGATGATTTGCTCGGCCAGCACGGCTTCATGGTCGTGCTGCTGATTCGGCTCTGCCCGGTCGGCAACAACTTTCTCACCAACTATCTGGCCGGCGTCACGGCCATCCCATTGGGGACGTTCCTCGCCGCTTCGTTTGTGGGATACCTGCCCGAGAGCTTCATCTTCGCCCTCCTGGGCAGCGGCCTGGCCGATCATCCGCAACTGCGGTTGTGGGGCGGCGCCGTCTTGTTGGCCGCCTTCTCGCTGTTCTTCATCTGGTATTTCCGCCGCTCGAAGGAAGGGGCCAAGATCCTCGCCGCTATGCGCGCGGAATGAGAAAGTCGAGGCCGGAACGGCGCGGCAAAGGTGCGGGCGGGGTGATTGGTGATTGGTGATTGGTGACTGGTGACTGGTGATTGGGAAAGCGGGCTGCTGCGTTTGCACAAGAAGTCCTCGCGAAAATGAGAGCTTTGGACGGACAGCAGGCAAAAACAATGCAAGCTACAGCCCCCCTCACCCACTGGGTGAACCTGTTTCAATCACCACCGTTCCGCCTGCAAAGTCCGCTGGCAGGCGCAGAATACCATCCTTCCCGGGCTTGACGCGGGGGACGGTTTCTGGTTTACTCTGGTTCGGAGTTATGAAGCGCAACGTTCATGGCTTGCGCAGTTGGCTGCCTAGGAGCCTCCGGGGCCCGACATCTGTACCAAGCCCATCCTCAAAGACGACCGAGCCGAGGGGAGTCGCCGGGACTTGGCTCCTGCTGCCTCTCTGCCTGCTTTTGCTGGCGCCGACGTTGCGCGCCGGGCCAGCCGTCCAAGCCTGGGTTCAGCGGTATCCCGGTGCCTCGGGCACGAATGTCGCCGTGGACGCCGAGGGCAACGTGATCGTGGCCGCCCAGCTCGGGTGGCAGGAGTTGATAATTAAGTACTCGGGCAGCGGGGTGCCCCTCTGGACAAACATCGGGGGCACCTTCCCGACCTTGGTTTCAAGTATGGCCCTTGATAACAGCGGCAACATCTATGTGACAGGCATTTGGCACGGGGTGATGGGAATCCCCAACAAGTACGAAACCATTGCTTATGCCAGCAATGGCGCTTCATTATGGACCAACTACTACAGTGGACCAGCCAACCTCAATGCTTTCGCCACTGCCGTGGCTGTGGACAACAGCAACAACGTCTATGTCACAGGCTATGCTTTGCGCAACACGGAATATCACAGTTGTGCGACACTGGCTTACTCCAGCATTGGCACGCCTCTGTGGACGAATCTCTACAGCGGCGGGGCTCAATCAACACTTACCGATTGTCTAGCTGCGGCCCTGGCCGTGGATGGCGCCGGAAATGTCTATGTCATCGTTTACACTGATCAGGCCACGGAAGGTCCCGCTTGGGGGTATGCACTCGTTGCCTATTCCTCAACAGGAGCAACCCGGTGGGTCAATTCCTGCAATGGTTGCGAGATATTCCCTCCTGTGATTGTTGCGGCGAGTCACAGCGGGAATGTGTATGATGTAATGGGAGCGCAATGCGGTGGTTATCTGACCTCCGCCTACTCCAGCGGGGGCGCGTTCTTGTGGGCTAACCAGCAAGTGGCGCAATGTTCTTTCCCGGCTTACGCGAACGCCATTGCCGTGGGAAGCAATGGTAACGTTTATGTCACTGGCTGTTATGGGGTAGGCTCCACCGGCTACGACTATCTGACTGCGGCCTATTCCAGCGTTGGCACCCTTTTGTGGACTAACCGCTACGACGGGCCAGGCCACACCAACGACTACGCCCAAGCCCTGGCCGTGGGCAGCAGCGGCAACGTCTATGTGACCGGCTATTCCTGGGGCGCCAGCAGCAATTACGACTATCTGACCATCGCCTATTCGAGCGGCGGCACGCCTCTGTGGACCAACCGCTACGACGCACCGGGCGGCTCTCAAGCATCCGCCCTGGCTGTGGACAGCAGCGACAACGTCTATGTCACGGGCACTTCCGGGGGCGATTGCGTCACAATTAAATACGTTCCTGCGCCGGACATCCTGTTCAACGGAATAGATCTTTTGCCCGGCGGCGCCTGCCAGCTTACTATCACCGCGCCCACGAACATCACCTTTTGTCTGGAAGCCTCCACCAACCTGACGGATTGGCTGACGCTGACCAACTACACGAATCTCCCTTTCCCCTCGATTCAGTACACGGACGCCCCGGCGTCCGGCTTCCAAGGACGCTTTTATCGCACGGCGTGGAGTCCGTAAGAGGAGCAGGGTGTTGAGCCAGACGGGACTCGCCCGCCACTTTCCAAAACAGTAGGATCGAGAGCCCGGCCGAGGCCATATAAAACACGCAGGAGCGGAAGCCGCGCCCGCCGAACAGCCGGTCGCTCAGCCAGCCGCCGATGAGCGCGCCGATCATGCCGGAAATCTCGAATGCGGCGACTCCCTGGCCGCCGTCGCCCCGGTGGCGGCAAGCGACGCCCAATTACTGAATCAGGCCAAGCCGTGCCCGGTCCTTCATATCGCCGGCAGGAACGACCTGATTGTGGACTTCAAGACCCGGGAACGCGCAGTGGAAGCCGCCCGGAGGATCAACTCCACCAATGCGCCGGTTGAGTTTGTCGTCCACAACGGGTGACACATGTACCCCGATGACGCGCCGGAGAAGATGGTCGCGTTTTTCAAGCAGCACGCTCAAATAACATCCCGGGTCCGCCCTCTTTCTGCCGTCCGTCATCCTCTGGGCCGCACGTTCCAGAGAAAGGCCAGCAGGATGATGCCAATCGCGGTGCAGCCCAGCACGGCCCAGAGCGCGGGGTCCCAGCCGTAGTACTGTGCCAGCCAACCAAGGCCCTTGCCCTGGATGACCCGGCCGACGTAGCCGAAGAAGCCCACGAACCCCGCCGCCGTGCCGACGGCCTTTTTGGTCGTCAGGTCCAGGGACATCACGCCCGAGAACATCACCGGCGTATAAACAAAGAAGCCGATCACCGCGAACAGCGTCATATCCAGCCACAACATGCCTTTGGGTGTGACGCGGATGGCCGCGAAGGCCACCAGCAACGGGATCATCGCCATGACGCTCACGCGCCCGCGCCGGCCGCCGAGCTTGTCGGAAAGCCACCCCATCGTCAGCATCCCCGCCGCGCCGGCGAACTCGATCACCAGCGTGCTAAAACCGCCTTCGGCCAGCGATGCGCCCTTGACCTCTTTGAGGTAGGTCGGCCCCCAATCCACCATCGCGTAGCGGGCGATATAGACGAAGATGTTCGCGATGGAGAGCACCCATAGCATTTTGTTCGGCAGGATATACTTCCAGAGCAGCTCGCGCGCGCTGAGTTCCTTTTCGTGGTCTTCCCTTTCTTCGGGCGGATAATCCTTCTTGTATTCTTCCACCGGCGGGAGGCCCTCGGCTTGCGGCGTGTCGCGCATCCGCCAGAACAGGTAGAAGGCGCACAGCGTCGCGATCACGCCCGGCACGTAAAACGCCGAAGCCCAGCCCCAATGCTCGGCGCACTTGGCGGCCAGGTAGCCGGCGATGCCGCCGCCGACGTTGTGCGAGATGTTCCATACGCCGAAGATGGCCCCGCGCTCCTTCACGCTGTACCAATGCGACAATCCGCGCGTGCAAGGGCCGTAACCCATCCCCTGCACGAACCCGTTGAGCGTCCAGAGGAACAGGTGCGTCCAGTAAT
>JBEKJO010000216.1:0-8296 GCA_050011195.1 Verrucomicrobiota bacterium | reverse complement strand
TCTGGCGGAGAGGGGAATCGGAGGACTTCGGATGCGTCATGGTATGTATGTAATATAACATACCTACCACAGCAAGCAAAAAATGTCTTGGCCCCTTTTCCCGCCGTTACTGAGGGATTACCGGGGCCCGCCTGTTTTCCCTTCCCCCCATCCCTACTCTGCGCTAAAGTCACACCCCGTCGGACGGTTGATATGATGATGGACAAACGCGACCAGCCACGCCCCGGGTCTTCCCCGAGCCCATGAGCGAAGCCCCACGCCCAACGCCGCCGTCGGCGCTGCTGCGCTGGGTCCCCGGCCTGGCGTTGTTCCGCGGCTACCGGCGCGAGTGGCTGTCAGCCGATCTGCTGGCCGGCGTGAGCGTCTGCGTGGTCATGATCCCCTCGGTCATCGCTTACGCCGGCCTGATGGGCCTGCCTCCGCAACACGGACTCTACGCCGCTCTCGTGCCCCTCCTCGTGTATCCCTTCTTCGGCAGCTCCCGGCACGTCATCGTCGGGCCGGACATTGCGATTTCGCTGCTGGTTGCCAGCGCCATCGTGCCGCTGGCGGCCGGCGACCCTTCCCGCGCCGTCGTCCTCGCCGCCACGGTGGCTGTGCTCAGCGGCCTGCTGCTCCTGCTGGGAGCCCGCGCCAAAATCGGCGCGATAGCCAATTTCCTCTCCAAACCCGTCCTCGTGGGTTACATGACCGGCGCCGCCTTGATCCTGGTGGCCTCGCAGCTCGACAAGCTTTTCCGTATCGAGCTCGAACACAACGACTTCTTCCCCCGGCTGGCCGAACTCGCCGGCAAGCTGCGCCTGACGCACGGGCCGACCCTGCTCTTTGGGTTGAGCCTGCTCGCGGTGATCGTTGGCTTGCGCCGGCTCGCCCCGAAAATCCCGCCAGCCCTGGTCGTTGTCGTCACGGCGATTGCCGCCTCGCTCGCGCTGGGTCTCGAAGGCCGGGGCGTGGCCGTGATCGGCGCGTTTCCCCAAGGGCTGCCTCGCTTCGCCCTTCCCGCCGCCGATTGGCGGGACATCCACACCCTCCTGCCCGCCGCGATCGGCATTGCCCTGCTGACTTACACGGAGGGCATCCTGCTGGCACGCGCGTTCGCCGCCAAGAACGGCTACGAGGTCAACCCCAATCAGGAACTCACCGCGCTCGGCCTCGCTGACGTGTGCGCCGGGCTGTTCCAGGGGTTCTCCGTCACCGGCAGCCAGGCCCGCACCACTATCAACGATTCGGCGGGGGGCAAGACTCAACTGGCCAGCCTCGTCGCCGCCGTTACCCTGATCCTGTTCCTTGTATTCCTCACGCCGCTGATTGCGCGGCTGCCCGTGGTGGCGCTGGCCGCGCTGCTCATCTGCGGCGGCGCTACGCTCGTCGAGTTTGACGTGATGGTGCGCATCTACAGGTTTTACCCGCGGAGCGCCCTGCTGGCCGCGTTGACGACGCTGGGCGTGCTGGCCGTCGGCGTGGTGGCCGGCATCCTGGTCGGTGTAGCCCTCTCGCTGTTGGCCCTGATCGACCGCATCTCCAATCCGCCCGATGCCGTCCTCCGCATCATACCCGGCGAGGGTTTCCACGACCTGGGAACCAGTGACACAGGGGAGACGATCCCCGGCTTCATCGCGTATCGTTTCTATGCGCCGCTGCTGTTTTCCAACGCCAGCCACTTCGTCGAGCGCGTGCGCCAACTCGTCGCCGCCAGCCCCACCCCCGTCCGCTGGTTCCTCGTTGATGCCCAGGCCATCACCGACATTGACATCACCGCAGCGGAAGCCCTGCGCGCCCTGAACAAGGAACTTCAGCAGCAAGGCATCGCCTTGAAGTTCGCCCATGCCAACCGCCCCCTCCGCCTGGTCCTCGAACGCATCGGCTTCACCAGCGAGATTGGCCAGGAGAGCATCTTCCATGCGGTGCATGAAGCTGCCGCAGCGTTCCAGGCCGCAGAATCCTCGAAGCCCTCCTGAGTTGCTGAGTTCCAAATTCCCTTCATTTTTCCCTTCCCTGCCCGCGCCTGGGAGCGTATGGTTGGACCCAGGACAAACAGGCAAATTCATATCAAACCAATACTCCAACAGGAGCTACCATGAGAAACATGAATCGAACTATGACGGCGGTTGCGGGCGTGCTGGCGGTGAGCGCAAGCTGCGCCTTGGCGCAGGATTGGCCGCAGTGGCGCGGCCCCAACCGGGACGCAAAGGCGAGCGGGTTCTCCGCCCCAAAAACCTGGCCCAAGGAATTGACCCAGAAGTGGAAGGTTCCCGTCGGCCTGGGCGATGCTACCCCGGCCCTCGTCGGCAACAAACTCTACGTCTTCGCGCGCCAGGATGACGACGAAGTCATCCGCTGCCTCGACGCCGCGAACGGCAAAGAGCTTTGGCAGGAGAAATACGCCGCCCAGGCGGTGTCCGGACCGTCCGCATCGCTGCACAGCGGGCCCCGAAGCTCGCCGACCGTGGCCGAAGGCAAGATTGTCACCCTCGGCGTCGGCGGGGTGCTCTCCTGCGTGGATGCCGCGAAGGGCAAGATGCTCTGGCGCAAAGATGACTTCTCGGGGGCCTGGCCCAGGTTCTACACCGCCTCCTCACCGATCATCACCGGCGGCCTCTGCATCGCGCAACTCGGCGACGAGTCCAATGGCGGCATCGTCGCCTACGACCTGGCCACCGGCAACGAGAAGTGGAAATGGACCGGCGACGGCGCCGCTTACGCCTCCCCGGTCCTGCTCACGGTCGAGGGAACCAGAATGGTGGTAACGCTGACTCCGAAGAAGATTGTCGGCCTTGGTGTGGCCGACGGCAAGCTGCTTTGGGAAGCGCCGTTCCCGGCCCAGGGCCGCGCCTATAACGCTGCCACCCCCATTGTCGAGGGCCAGACCGTCATCTACGCCGGCTCCGGCCGCGGCACCAAGGCGGTGAAGATTGAGAAAACCGCCGACGGCTTCGCGGCCAAAGAGCTCTGGAGCAACCCGGACAACGCCGTCCAGTTCAACAGCCCGGTGCTCAAGGGCGGCCAGATCTACGGCCTCTCCCAGAACGGCGTCATCTTCTGCCTCGACGCCCAAAGCGGCAAGACCCTCTGGACCGCCGAGCTGGGCGGACGCGGCTTTGGGTCCATCGTCGATGCCGGCTCAGTCCTGCTGGCGCTCACCCCCAAGGGAGAACTCGCCGTCTTCGAACCCAGCGACAAGGAATACAAGAAGCTCGCCGGCTATAAAGTCGCCGACACCGAGACCTACGCCTACCCCGTCGCCGCCGGGAAGGGCGTGTTCGTGAAGGAAAAAGACTCCCTCACGCTCTGGACCATTGACTGAAACCAGAGAGTCCTGAGTTCCTGAGTTCCAAAATCACTCTGGCGCGGTTCGGCGCGGCGGGGCGAGATGCCGGGCTAAGAAGCGCCAGATCTCGGCGCGGGAGTCGCGGGCGGTCGCGGTGTCGAGGCGGTTGAACAAGTGGCCGCCCGGGGCATTGGTGTAAATTCGGTATTGAAAGTCCTTCTCCGCCGCTTGCAGCGCGTGGATCAGCCGCTCCACCTCGCGCGCCGTCACGTCCTCGTCGTTGGTGTTTGCGTGGACAAGCAGCGGCGTGCGAAGCTTGTCCGCGTTCCAGGCCGGCGAGCGGCGGCGGTACTCGTCCGGCGCCTCGGCGACAGTTTTGCCCAGGTGATACGGCGCGACGAAGAGCTGCTCATAATCCTTGCCCCGCTGGCGGATCCGTTCTTCGAGGTCGCTCACCGGCACGCCGGCGTAACAGGCCTGGTAGTCGTCCGGGTGCGCGAAGACGGCGAGCAAGGCAATGAGCCCCCCGTGGCTCCAGCCAATGATGCCGACGCGCCCGGGATCAATTACGCGGTAGTGTTCCAGCATCCATTGGCGCGCGGCGTGGACGTCCTCGACCTCCAATCCTCCGTAGTCGATTTGCCGCCAGAAATCGCCCCCGTAACCGCTGCTGCCCCGGTAATCGGGCGCGATCACGGCGTAACCTTGCTGCACCAGCTCGCGCACGACGTGCGCGTCCTCATCGCTCGCCACGTTGCCGTGAATCTCCCCGTGAGCCAGCACGATGAGCGGGAGCCGCCGCGAAGAATTCCGTTCCCGGGGCAGGAACGTGAGGGCGGAGACGACGACCTCGTTGCTGCCCGGGGGCGGCGCGGGGTTGTTGGTGGCGCGAGGCGGTGGTCCGGTGAAACGGACCTTATCCACCAGCGCCACGTCCCCGAGCCGCTGGAACCAGAGGAGCTCGTTCATCTGGCGCGTGAGCCGGGCGTCGAGGTGACCGAGGCCCTCCTCGAGCGCCTTCAGCCGCACCGCGGCGTCATTGGTCTGCGCGCCACACGCGGCAGCGAGAAACAAGGAGAGGGCGAGAAGGCGTTTCATTGCGGTGACTATGGAGTCTTGCTTCTTCAGGGTCGATGCGATTCTTATGGTCAGGGGGAAGCGGGGAAGCGTCCGGCTGCGGTCGGCGCTTGTTTCCTGTTCCGCACTGGTTTATTGCTTAGGGCATGGACATTGCCCGAGACGCTCGGATATATGTGGCCGGTCACCGCGGCCTGGTCGGCAGCGCGATCTGGCGCGAACTGCAACGGCGTGGCTTCACCCGCCTGATCGGTCGCACCCACGCCGAACTGGACCTGCTGGACGCGGCCGCCGTCCGGAACTTCTACGCGCACGGGAAGCCCGAATACGTTATTGACGCGGCGGCCAAAGTGGGCGGCATCCTGGCCAACGACCAGCACCCCGCGGAGTTTCTTTTCCAGAACCTGCAAATCCAGAGCAACCTCATCCACGGGGCCTATCAGGCCGGTGTGCGCAAACTGCTTTTCCTGGGCAGTTCCTGCATTTATCCGCGGCTCGCTCCGCAACCCATGAAAGAGGAATACCTGCTCACCGGGCCGCTCGAGCCCACCAATCAATGGTACGCCATCGCCAAGATCACCGGTATAAAGATGTGCCAGGCTTATCGCCGCCAGTACGGATGCGACTTCATCAGCGCCATGCCGACTAATATGTACGGGCCGAATGACAATTACGACCTGCAGAACTCGCACGTCTTGCCCGCGCTCATCCGCAAATGCCATGAAGCCAAGGCGGCGAACGCGCCCACCGTCATCTGCTGGGGCACCGGCTCGCCTTTGCGCGAGTTCCTCTATGCGGATGACCTCGCCCGGGCGTGTGTGTTCCTGCTGGAGCATTACAGCGAGGACCAGTTCATCAATGTCGGTTCCAGCGCTGAGGTCTCCGTGCGCGAGTTGACTGAAACCATCAGGCGGGTTGTCGGCTTTGCCGGCGAAATCGTTTGGGACACCACCAAACCCGACGGCCCGCCGCGCAAATTAATGGACAGCTCGCGCCTCCTCGCCTTGGGCTGGCGGCCGCAAGTCGATCTGGAAACCGGCATTCGCCTCGCCTACGAGGACTTCTTGAAGAGATTCGGCTGAGAGCACAACCCGCAGTTCGGTCCGGGCGAAACCGTGTCATCCAAGCGTGTCATCATCATTGGCGGCGGCATCGTCGGCCTGGCGACGGCTTACAAACTGGCGCTGCGTTGCCCTTCCGCGCGCGTGACGGTGCTGGAGAAGGAAGACAAGGTCTGCTCCCACCAAAGCGGCCACAACAGCGGGGTTCTGCACGCCGGGCTGTACTACAAGCCTGGCTCGCTCAAAGCGCGGCTGGCGGTGTCCGGCATTCGCGAAATGGTGGCGTTCTGCCGGGAACACGCTGTGCCCCACGAAATCTGCGGCAAGCTGGTCGTCGCCGCGGACGAGTCCGAAATGCCCCGGCTGCGGGACCTGCACGACCGCGGAACCCAAAACGGCCTGGCCGGATTGCGCCTCCTCAACCGCGAGCAGATGCGCGAGATCGAGCCGCATGCCGGCGGCCTGGCGGCGCTGCAGGTGCCCCAGGAGGGGATCGTGGACTACGCCAAGGTCTGCGAATCGCTGCAGAAGGAGATCGAAGCCAAAGGAGGCTCGGTCGCGTTGAAGGCCAAAGTCACTGCGCTCCGGCTCCAGAACGGTGAGTGGCGGATCGGCACTACTGCGGGAGATTACACCGGTGATTTCGTAATCAATTGTGGCGGTCTGCATTGCGACCGGTTGAGCCTGCTCGCGGGCGAGAAACGGGAAGTGCGCATCGTGCCTTTTCGCGGCGAATACTACCGGCTCAAGCCCGAGCGCCAGCATTTGGTGCGCAACCTGATCTACCCAGTGCCCGACCCCCGGTTCCCGTTTCTGGGCGTGCATTTCACCCGCCTCATTCATGGCGGCATCGAGGCCGGCCCGAACGCTGTGCTGGCCCTGGCCCGCGAGGGCTACCGCAAGACCGATGTGAAGCTGGCGGACGTTTGGGATGCGCTGACGTTCTCCGGTTTGTGGCGCTTCCTGGGGAAGCACAAGCGCATGAGTTGGGACGAACTGCGGCGGTCTTTCAGCAGGCGATTGTTCTGCGAATCCCTGCAAAAGCTGGTGCCCGAGGTTCGGGCGGCAGACCTGGGGCCGGGTGGCGCCGGCGTCCGCGCGCAGGCAATGTCGCCGGACGGCAACCTGGTCCAGGATTTCTGCCTGTTGAACCGTCCCCGGGCGCTGCACGTGCTCAATGCGCCCAGTCCAGGGGCCACGGCAGCCTTGGTCATCGGCGAGGAAATCGCGAATCTGGTTGCCAGGGAATTGTGACTTCCATTACTTATGGGTCCCTTTAATTATGAATATTCTGATCACAGGCGGTGCGGGCTATATCGGATCGGTGCTGACTCCCACCTTGCTGGCGCTTGGGCATGAGGTGACGGTGGTCGATAATTTCCTGTTCCGGCAAAACAGCCTTGCCGACTGCTGCCACTACGCGACTTTCCAGGTCGTGCGGGGTGATGGCCGGGACGAAGCCCTGATGAAGAAGCTGGTCGCCAGCGCCGATGTCATCATTCCCCTGGCGGCCCTGGTGGGAGCGCCTCTGTGCGACCGCGACCCGGTTGCCGCCCGAACCACCAATTTCGAGGCCGTTGCCATGCTCTGCCGAATTGCCTCCCAGTCGCAGCGCATCATTATGCCGGTGACCAACAGCGGCTACGGCGTCGGCGAGAAGGGCAAACACTGCACCGAGGACACGCCGCTCCGGCCCATTTCGCTCTACGGCGTGACGAAAGTGCAAGCGGAGGAAAGCATCCTCCAGCGCGAGAACAGCATCAGCCTCCGCCTGGCCACCGTTTTCGGCGTATCGCCGAGGATGCGGATTGACCTGCTCGTCAACGATTTCGTCCATCGGGCGCTCAATGACCGGGCCGTGGTGATTTTCGAAGGGCACTTCAAGCGCAATTACATCCACGTGCGCGATGTCGTGCGCGTTTTTGTTCACGCCCTCGATCACTTTGAGGCCATGAAAGGCAAGCCCTACAATGTCGGCCTGGACGACGCGAATCTCTCCAAGCTGGAGCTTTGCGCCGTGATCAAGAAGCACCTGCCGAAGTTCGTCTTCCTCGAAGCGCCCATTGGGGAGGACCCTGACAAACGGGACTACATTGTCTCCAACGCGCGGATCGCCGGCGCCGGATTCAAACCGGAATGGAACCTCGACCGCGGGATCCGGGAGTTGATCAAGGGGTTCACCATTTTGCGGAACAGCATCTACTCCAACGTCTAAACCGCGGCATGAGTCTGAAGCTGAGCCAGGTGGTGGCGGTGGTGCTGGCGGGCGGGTTCGGGACCAGGGTGGCACACCTGTTGGCCGGCGTCCCCAAGCCGATGGTGCCCGTGGCGGGCAAGCCGTTTCTCGAATGGGTCGTGCGCTGCCTGGCCCGTCAGGGCATTCCGAAGGCCATTCTCTCCACGGGCCATTTGGGCGACGTGGTCGAGTCGCATTTTCGGGCCCAGCCGGTGGCGGGCGTTGTCACCCGCTGCATTGCGGAAACGCAGCCCTTGGGAACCGCGGGCGGCTTCCTGAACGCCGCGCGCCTTTCCGGTGAAACCCCCGCGGCCTGGTTGGTGGTGAATGGCGATTCACTGGTCTTCGCCAATCTCGCCCTGGCCGTCGCTGAATTGAACCACCGCGCTGTCGCAGGGGTGATCATCGGTTGCACCGTGGCAGATGCCTCCCGCTACGGCACGCTGGCCATCGGTTCGGCGGGTGAGTTGCGCGGCTTCCTGGAGAAACGGCCGGGGAAGGGGGTCATCAACGCCGGCGTTTATTTGCTGCGGCACTCGCTGGTTCGTCAATTCCCCGAAACGTTGCCGCTAAGCTTCGAGCAAGAGGTCTTCCCCCAGTTGATCGCGCGAGGTTCTTTGCTCAAAGTATGTGCGGTCGATGCGCCTTTCCTCG
>JBEKJO010000215.1:0-8419 GCA_050011195.1 Verrucomicrobiota bacterium | reverse complement strand
AGGAACGTGTTGTCGTTGTAGATGTTCAGAATATTGCCCTGTTCGAGTTCAGGACGGCCAAATAGGCTGTCGTCGTCCACACCGACGACCGTGACGGATTGATAGTCGCCGCTTTGCAGCTTGATCAGGGCGCCGCCGATAAAGAGCGGCACCGCATAGCTGACCTCGTCCATGCTGCGCACCACGTCCAGCACGTAATCGGGCATGGGGATCGGACTGGTGGGAGTATTGACCGACGGGTCCATGACCCACATGTCTGCGCCGATATTGGTGACCGTCGAATAGGAGTGGTTGAGGATGCCGGCAAACATTGCGGTCGTTATCATCACCAGGAACACGGAGAAGGTAATCCCGATCAACAGCGCAGTGAACTTAGGCTTGTCATTGACCAGCAGTTTGAATCCGATCCGCAGGATGCCACCGTACTTCATGGCGCCTCGCCTTTCCCCAGCGTGTGCTGCTTGTATGATTGAAAGTTGTTCATCGCATTCGCTCTGACGGGTGTTGGGTCGGGCGGGGCGCTATTGCGAACCTATGTAAACATCCACCAATTGGCCCGGATAAACCGGGGCGTCCTTTTTCTCGAACCGGAAAATCACCGGCAGCACCCGCAGATCCACCTGCTCCTGGCGCTGATTAGACAGCTCGATCTTGGGCGAAACATAAGGCTGCACCCGAACGAACTCCAGCGGCACCTTGTTAGTGTAGGATCCGCGGAGCGACATCTCCGCGCGAATACGCCACTTTGACGGCAGTTGTGAGACCAGTATCTCGTCCACAAAACAGCGCACGGCCAGATGGTTCTGGGGCGGTCCCATTATCACTGCGGGGGCGAATAACTCCGTATAGGGGTCATAGGCGCCCTGCGACGATTCATAGCTGCCGACGGTTGCGTTGATGGCGAGCACAACTCCTTTGACCTGCGCTTTGACTGTAAATTTTTGCAGCAGCGCGTTAGCTGCCTTGTAAGACTGCTTGAGCGCCTCGTACAGTTTCGTTTGGTTGGTGATATCGTAACTCCATGCGCCAGCCCTGGTAAGTTCATATTGCTTGCTGGCCACGTCCAGTGCCGCGGCCGCCTGTTCGACGGCGTCTTTCGCAGTATCCAGCACGTCCTTGCTGATCGATTTCGGGTCGATGTCGTAGGAGGCGCGGCGCTTGTCGTACTCGTCGCGGGCCGCTTTCACGTTGGATTCGGCCAGACCCACCTGGGCTACGGCAATCGCCAGCGACTCCTTTCTCGGCTCCGCTTTGAGTTCCTCCAGAAGCGCCAGGGCGGCTTCGGACTGCAATCTTAGCTGTTCTGTGGTTGGTCTCTGGACAGAATCGTCAATGGTGAATAGCGGAGTGCCGGCCGACACCTGCTGGCCCTCGCGCACCAGCACCTTGGTGATCGGGCCGGAAACTTCAGGAAAGATATTGATATTTTCACCGCTCGACTGGTCGCTCTCGATAATACCATTGGCATAGATGGCCGACTCGTAAGGGCTGCTGACCGGTTTGAACACGGGGGGCTGGGCCTTCCTCTGCATGCCATAGACGTAGGCGGCGACCAGTGCGGCCAGCACACCCACTATCGAGAGGGTGAAGATAATCTTGTTTCTGACTTCGAACTTACGCTTGGTTGCTTTGGCTTCGGGCTTAAGCTCGGCTGGCTTGGTTTCAAGCTTGGCTTCGGGTGCTTTGGCTTCAGGCTTGGGATCAGCAGCTTTGACTTCGGGCTTAGCAGGCTCGGCCGGCTTGGCTTCAGGCTTGGTTTCGGGTCCTTTGGTTTCAGGCTTGGGATCGGCTGCTTTGGCCTCGGGCTTAGGCTCGGCTGCCTTGGCTTCAGGATTAGGTTCGGTTTCTTTCATTCTGTACCTTTGTCAAACGCGGTGAGACGTCCATCTTCCATATGCATGATACGGTCTGCATATTCGTTGATGCGCGCATCGTGTGTGACGATCAGGATGCAGCGCCTTTCATTGAGTATCTTCTCTTTGACGAAGGCGATGATCATCCTCCCGGTGTCACCGTCCAGGGAGGCGGTCGGTTCGTCGAGAATCAGGATTTCTGGACTGCTGCTGATCGCGCGCGCGATCGCCACGCGCTGTTGCTCGCCGCCCGAGAGCTTCACAGGCAGAATCTCGCCCCGGTCTTTCAGGCCAACGATCTCAAGGTGTTTTCTTGCCTCGGCGATTGATTCGTTCCAGTCGTGCTGCTTTAGGATCATTGGGATCGCGACATTCTCGGCCGTGGTCAACCGCGGGAAAAGATGGTAGTCCTGGAAGACGAAGCCTATTGTGTTCAGACGGAAATCAGCCAACTGGTCATTGCTCAGAGTCCAGATATCGGCCCCTTTGACGGTCACCTTGCCGGCGTTGGGACGCAGGATGCCGGAAATCATGCTGAGCATCGTGGTCTTGCCGCTGCCGGAGGGGCCGACGATGAAGAGCATTTCGCCAAAGTGTGCCACAAGCCCGACACCATTCACCGCAATCTTCTTGGTATCGCCTTCGCCAAACCATTTTGTCAGATCGGTTGCGACGATCGCCTGATTTTCCATTGGTTTTACGCTGTCGGCGCTCATAGGTTCATCTGTCGGACCCTTCACCCAGCACGAAGTGCTAATGCCTTGCCAAGATCCAAATCCGCCACGTCTCGGAACGAATCTGCGCCAGGCAAGTTTTTGTTTCTCCTAGCTAATGGAGGGCCAATCTGGCACCCGCGCTCTAACCCATTCAATCCAGACTACTTAAGGCGCTTGAGGTCACTTCATGTGTGGTGAGCAGAATGTAAAGGCATTGCAACTTGCACGACCACCGTCGCCGTACCATGCACTTTGCAAAGTGGACGAGGGACTTGGATTGGTACTCTGGGAATCGTTCGGCTGATCGTTTTGCGACCCGTGCCAGCCAGAATTACCAAAGGGTGCTCTCCGAGAAATGTTGTTCGATGTGTTTCTCCTATTGCCCGATACTCGAGGCGGCCAGAGCTTTCATCGTGCGGACGGCGGATTGGAGATCACCGGCACTGCTGATCTTCCGGCGCAGGCTCGCGGTGGTGTCAGTCATGACTTCTGCTCGGCCTCTACCTTGGGCTTCGGTTCGGTTCCTGGCTTGGGCTCGGTCTTTGGCTCGGCTTTGGCTTCCGGCTTAAGTTCCCCTTTGGCGGGATCAAAAATCCGATAGGCGAGCAGTTTCACCCGGTCATTCAAGAGGAACCAAAGCAGGGCATAGCCCCACACGAACCCGGCCCAACCCCAGCCGAGGGGTGTCATAAATAGCCCATAAACCGCTATCAACGTCGCCACGATTTGCGTGCCGACCACGGCCACCCATAATATCCGCGCGGGGCGGATGGACCAGAACGGGCCGCGCGTGCGCGTGAGGAAGATCGTCAGATGTCCGGCCACGGACAGCTTCAAATACATCAGTGTCTGGATGTGCGCCCGGTCGAGACGAAAGACGCGCTCACCGAGATAGAACAAGCCGAAGGCGGAGGCCACCCCGATGACCCCCAGCACCGTGGAGACCCCCAGCACCATGCGCATGTTCCAGGCTTCGGGCTGGTCCTTGTAATGAACGTTGTCATAGGCAATGGACAGGATGGCGCCGTCGTTGAGCAACGCCAGCATCACGATCATCACCGCCGTCAATGGATAAAAGTTAAAGGCCAGGATCGCCAGCGTCATGAACAGGAGCACGCGGATCGTCTCGGCGATGCGGTAGATCGCGTAGCTGTTCATCCGCTGGAAGATGCGGCGGCTCTCCTTGATCGCGTCAATAATCACCGACAGGCCGGGCGTCAGCAGCACGATGGCCGCCGCCGCGCGCGCCGCGTCCGTCGCTTCCGAAACGGCGATGCCGCAGTCGGCTTTCTTCAGCGCGGGGGCGTCATTCACCCCGTCGCCGGTCATGCCGACGATGTGGCCGCGTTTTTGCAGGACATCCACAATGTGGAACTTGTGTTCGGGGAACACCTGGGCGAAACCGTCGGCCTTCTCGATGGACTCGGCCACCGCCGCGGTCTCCTGATGCTTTACGTCGCCCAAGCCGCTGGCATCGAGAATGTCTGCGCCCATCCCTAATTTCTTGGCGGTCTCCTGGGCGATGGCCAGTGCATCGCCCGTAACCATCTTGACCTTCACACCCATCTGTCGCGCGGTCTCGATGGTGGCTTTGGCATCTTCCCGTGGCGGATCGAACAGTGGCAACACACCCAGAAACTGCCAGGGGCCTTCTCCCTCGGCCCGCGCCACGCCCAACGAACGAAAGCCGCGCGCCGCGAATTCCTTGACCGTCTTCTCGGCGGCGGGCTTCACCTGCCCGGCATTGGCCGACAATTCCAAGATCACCTGCGGCGCGCCCTTCGTCACTTTGAACGTCTTTCCGTCCTTGCCCTTGACGGCGGCCTCAGTGCGTTTATGCACCGGGTCGAACGGCTGGAAATGGATCACCTGATAACCCTGCAACGCCTCTTTATTTTTCAAGCCGCCCAGAACGGCCAGATCAATGGTGTCGTTGTTGTCCGCGCGCGACGCCAGCGCGCCATTGAGAATGATTTGCTCGGCGGGGACATTGTTCACGCTGAACGGATCGCCCAGCGTCAGCTTGTTCTGGGTCAGGGTGCCGGTCTTGTCAGAGCACAGCACATCCGTGCCGGCCAATTCCTCGATGGCCACCAGCCGACTCACAATCGCTTCTTTCTTGGCGAGCAGGCGCGCGCCAACCGCCATCGTCACCGACAGCACCGTCGGCATCGCCACGGGAATCGCGGCCACGGTCAGCACCAGGGCAAACTGCAACGTGGTGAGGATCGCGTCGCCGCGATAGATCGCAAAAGCAATAATCACCGCCACCAGCGCCACTGCGAGGACGATCAGGTAATTGCCAATCCTTAGTACCGCACGTTGAAAGTGACTGACCGTGTGCGCCTCCTGCACCAGTTGCGCCGTCTTGCCAAAGTAGGTTTTCTCGCCCGTGGCATAGACCATTGCGCCGATTTCGCCCTGGCGAATGATCGAACCGGAGAACACCGCGTCGCCCGATTTACGCTCGGCGGGCAACGACTCTCCCGTCAGCGCGGACTGATCCACCTCCACCGGGTCGCCGTCCAGCAGGCGCGCATCCGCCGGCACAATGTCGCCCAGGCGTACGCGGATGACATCGCCCGGCACCAACTCGCGCGCTGCCGGGTTGATCCACTTCCCATCACGTTTCACCCGGGCCTTGATCGCCAACTTGGCCTTGAGGGCCTCGATGGCGTTGCCCGCCTCGCGTTCTTCCCAGAATCCGACCACGGCGTTCGCCACCAGCAAAAGGAGGATGATGAAGAAATCTGGCCAGTGCCGGACCACCCCGGACAGAATCACCGCAATCTCGATCATCCACGGGATAGGACCCCAAAAATAGGAGAGGAATTTCAGGAATAGATTGGTCTTCTTTTCTTCAATCTCATTAGGCCCATATTGGGTCAGCCGTTTCTGCGCTTCGGCTTGGCTGAGGCCGTCCGGCGATGACCCCAGCTTTGCCTGTAGCTCCGGCATGGGCAGGGATTTCAGATTGTCCTTCGCATCGGGCTTTGAGTGCATAGGTGCCTTCTACGATGCCACTGCCGGAACGCGCCATTTGATCATCGCAACTTTCAGCGCATCGTTAACCACGAGGCACGAGACTATGGCATAACCGAGTACCGTGAGCGTCTGCCACCAGGGCAATGGCATGAGTCCCGGAAGACCCACGAACGTCAGGACGGTGCCCGCGATCGCCTCGGCCGCGAGGGTTGACAAGAATATCTTGCTGGGCAGCGTCGCCCAGAACCAGCGGCGTTCCCGCACGGATACGATGGAGAATACGGCAAAGTAGAGCAGGATAAGAAAACTGAACGTGTAAAGGGCAGTGTTGTTGGTTTCCAAACCGAAATGCGACCAAGCAATCCACAAGAGGAGGACCGTTTCAGCGACCATCGCGACACCCAGCACCACGGATACCGCGACGAAGCCTCCGATGTTCCATGTTTCCGGTTTTTTGGAAGGCCGGACGTGATCGGTGGCGAGGGTGATAACCGCGAAGTCCGTCACGAAGACCAACAGCAGCATCACAAAGGCGGAGATAACGAACTTACCGGTCACCATGAAGGCGATGGCCACGAAAGCGGCCTTCAGGATTGTCCGGCTGATCTTATTGATGATCCACGTGAGGATGCGTTGGTAGATTTGTCGCCCCTGCCCGATCAGCGCGACGATGTTCGTCAACCCCGGTTCAGTCAGGACGACGCTCGCCGCCCCCTTGGCCACGTCGGTCGCGGTGCTGACGGCGATGCCCACTTCGGCCTGGCGCAGCGCGGGCGCATCGTTGACGCCGTCGCCCGTCATGCCGGTCACGTGCCCTGCGGCCTGTAAATGCTGCACGACGATGTACTTGTCCTCCGGATACACCTCGGCGAAACCATCGGCGCCCGCCAATAAGTCCACCGCTCCGTTGCCGGCCTGAGCGCCCGCCGTCTTCAGGTCCGCCATGCGCCGGATGTTGGGCAGCCCGACACCTTGGCCGATCTCATGCGCCACGGCCAGCGCGTCGCCGGTGAGCATCTTTACCGGAACGCCCAAGTCCCGGAGTTCGGCGATAAGTTGCTTGGCATCCGGCCGAGGCGGATCATACAACGTCACCAATCCGAGCAAGGCGGGGGTGCCCGTCTCGGGGCCTCGCGCCACCGCCAGCGTCCGATATCCCTTCAGTGCCGATTCGCTGACCCGCGCCTCCAACATCCCGATCGTCGGGGGCTGTAGTCCGCAGGCTTGGGCGACGGTTTCCACGGCGCCCTTCATCACCCGCAACCGCTGCCCATTCTGCTCGACTAAGGCTTCCGTCCGCCGGTTTTTCGCGTCAAACGGCGCGAAGGAGACGGGCGTGACCGCCGGCTTGCCGTCGAAAAGGCGCCGCTCTTTCGCCGCGGCGAGAAACGCGAGGTCAATCGGATCCTGGTTGGCTTCTTTCGACGCGAGGGCGCCCGCGTACAGCACGTCGGCTTCCGTCGCGTGCTCTAGCGGAATCACGCCGGTGACGGCCAGTTGATTCATCGTAATCGTGCCCGTCTTGTCCACGCAAAGCACGTCCATCGTCGCGGCATCCTCCGTGGCGCTGAGGCGGGTGACCAGCACGCCGCGTTTTGCCAGGTCCCTCGACCCGACAGCCATGCTGACCGTGAACATGACGGGGAGGGCGACCGGCACCGCGCTCAACAACAGAATGAGCAGGAGCGGAACCATCTCGAGGAGCGGCGTGCCACGGACCAAAGACAGCACGATCACCACGCCCAGCAGCGCGCCGACGACGAGGAAGAGCCAACGGACGACCTTGGCCACCACCGCGTCGATGTGGAGTTTCGGCCGCGCTCGCTGCACCAGTTCGGTGGTGCGGCCAAAGTAGGTCTTCGCCCCGGTCAGCAAAACCACCCCGTTGCCCTCGCCCCGGCGGACGACAGACCCCGACGAGAGCACGTTACCGGGGGCCTTGTCCGCGTCCTTCGACTCGCCGGTGAGAGCCGACTGGTCAATGCTCAGCGCTCCGGTCAGAAGTTTGACATCCGCGGGAATGATGTCGCCCGACCGCACGCGGACGATGTCGCCGGGAACCAACTCCCGGGCGGGAATGACCTGCCAGCTCGAGTCGCGCCGGGCGCGCGCGCTGACCCGCAACCGCTGCCGCAGCGTCTCGACAACCCCGGCGGCCCGGCGTTCCTGCGTAAAACTCACCACGGCATTGATGACCAGCAGCACGCCCACCAAGGCCAAATCGGCGAAATTCCTGAGCACCGCCGACACGACCATGATCAGTTCGAGCATCCACGCCGACAGGCCCCAGAACTTGCCGAGCAGCATGAGCAACGGGTGCTCTTTTTGTTCGGCCACTTCGTTGTAGCCATGCCCCTTCCGGCGGACGTCCACCTCGGCTTGCGTGAGCCCGGTGTCGGGGTTGACCTGGAGCGCCGCCAGCGTGTCGGGAACCGACGCGGAGGCGATGTCAGGCGCCTGCCCGGTTGCCGGCTTCGAGGGTGCCGGCTCGGCTTGGGATTTATTCGAGGTCGTTTGCACAGTGAACAGCCTCTCTGGCGCCTGCCCGGCTTACGCCGGTTTGCTTGCGTTGGTCGCGCCCCACTTCCAATCGCGTATCTCGGGCAGGTCTTCGCCGTATTTGTCAATGTATTGCTTGTGCTCGATGAGCTTGTCCTTGAGCTGCTGCTTGAGGTAGATGCCCCGGTCGCCGGTCTGCGGCAGGCGGTCAATGGTGTCCATCACGAGGTGAAATCGGTCCAACTCGTTCAGCACCGTCATGTCGAAGGGCGTGGTGATGGTGCCCTCTTCCTTGTAGCCGCGGACGTGGATGTTGTCGTGGTTGGTGCGGCGGTAGGTCAGCCGGTGGATCAACCACGGGTAGGC
>JBEKJO010000214.1:0-8522 GCA_050011195.1 Verrucomicrobiota bacterium | reverse complement strand
CGGCCCGCGCGCGAGCAGTGGGCGGCGGTGGGGCTGATTCTGGCCGGCTATTGGGCGTTCTTTGCGCTCTATCCGCTGCCGGGGCCGGACTTTGACTACGCCAAAGTGGGCGTGCCGAACACGTGGCCGCATCTGCTGACCGGCTTTGCGGCGCATTGGAACAAGAACAGCAATCCCGCATTGGCCTTTGACACCTGGTTTATGAACCTGTTTCCGCGAGAGAAGCCTTTTGTGTTCAACCGCGGCGGGTATGTGACGCTCAGCTTCATTCCGACGCTGGCCACGATGATTCTGGGCCTGATCGCCGGAGGGGTGGTGCGCAGCCAACGCGCGCCGTGGGCCAAGGTGAAATGGCTGGCCGCCGCTGGCGTCATCGGGCTGGCGGCGGGCGCGGCGTTGGGCTGGCTGGGGATTTGCCCGGTCGTCAAGCGCATCTGGACGCCGAGCTGGGCGCTCTACAGCGGGGGCTGGTGTTTTCTGCTGCTGGCCGGATTCTACGCGGTGATCGAGATCGGCGGCTGGCGGCGCTGGGCGTTCCCGCTGGTGGTGATTGGGATGAACTCCATCGCCGCCTACTGCATCGCGCACCTGCCTGATGCCTTCATCGGCGGCAACCTCGAAACCCATCTTGGCGCAAGTGCCTTCAAGGTTTTCGGCCAGGCATACGAATCTTTGGTTCAGGGTGCGCTCGCGTTGTTGGTCATGTGGCTGCTGCTCTTCTGGATGTACCGGCGAAAGATATTCCTGCGCATCTGAACCCTGACAACTCTATGAAACCACGCAATACACCCAACACACGAAAGCAAGCCGGGGCGCGGGGCAGGGGACCCAGGTCCCGCTTCCGGGCAGTGATCGCCGGCGGGCTGGTTGTCCAGTTTGCGCTGGCAACCAGGCTCGCCCTGGCGGCGGAATCCGGCACCAACCAATTCCTGCCGGCCATTCCCGACGGCTACTACCTTCAGGAGTACGACGATTGCGGCGTCGAGGGCCGCCAGCCGCACGTGCTGATGCAAGACTGCTATATGTGGACCTTCGCCACCAGCGACACCGACGCCGGGCTGAAGGAGCGCTCAGCCGTGTTCAGTTACAAGGGCATTCAGGCCGTCTATGACCGTCTTGATCCGAACGCCTCCTACGTGCTGGCGCTGACCTACGCCAGCGACCACGTCTATAACCGCGTCCAGAGCCTCGAAGCCAACGGCGTGGTGCTGCACGGGCCTTATGCCCTGCCCAAAGCCAAGGCCACGCGCGTCATTGTGCGGGTGCCGCCGGAGGTCACTCGCAACGGCAAGATGATGTTGGCCTGGAAGATTCACGGCGAAGTGAACGCCACGGTGTCCATCATCGAGCTGTGGGCGAACAAGCCGGCGACCAACGGGTTGCGGTTCGGCTCCATCACCGGCCTGCCGTCGGGTCTGCAAGGCCAAGTGCTGGATGCGACCTATGACCCGGTGGTCGGTGCGCAAGTCAGGGTCTGGGCTGACGGTGCCACGAATACCCCTGCCACAACGACCGGTCCCGAGGGCATCTTCAGCTTCAGCCGAAAGGAGATTCAGCCGTTTGCTGCCGGTGGCAGGTTCAGTTTCGTCGTCGAGCATAACGGGCAGTCAAGCTGCGGCAGCGTAAGCGCCACCAATCTGTTCTTTGAACCCGTGCATTACCGCCCGATGCCCGCCAGGACGGCGGGCCTGGACAAGAACTGCCTGCTCCTCGACGGCACTTGGGCTATCAATCCTGCGCCAACCAACACGCCTCGCGCCCGCCCGTTGAACGGCCCCGGCTGGGCGGCCTTCAAAGTCCCCGGCCAGTGGTTGCAACAGGGCTTTGACGTGCCGCAGGACAAGCCGGTCGCCGTCGCCAAGGAGTTCGTGATCCCCAAGACCTGGGCCGGCTATAGAATCTTCCTGCGCTTCGACGCGATTCATGGCGGAACTCATTATTGGCTGAACGGAAAGCCGCTGGGCTACAGCGAGAATCTCTTTACCCCGGTGGAATGGGAGATCACGGACGCGGCGCGCCCCGGTCAAATCAATCGTCTCGATCTCCAGATGATCGTGGCCACGGCTTCTGAACGGCTATCCTGTTCCAGCGACTATACTCAGCACAGCTTGGGGGGCATCGATCGTGCGGTGCGCGTTTACGCCCTTCCGAAGTTGCAAATTTCCAGCTTGCATCTGAACGCGGGCTTGGACGCGGCGTATCGCGACGGCGAGCTTCAGGTCGATCTTGGCGTCGATAACCCGGATCAATCAGTCCAGTCCAACGTCCAGGCACGGCTCCGAATCTACAACTCGGATGGCAAGGAAATTAAGCACTCCGTTCCGAAAATGGAATTGGGGCCGGCCCAACCGGGAGTCAACAAAGTTAGCATCGAGTCGCGCGTAGTCAATCCTCTCAAGTGGAATGCCGAACAGCCAAATCTCTACCGGCTCGATATCGAGTTGGCAAAGGACGGCAAGGTGCTGGAACGGATCGAGCGCCACATCGGTTTTCGCCAGATCGAGATCAAAGGCAGCCAGCTCTATGTCAACGGCGCGCGCGTCAAGCTTGCGGGCGTTTGCCATCATGAAATCGACCCGCTGACGGGGCGCGCGGATACGATGCGCCACGCGGAGGAAGACGTTAAACTCATCAAGAGCGCAAATCTGAACGATGTCCGCACGTCGCACTACCCGCCCACGCAGGAGTTTCTGGATGCGGCGGATCGCTACGGATTGTATATCGAGTCCGAGGCCCCGTTCTGCTGGGTCGCGCCGGCCAACGATCTGACCGACCTCAAAGCGATTCTCACCCCGACCTCCGCGATGATTGACTACAACCATGCCCATCCCAGCGTCCTTGTGTGGTCGCTCGCCAATGAATCACATTGGAGCGGGCTGTTCGAGAACTCGGCCAGGGTGTGCAAGCAACTTGACCCCACCCGGCCAACCACGATCAACCATATCTTCTCCAACGAAGGCAAAGTGACGTGCGACATTATGAACCGCCACTACCAGAAGTTGCCCTACGATGAGATTTTGAGGGACGATCCGCGCCCTTTGATGCATGGGGAGTGTTTTTTCCTTGTCTATCATGAGCGCACGGATGTGGCCATCAATCCCGGCCTGCGCGAGCTGTGGGCCTTCGGCAGCGCCGACCCGGCTTCGGACTGGAGCAAGTCCTGCATCAAAAACCTGAACGGGCACGAAGAACTGCTTCCGGGCATCTACCCCGGCGCATGGGGCTACATCTGTAAATCCGACCGCGTCATCGGCAGTGAGATTTGGGCGGGGGTTGATGACGTTACCTTCCTGCCGGGCGGCAAAGTGGGAAGCTCCGAAAACGGCAATGCCTATTGGGGGTTGATTGACGGTTGGCGCCGTCCCAAACCCGAGCTTTACCTGAGCAAGTTCGTGTTCTCCCCGGTCTGGTTCCCGGTCCGTGAGCTTGCTTTCAGCCCGGGTCAGGCTTCGGTGCGGGTTCCTGTGGAAAACCGATACTCATTCACCGATCTAAGTCAGTTCGACTTTATCTGGGAGATGAACGGCGCAAAGGGCAAGACTCGCATTAGCCTTCCCCCGGCCTCGAAAGGAGAGATTGAGATTCCGATCCGAAAGGGAACGCCCGAAGGCGCCACGCTAGTCGTGCGAGCCATGAACGGCCGCGGCGAAATTGTCAATGCCACGCTCTCGCTCGGCCACCGGCAGCCGGCTCCTTTGCCCCAGCCTCAGACGGGCGCGCCCGAGTGGAATGATAATGGCAAGCTCATCACCATCCGGGGCCGGGGATTCTCGCTGGTCCTTGATCGGACCACGGGCGATTTCGATGCGGCAAACCCCAGGCATAAGGCGCCGATTGTGACGTTCCCCTCCCTGCATATAACCCGGCACGACTTCGGCGACTTAGACCCCAAAAAGCCGCCCTACGCCGTGTTCCCGGACGCCAAGACCCGCCGCTTTGAGAGCCTCGAAGTCAGGGAGGAGGCATCCGGCCTGAGGCTTATCGTCCACGACCGCTATGAAAGTTTCGCGGGGTTTACTTCGTGGCTCATTGACCGGGATGGCCGGGGTGTCATCGCCTGCGATTACACCTATACCGGCCAGCCGATGGACACGCGCGAGGCGGGCATCCGGTTTCTGCTCAAGGGCGCCTGCGACGAAGTCAAATGGCGGCGCTGGTCCGAGTGGGGCGTGTTCCCGCCGGAAAGCATCAGCCGCACGGAAGGCGCCGCCCGCGCGCACCGCGACAAGAAATGGGGCGAGGCCCATTGGAACGCGCGTCCGGCCTGGCCGTGGGCGCTGGATGAAACCGAGCTGGGCACCGCCGACTTCCGCTCCATCAAATACAACATCTATGAAGCGGCACTGGTGTCACCGGACGGTTCGGGCCTCAGCGCATACGCCAACGGCGACGCCCATTTCCGCGCCGCGCTGGCGCCCGGCGGCGTGGCCGCGCACCTGCTTTGGCGCTGTCCCTTGGGCCAGGTCCCGCTCAAACCCAACGACCGCCTCCAGGGCGAGTTCGTCGTGCGGTTGACCCCGAAGTGAGACCGTCCCTATGGACAATCACGTTGGCAGGTTTGATTCTCGCCGGATGACGGGGTAAACTATGTCCATTATGACGACGCTGCAACTCTACCTGTTTGCCTGCCTTGGCCTGGCCGTTTTAGTCGCGGTCGGCTTGTTCACGCGCGCGATGGCGCGGCGCATCGCGGGGGCCTTGGCTGGCGGGGCAACCTTCGGTGTCGTGGCCCTTGGCATCATCGCCCTTGGTGAGAAGGTGGGATGGTGGCACATGGTGATCACCTGGGAGCCCTACTTTCTGATGCTGCTGCTGATCGACTTCACCCTGAGTGCGTTCATCTACCTCATCACTTGGCGGATCGCCCGTCGGTTTGGCTGGCGCGGGCTGGCGGTGGCAGTGATCGTCGCGGCGCTCATCGGCCCGCCGCGGGATTACTGGTATATGGCGAGGTTCCCGGAGTGGGGCGCCTACGGGCCAGGGGTCGTACCTGTCCTGGTGGTCGCCGCGACCTACGCCCTCATGGTGGTCGTGGGGCACGGGGTGATGCGTCTGGTCGCCGGGCCGGCCCGCGCGGACCGATTAGCGCGCACGCCAACAGCGACGCCCATTTTCACGCCGCGCTGACGCCCGGCGGCGTGGCCGCGCACCTGCTTTGGCGCTGTCCCCTGGGCCAGGCCCCGCTCAAGCCCAACGACCGCCTCCAGGGCGAGTTCGTGGTGCGGCTGCCCCCGAAGTGAGACGACCCCTATGGACAAGCACTCTGATGTGCAGCCGGAGCGAGAAGCTGTTTCCTCTGCGCCTCTGATTTGGCCAGTCAGGAAAGCGGTTGCCTAACGCCGCCGGGCAGGCAATTCTCCGGCAAACCGATGGCCCTACAAGCACGCCCATCCCGCTGGAAATTGAAACCGCGTGAAATACGGATGCTGAGTTATTTGCTCGTGTTGCTGGGCGTTGTGGCGTGGAAGTTTCTGCCGCGCCCCTGGCGCCCGGCCATGACACTCGAAGCTCCGCATTACCTGATCCTCTCCTCGGCCACGCGCCCGCAGACAGCGGATACCGCCCATGCGCTGGAGCTGCTTTACAACGCCTACTCGAACCGTTTCGGCGGCCTGGCGCAATTTCAGCGCGAACATCCAAAGCTCAAGGTCAAGCTGTTCAAGGACCGGGCCGAGTTTCGGCGGGTCAATCCGGGGCGGGGCTGGGCGGAGGCATTCTATCGCGCGCCATACTGTCGCGCTTATTTTTCGGCTGACGAGATGAACCCTTACCACTGGATGCTGCATGAGTCTGTTCACCAGCTTAACCACGAGGTCGCGCGCCTGGCATTGGAAAAGTGGCTGGAGGAAGGGTTGGCGGAGTATTTCTCGACGAGCCGCTTTGTCTCGAATCGGCTCGCGGTGGGGAGAATTGATGTCAACACCTATCCGGTCTGGTGGATTGAGGAGATTGCCACCAGCCCGGATTTGCCAGAGAACATTCGGAACGGGAGTGTGATCCCGCTGTGCTCGATCATCACGAATCGCGGCGGCCCGAGCATGAACAGCCGCTTCAACCTGTATTATCTGCATTGGTGGACGCTTACGCATTTCCTCTTCGAGAGCCCGCAGTATCGCGAGCGCGCGTTGGCGCTGACGCAGAAGGGTGGCGGATTGGAGGCTTTCGAGCAGACCATTGGCCCGGTGGATAAGGTGCAAGTGGAATGGCACACCTGGGTCCGCCGCCTCAAGAAGGCGATTTCCGGGAGCGATGTGAAGTTCTTCAAATACGGGCAACTCCCGGAACTAACCAACGCTCCCCCAAAACTGTAAGGCGCCCGCGGGTTCCTGAATTTGGAAATCAGGAAAGCAGGAAAGGAAAGTATTCCTGAGTTCCTGATTTCCAGATTCATCTCGGATGCGGCGGCGTTGACTTCTGCCGGTCCAGTTTGTTCACTGGTTGGGCAATGATCGCAGGACACACCGCAAAGCTTCTAACGGCGGCGACGCTTGCCCTGCTGATACTTTTAGGCGATGCGGCCAGCGCGCGCGCGGGGGCCGCCGCGCCCCGGCAGCAATCGCTGGATGAATGGCGGGGCCTCACCGCCCCGACCGCTCCAGCGCCGCGGGTCTTCGTCAAGGGCGACCATATCCGGTTCTATTTCCAGACTTCGACCAATGTGGTGGAGTTCAGCGCGCACTGGGGCCGGCACCGGATTCCGAGTGACCGGTATCGCGTCACCTCGACCCTGCTCCATTGGAACCAACGGCTGGCGCGGATGCCGGAAGGCGAACGGAGCTGGCGCGAGGCGACGGTGATCGCCGGGACCGAATGGGGCCGGCTGATGACGAACCTGGTTGAGGCGTTCACGCCGGCGTCGGCGGGGCACGGGGTTTATTACCAGGGGTTTCTGGCCGACCGCCTGTTGTATCGCGACGCGCAGGGGGCGGCCCGTTTTGTGTCCATTGGCGAGCAGCCCAAGGAGGTGGTGATTGACCGGCGCTTTTCGATCGAGGAGACGCTGGCAACACTGGCGCGGCGGGTGGAGCAGGATTTGGCGCGGAATCACCCGGGCGAGGCCCTCTTTCTGTTGCTGGCGCCGAACGCCAAACGTTTCCCGCAGCCGCTGTTGCTGGACCGCCAACAGCGCCAGTGTATCTGGCTGGCCCCTGCCGCGCTGTATGACAACACGGAGAGCGGA
The DNA here is from genome assembly GCA_050011195.1 of Verrucomicrobiota bacterium. GTDB lineage: Bacteria > Verrucomicrobiota > Verrucomicrobiia > Limisphaerales > UBA8199 > PALSA-1440. The sequence goes on along the minus strand of JBEKJO010000214.1, from coordinate 1,342 downwards.
ATCGGGCTTTCCACGACCGCCCAGGGCCTGAGCGCGCTGCTGGTGGAGGGCCACGGCCTGGCCCTGCTCAAGAACCCCATTTCCAGCCTGGCCCGCCTCGGCGATTTAGGGGTCGAGACGGTGGTCAGATTCGTCCGGCTGCCATTCCCCAGACCGGGCAGCGACTATCCGCCCCTGGCCCACGGCCCGGGGATGGACCTTGGGGAGTGGGAGGCCTGGCTGGATCGTTACACCGGCACGCGGCAAGAGGAGGGTTCGCTGGACCTGCTGATGGATGGGGAACAGTTCTTCCCGCGGCTGCGGCAAGCGATGGCCGCCGCCACCAACCACATCCACTTGGACGTATATATCTTCGACCGGGATGATGTGGCCGTCAGCGTCGCCGATCAACTCAAAGAGCGGGCCTGCGAAGTGGACGTCAAAGTGATTTTTGACCGGTTGAGCAGCATCGGCGCGGGCACGGTCCCCCCCGGCACACCGATGCCGGAGGATTTTGTCATGCCGGCGTCAATCTATTCCTACCTGAAGCGCGACTCCAATGTACGGGTGCGGCCCTTCCTCAACCCGTGGTTTTCGTCCGACCACTCGAAGGTGTTTCTGGTGGACGGCACGCAGGCGTGGCTGGGCGGCATGAACCTGGGGCGCGAATACCGCTACGAATGGCACGACCTGATGGTCGAATTAAGGGGGCCGGTGGTCGCCTCTCTCGAAGATGAATTCAGGCGCGAATGGGCCCACGAGGGCCTGCTGGGTGACCTGGGCTACGTCGCCGAGCTGGCTCGCGGGCCGAGGGGGAAGGAAGCGCCGCGGCCTTCGGATCGCTGGATCAATCTGCGGCTGCTGCCCACCAAGACCGCCTGGAAGCCCTTCAGCGCCGCGGTGCAGGGCGCCATCGGCAAGTCGCAGAGCTACGTGTATCTCGAAAACCCTTACCTGTTCGACAAGCGGGTGATTATCGCCCTGGTGCGGGCGCGCAACCGGGGAGTCGATGTGCGGGTCCTCCTGCCCCGCGTGAATGATATGAAAGTCGGCGGGCGCAGCAACCTCGTCCTCGCCAACTACCTCATCGGACATGGCGTGCGGGTCTTCTTTTATCCCGGCATGACCCATGTCAAGGCGCTGCTGGTGGACGATTGGGCCTGCGTGGGCTCGGGCAACTTGAACCACCTGAGCCTGCGGCTGTGCCAGGAACGCAATGTCGCCACCTCCAACCCTGCCTTTGCGGCTCGCCTGAAGCGGGAGCTGTTCGAGGAGGACTTCTCCCGCTCCTACGAACTCACCGAACCCGTCTCCATCGAATGGGTGGATTTCCTGGCGGACCTGGTCCTCGAAGGGTTTTGAT
>JBEKJO010000213.1:0-8641 GCA_050011195.1 Verrucomicrobiota bacterium | reverse complement strand
GAGCGTCCTCGCGAGCCGTGACTTCTGAGGTGGTTTGGGCTCGCGAGGACGCTCGCCCTCCCGATGTCGGGGCGAAGTAAACGTAGCTCTCATTCACATCGGGCGGCAGCACCTCGATGCCCATGCCGCGGGCCTCGGCGATGTATTGGCTGAGCTTGTCGGTGTCGGCCATGTCGTTGGTCATCATGGCGCAGAAGAACTCGACCGGGTAATTCGCTTTCAGGTAGGCCGTCTGATAGGCGACCACGGCGTAAGCGGCGGCGTGCGATTTGTTGAACCCGTAGCCGGCGAAATCCTCCAGCAAATCAAATATCCGGTTCGCCTTGGCCGCCGGGATTTTGTTCACCTCCGCGCAGCCCTTGATGAACCCCGCGCGCTGCTTGGCCATTTCCTCGATCTTCTTCTTGCCCATCGCGCGCCGCAGCAAATCCGCCCGGCCGAGGGTGTAGCCCGCCAGCACTTGCGTCGCCTGCATCACCTGCTCCTGATAAATCATGATGCCGTAGGTCTCGCGGCAGATCGGCTCCAGCAACGGATGCTCATACTCGATCCGGATTTCCCCCTGGCGGCGCCGGATGAATTCGGGAATCAACTCCATCGGCCCCGGCCGGTACAGCGCAATCAGCGCCGTGATGTGCTCGATGGAATTGATCTGGAACTTGCGGCACAAATCGCGCATCCCGCCGGATTCCAGTTGGAACACGCCGAGCGTATTCGCCTTGTTCAGCAGGTCGTAGGCCTTGGCGTCGTCGAGCGGCAGGTTGTCGATGGGCACCTCGAGGCCGCGCGTCTGCTTGACCATGTCGCAGGTGTTGCGAATGACCGTCAGCGTCTTGAGGCCCAGAAAATCCATCTTCAGCAGGCCCAGGGCGCCGACCGGCCCCATCGCATACTGGGTAACAATGGCGCCGTCTTCGTCCTGCTTGAGCGGCAGCAGGTTTGCCAGGGGCTGGTCCCCGATCACCACGCCAGCCGCGTGCACCGAGGCGTTGCGCGTGAGGTCTTCCAGAATGAAAGCCGTGTCGATCAACTCGCGCGTGACCTCTTCGTTCTCGTAGGCCTGCTTGAGTTCTGGCGATTGCTTGAGCGCCTTTTCGAGCGTCATCTTCAGATCAAACGGGATCATCTTCGCCAGCCGGTCGCACTCGCCATAGGTCAGACCCATGACCCGGCCCACGTCGCGCACGACCGATTTGGCGCCCATCGTGCCGAAGGTGATGATTTGCGCCACGGCCTCCCGCCCATACTTCTGCCGCACGTATTCGATGACGTCAGCCCGCCGGTCGTCGGCGAAGTCGATGTCAATGTCCGGCGGATTGACTCGTTCGGGGTTGAGGAAGCGCTCGAACAGCAGTCCGTAACGAATGGGGCAGACGTTGGAGATTTCGAGCAGGTAGGTGACAATCGAACCAGCCGCCGACCCGCGCGCGCTGCACGCAATGCCCCGCTCATGGCCGTAACGGATGAAGTCCCCGACGATCAGGAAGTAGCTCAGGAACCCCGTCTTCTCAATGACCGTGAGTTCGAGTTGGAGGCGGTCAATGACCGCTTTGACGGCGGCGGCGACCGCGGGATCGGAGAGGGCGCCTGTTGCGTGTTGCGTGTCGCGTGGTCCGTGGTCCGTAACTGGTGACTGGTGACTGGTGATGGGGGGCTGACCGTCTGGACTTTGGACTTCCTGATACGTCGGCAGCCGCCGCGGATCTTCGACGCGCTCGACGATGAACTCATGGCCTTCGGCCCGCGCGTGGAGGCCGTAGCGTTTGCGCAAACCCTCGGCCAGCAAATGCCGCAAGTAGCCCTCGCGCGTGAAGTGCTCGGGCGGATGGAAGACGGGGTAATGCAACTTGTCGAACTCGATTTCCAGATTGCACTGGTCGGCCACCTCCAGCGTGTTCCGCACCGCCTCCGGGACTTCGGCAAAGCGCGCCAGCATCTCCTCGGCTGAACGCAGATAGAGCTGCTGCTCGGCATACTTTAGCCGCTTGGTGTCCGTCAATTGCGTCTGCGTGCCGATGCAGATCAGGCAGTCGTGCGCGTGCGAGTGGCTTTTCTCGAGGTAATGCACGTCGTTCGTCGCGACGAGTTTCAGGCCGAATTCCTTCGCCCAGGCAATGAGATGGCGATTGACCTTGGCCTGTTCCGGCAGGCCATGGTTCTGCAGTTCCAGGCAGAAGTTCTCCGCGCCGAGGGTCTGTTTGAACCAGTCAATCGCCTCGCGCGCCCTGGGCAATTGGTCCTTCTGAATCCACTCCGGAATTTCGCTGGCCAGGCAGCCGGAGAGCGCGAGCAGCCCGTCCTTGTGCGCCGCCAGAAGTTCTTTGTCGATCCGCGGCTTGTAGTAATACCCCTCCAGGTGCGCCAGGGTGGAGAGTTTGATCAGGTTCTTGTAGCCCGCTTCGTCTTTGGCCAGCAGGACGAGGTGATGATAAACGTCCCGTCCGCCCGTGCAGGTCTTCTTCTCAAAACGGCTGCCGGGCGCGACATAAACCTCGCAGCCGATGATCGGTTTGATGCTTCGCTCGCCCGCCGCCACGAAAAAATCAATCGCCCCGTAAAGCACGCCGTGATCGGTGATCGCCAGCGCCGGAAACTTCAGTTCGTGGGCTTTGTCCATCAACCGGTCCAGCCGGCAAGCCCCATCGAGCAAGGAATACTCGGTGTGCAAGTGCAGATGAACAAATTCCGCGTGCGGCATGGCGGCAATCTACGGCGGGGCGCCGCTGCCGCGCAAGAAGCGACTGAGGAAACGACCGGGCCGGGCCACTCGAGGCCGGGGACTGGATCGGCGGAGCCGAGGTGCCCGGCGGGAGAGAAAAAAGGCCCGACGAGGGGTCGGGCCATGGCTCAACAATCAAAGGGTTCCCCGGCGCCAAGCATCTGCCGGGGAACTTGAACCGGAGAGCGCTGGCTCCGCTGCTCAGTAGAGTTTGATCCGATAGAACTGTTGCGTGGCGGGGTTGGTGACCGAGTAGGGCGAGGCAGCGTTGGTAACGGTTCCCCAGGGGCCGGTGAGATTGGTGGCCGACTGGAGCGTGGCCGTCGCATAGGTTCCAGGCCAAGCCAGGCTCGGATGGCCGTTGGTAAGCTGGACGGACATGCTTAGCGGCGAATTTATGGCGACCGCGTAGTGGTTGGAGACTTGCAACGGAGTCAGGGCGTAGTTATAGAGAGCCACTTCGTCCACGGCACCAATAAAATTGAGAGTGTAACCGGCGGTGCCCGAGCCTGAATTGCGGGCGCCGATGCTGACGGAGTTGGCGTTCCAGGAGACGTTAGTTGGCTTGTGGATGCCAGTCTGCCCGTAAATGACGCCGTTGGTGCCGGTAGTGGTGGTATAACCCAAATCCTGCGCGTAAACCAATGACGGGACTACCCCGTTGACGATAACGTTGGGGCCAATGAGGCTGCCGTCAACGTAGAGGAGAATATTGCTGTGGACCTGGTCGCATACGCCCACGAGATAGTGCCATTTGTTGTCCATTTGCCAATTACCCGACACGAGGCTGCCGCCGACAAAGCTTGAAGCTTGCGCGGGGGCAACGCTAGCGGCGGAGGCCGCATTTCGGACGTAGAAACGGAACCCCTGGTGGGCGTCCAGGGCGAACTGTTCGTCGCCATTGCCGACGCCCTTGGCGACGATGCCGGCACCGCTAGACTGGTTCGTGGGCCCCGGCGCACCTTTGGCCCACGCTTCGACGGAGAAGGCGCCGTTCTGGCCGTTGGGCACGGAGAAGTCAACGTTGGTGATGCTGGCGCCGAGAAAAACGTTTTTATTGCTCTGGTTGCCGAAAAAGGCGGCGGTGTCACTGTCATAGAGGTTGCCGAAGCAGCCGGAAACGCCGTAAATGACGCCGTTGCTGTAATAGCCATTATTGCCGCCGACGTAGTCGTAGCCGACGGGGCCGGTCGTTTCATCCAGGCGGTAGTAGGCGACGGGATGGTCGCTGATCACCTTGAGGGGATAGGGATTGGTCGGTGCGGCAACCACCGCCAAAGTGGCGGGGCTGCTGTTCGTGCTGCCAAGCGAATTGGTGATGTGGCAGTAGTAGGTGCCGGCGTTGGTGGCGTTCAGGCTGGAAAAGCCGAGGCTGGAACTGGTCGCGCCGGAAATGGCCCCGGAGTCGAAGTACCATTGGTAATAGAGGGTCGCGCTGCCGGAGGCGGCCACCGAGTAGGTGAGCGGCACGCCCGAATAGAGCGTAGTGGAGAGAGGCTTCACGTCCGCAACGAGTTGGGGCGGGCCTGACCCGGCCGGGATCTGGACCACAGTGCCGGGCAAGTTGGTGACCGAGCCGTAGGCATTCGACACCTTGAGCGTGTAGGTATTGGTGCCGGCTTGCACGTTGGTCAGGACCAGCGTGAAATTGGTTTGCCCGGCCATGCTGCTCGAATTGGCATACCACTGGTTGGTCAGCGGCGCCGAACCGACGGCGGACGCGGACAGCGTCACGGTCTCTCCGACGTAGGCGTTAGTAGTGGCAACAGGCACCGCCGTGAAATAGGGCGCAATGGGGGCGGCGTTAAAGTGGGTCTGAACCTCGGCGAGACTGAGGGCATAGTTATAGAGGGCCACCTCGTCAATGGTCCCGACGAACTGGTAGGTGAAGTCACCCGCCGCGTACTGCGCTCCCACGGTGACGGGGATAGTATTTAAGCCGTAGAGCCCTGTGCCCCCCATGGACCCGATGGTGCCCATGATGACGCCGTCCACATAAAAGAACATGTAACCGTCAGGCTCATCGCACACCCCCACCAGATGATGCCAATGGCCGTCCGGCACGACGGCAGCGGAACTGTAAATGGTACTGGTGCCCCCGCTGCCGGCTTTGCGGACGTAAAAGCGGAACTCCTTATTGGGGCCGCTGGCGTCCATGTTGAACACCTCGGCGCCGGAGGCTCCCTGGCATACAATAGCGGAACCGCCGGTGTTTTGGGCGACGCCGGCCGGAGCATTTATCCAGGCTTCTACGGAAAACGCCGCGTTGGAGCCTACCGGTTGGGAAAAGTTAATCAGGGGGATGCCGGCGGCCGCATTGTCCGTCTCCTCCATATAACTGTCGGTGGGGGACAAAGAGCCAAAGCCGGCGGCGGTATCGGGATCAAACGAGCTGTAGCCCGGCAGGCCAAGCGCGACGTTGTTGTAAGTGCCGTCGTGGCCGCCGGCGTAATCGTTGGCCGTGAGCGCGTTGGTGGCTTCGTCCAAACGCCAGTAGGCGATGGGTTGGCTCGCCAACACCGTGGCCGGGTAGGACTGGGTGGGCTTCGCCACACCCACGTTGGTGGCGGTGCTGCTTTGGGTTATGCTGCCGCCGCCGTAATTGTTGCTGACGATAACGCTGTAGGTGTTCGTCCCGAGCAGGGTGTTGAGCGTGTAGCTGGAAGCGGTCGCCCCGAGGACATTCGTCCCGTTCTGGAGCCATTGGTAATAGAAGGGCTCGGTGCCGCTGACCCCGACCGAATAGGTGACCGACAGGCCCTGGTAGAGGGCGAGCTGGAGGGGCTGAACGTCGGTGACAATCTGTGGCGCGCCCGAGTTCACCTCGAGGTAGGTGCCCGCAGTATATGCCGAGCCGTAGAGGTTGGTAACGATGAGGACGAGGGGGTAGCCGTTCAGGCTGTAGGGGACGTTGGTCAGGAGCAGCGTGGCGTTGGTTTGGCCAGCCAACGGGTTGCCGTTGGCGGTCCATTGATAGGCCAGCGGCGGGGTTCCGGTGGCGGCGGCAACGAGGGTGAGGGTGGACCCTTCGTCGGCATACACAACGTTGGTCGGCTGCAACGTGATGGTGGGCGCAATGCCGGCCGCAAAATAGTGGGTGAGCACCTGGGGCGCGCTCAAGGCATAGCTGTACATTGCGACCTCGCTGATGCTGCCGTTGAACTGGTAATTGTAGTTGGTTGTACTGCTGCTCTGGCGGGAACCGATAGTCAGGTAGGGGTTCGTCGTGGTGCGGATGCCGCCCGAGGCCGAAGCCACCGCGTTGGATTGGCCGTCCACATAAAGGTAAATGTAGCCATTGACCTCATCGCACACCCCGACCAGATGGTGCCAATTGCCATTCGGCACGACCGTGCCGTTGGCGTTATAGGCCGTGCCGGCCGTATTGCGAATGTAAAACCGAAACGCATTGCCCGAGGCGCCGCAGTCGAGGAAAAACTCCTCGGCGCCGCCCGAGCCTTTGCCCACGATGCCCGCGCCACCCGCCTGCGCGCCACCGTTGACCCAGGCCTCCACTGAGAAGCTGGTGTTGACGGCCGAGGCAACGTCCAGCGGGATGCCGCCCGCATAACTGTCGGCGCTGTACCCGGCCGGGCTGCCGAACGCGACGGCCAACTCCGCCGGGTTGGCGACGTTGATGTAGCCCGGCTGGCCGAGCAACACGTTCGTGTACACGCCACTATTGGTGCCGGTGATACTACTATCCTGAGCGATGGTTCCGCTGGTCTCTTGCAGGCGCCAGTAGGCGATGGGGTTGTCCGCCAGCACCGCGGTCGGATAGGGCTGTGCCGTGGCTGCCGCAACGCCCAGCGCCAGACTCAGGGCCGCGACCGTCCCGCGCGCTCCCAGAATAATGTTCTTTTGTAATTTCATAGGTTTAGTTTGCTTTGGTTTTTTGGTTTATTGGTTTGTCGTCATTGGTCAATGGTTTTGGATTTCATCCATGTCTCTGAATTGCTTGCTGGCCGGGCTTGCGGGAGGCCACGAAGGAGAAAGCTGCGTGTGCATAGTTCTCCTTGCGAGTTTTCAGGAAGCCACGCAGTATTGCTCATAATTGCAATTGTTAGAGAAAGTTCTAATTGCTCTTTCTCTTGAATGCTGTTGTATCCCTTCCGGTGAGATTGGCAAGAAAAATCAGGTCTTCGCTCCGAATTCGAATTGACTCAAGTTAAAAGAGACTAAAAGGGGAAAGGGGGCGCGGGGGGAAGGGGACCCATTCTCTTTCCGCTCCAACTGTTCGCCTCGACCTTCTGATTTCTATTGGGATGAAGTGGTCTGGTCCCTCCCTTCCGTATCAGACGGCGGCGCATCGGCAGATTTGGCCCCCCAATGGGTGCTCGCGGTCGAGCCGAGCTCATAAACCAGCGTGCCGCCGGAGGAGATGTCGGCGTTCCGGGGGGAAAGGACCGGGGGCGACCCGGTCGAGCCCGTTCTTCCAGGCCCGCCAGGCGTTCCTCAAAGAAGCGTTTGCGCCAGAGGCTGACGACCTCGCGGCGGGTATCCAAGCGTTGAGCAATTCTGTCATTGGACAGACCTTCAGCCGCGTGGAGGATCATTTTAGCCGAACTTTCGCAACTGGAGGGTGCAGAAGTGGTTGATAAAAGGCACCTCGGCCCTTAGAGGTCTGCACCAAAATCAGTCTTCCATCAGCTCACCTTTGGCGGTGATTTGCGGCGGGGACTGCGGCGGCAATTGCCAACCCAATTGCGCCAGGAGCATCTGCTGATCCTTCTCCGGCTGGGTGTATCGCCGGAACACCAGTTCCCGTCCGTCGGTGGTCGGGAAATGCACGTTGACCCTCTGCATGGCCGCAAACTTCTCCAGCACCGAGCGCGGCGTCAGCCCCGGCGCATGCGTCCGCAACTGCGCTCGCAAACTCACGTGCAGGCAATACGCCAGAAAGGCCACAAAAATGTGCGCCTCGATTCGTCGCTCCAACCGGTGGAAAATGGGGCGCAGCCGCAGATCGTCTTTGAGATCCTTGAACGCGGCCTCCACTTGCGTCAGTTGCACATAGAACTGCCACAGCCGCGCCGGATCCTCCGGGCGGAGGTTGCTCCGTAATAAATACCGCCCTTCCCGTCGGCGCACCTCCCGCAGCTTGTCCCTGCGCAACGCAAAGCTAAAGGTCTGCCGGTTGACCGGTTGTCGCGCCTTGGGCACCCGCACCGACACCAGCCGCCAGGCCGCCGGCCATTGGTGTTGGGCCGAGCCCAGCTTTAACAACAGCGCATCCGGTTTGAGCTTCCTGGACCGCAGGTCCTGGAGCCGCTGCCACAGTCTTTTGAGCTGGCGACGGTGGATCGCCCGTTCCTTGTTCACCCGGTCGGTGCTCTGGGCCAGCACATACCGTTGGCCCGCTTGCGGCAGCAGCTTGACCCGCACGCCTTCCCGCACCCCCTGCCACGGCTGCTCCAGCAACCGCTGCTCATACTGGCTCAAACGTCCCTTGGGCGTGCCCACCAGGTAATAAATCGGCGGTTGGCTCTGCCGCATCTCGGCCAGGACTGCCTCGGTCGGAATCCCCCGGTCCATCACCCATAATCCCGCCGTTGCCTGAAGCAGTCGGCTTAGCCTTGCCTTTTTGTTTCACAGCCATATTTCTTTGCGACCTTGGAAGTGGTCTCAGATTCCACCGGATCATCTTCGAACCCGATCCGGCCAAGCTCCATCAGGTCACCGACCACTTGGAAAGGTCTTTGTCCGAGCGCTTCCGCCGGATCTTTCACGGTAATCGGATCTGGTATTTGGATCGTCAAGGCGCGGGAGAAGGCTAACAATTCTTCAATTAACAAGCCGTTCGTATATTGGGGCACGCAAATCCAACATTCAATCCGTTTAATGCGAGAGGTTGGTGTGCTTCGGCTTCACGTTTCAAGCGGACTCCGTTGGAATCCAAGTGGTACCGCAAGTGCTGTTAAA
>JBEKJO010000212.1:0-8736 GCA_050011195.1 Verrucomicrobiota bacterium | reverse complement strand
TGCGGGCGGTTTTGGAGAAGCAGTAATCCCCAAGTCAGGTGAAATGGCCCCGCCTCGCAAAGACGGGGAGGACGTGACCACGGTCGTGATGCGCTGGCGCCGGAATCCGCTTGCGCCCCCCATTGCCTTTTTCTACAACAAGCCCGCATGTCCGCCACCAGCAAGAGTTTGGATTCACGCCGGCCAAGCCCGTTTTCCCTGCCGGACTTTCTGGCCACCCGCACCGCCGCCGTAAATCGGGCGCTGGACCGGTTCCTGCCCGCGGCGACGGCCAAACCCGCCACCCTCCACCGCGCCATGCGTTACTCGCTCTTTGCCGGCGGCAAACGCATCCGCCCCGCTTTGTGCCTGGCCGCCGCCGCCGCCTGCGGCGGCGACGAAGCCCAGGCCCTCCCGCTCGCCTGCGCCGTTGAGTGCATCCACACCTATTCGCTCGTCCACGACGACCTCCCGGCTATGGACGACGATGATTACCGGCGCGGTAAACTCACCAACCACAAAGTCTTCGGCGAAGGCATTGCAGTTCTCGCCGGCGACGCCCTCTTGACCCAGGCCTTTGAAATCGCCGCTCGCTGCCAGGGCTGGCCCCGTTATTCGCACCAGGCCGTCATTTCGGAATTGGCCCGCGCCGCCGGCTCTCTACAGTTGATTGCCGGACAGGTCGCCGATCTGGAAGGCGAAGGAAACCACATCTCCGCCCAACACCTCCGCTACATTCACGAGCGCAAGACCTCGGCCCTTCTCTGTTGCTCCGTCCGCCTCGGCGGCATGAGCGCCAACTGCGCGCCCGCCCAACTCAAGGCCCTGACCGACTTCGGTTACAACGTGGGACTGGCTTTCCAAGTGATTGACGACATCCTCGATGTGACCCAAACCAGCGAGCAGCTCGGCAAAACCGCCGGCAAGGACACCAAGGCGCAAAAGGCCACTTACCCCTCGATCGTGGGGCTGGAACGCTCCCGCCAGATCGCCGGGCAACTGACGCAACGCGCCTTTGATTCGCTCAAGGGGTTTAGAGGAAAAGCCATCGCGCTGGAAGCCCTGGCCGAATTCCTCCTGCGCCGCGACCGCTGACTGCCGCCCAAGTCCGCTGCTTCCATCGCCCAAGCACGCATCACGCATCCCCCTTCCCCCATCGCGTTCGGTTCCTAATCTTAATCGTAATCTTAATCTCCTCCTCAAGGGCCGTAAATCAAGCGGCGAGCCACTCGGGGCAATGGCACCGCTGGCTTGCACGTGGTTGGACCAAACGGGTTTGCCGCCTCAAGAACCGCATCACAATGGCGCGTCATCTGCGTCCATTTAGTCCACTTAGTCCACTCAGTCCATTCAGTCCCTTCCGCCCCCCCCCAACACCAACCGCCCACCTTCAACCCGTGTCCATCCGTGTCGGTCCCTGTCCGCCCGCGCGGGGCCGTGCCCATCTGTGTCCGTCCGTGTTGGTCCGTGTCCGTCCTTCCGCCGCTCCCCTCATTTACCCCATTCCTCCCATTTAACTTTTTCGGTTGCGCCTTTGCCGTGTCCATTGCCCGCGCAAAAGAACTGCCCTCCGCGCCAAAACACCCCCATCCCCGCCCGCCCCAAAAACGAATCTTTGAGCTTGACCCCTGCCCCGTGCCTCGGTAGCATGGGCAAAAGTAGTGAAACATGAGCGCGACCACCAACCAATTCTCCCTCCCCGGCGGAGCAACCAAAAGACGATTTCCTGCCGTCAGAACTGCCTGCGCCGCGAAGTTGCTGCCCCTGCTGCTGCTGTTGACGCTGTCCGCCACGGCGCAGGCCCAATTCACTTTCACGACCAATAACGGCGCAATCACCATCACTGGATACACCGGCCCCGGCGGTGCGGTCACTATCCCAGACACAACCAATGGCCTGACAGTCACCAGCATCGGGGACGATGCCTTCTATAACTGCACCAATCTGACCAGCGTCACGATCCCCGACAGCGTCACCAGCATAGGGGAGGGGGCGTTCTTTTTGTGCAGCAGCCTGACCACCGTGACGATCCCCAATAGCGTGACCAACATCGGGGACTTTGCGTTCGTAGGTTGCTCCAACCTGACGGCAATCACAGTAGAAACGCGCAATTCCGTCTATAGCGATCTGGATGGAGTCTTGTTCAACCAGACCCAGATCACGCTCGTCGAATACCCGGGGGGCATAGCCGGAAGCTACATGATCCCCAGCAGCGTCACCAACATCGGGGACGGGGCGTTCTTTTTGTGCAGCAGCCTGACCAGCGTGACGATCCCCAGCAGCGTCACCGGCATCGGGACCAATGCGTTTTATGGCTGCACCAGCTTAACCACCATCACGATTCCCAGCAGCGTCACCAACATCGGGGACGGAGCGTTCTTTTTGTGCAGCAGCCTCACCAACCTCGCGATTCCCGACAGCGTCACGAGCCTGGGGGACTATGGGTTCTGTCTTTGCCAAAGCCTGATGAGCGTTACGATAGGCACGAACGTTACCAGCATCGGGACCAATGCGTTCGCTGAGTGCGGCAGCCTCACCGAGCTCACCATCCCCAGCAGCGTCATCAGCATCAGGGACTTGGCGTTCATTAAATGCACCAACCTCACCAGCGTCACGATTCCCAGCAGTGTCACGAGCATCGGCTACGAGGCGTTCTGTTGGTGCAGCAGCCTCACCAACCTCGCGATTCCCAACAGCGTCACCAACCTCGGGGACTATGCGTTCGCTGCCAGCGGCCTGGCCACCCTCACGATCCCCAGCAGCGTCACGAGCATCGGGGAGTGGGCTTTCTTTTTGTGCACCAGTCTGACCGCGATAACGGTGGATGCGCTCAACCCCGTTTATAGCGGGGTAAACGGGGTTTTATTCGACAAAAACCAGACCACGCTCATCCAATGCCCGGCGGGCAAAGCCGTAGCAACCTACATGATTCCCAACAGCGTCACCAGCATCGGGGACTTTGCGTTCTATGACTGCACCAGCCTGGCCAGCGTCACGATTTCCAGCAGCGTCACCAGCATCGGGGACTATGCGTTCTCCAACTGCACCAACCTAACCACCGTTACCATTGGCAACAGCGTCACCAGCATCGGCTACCAGGCTTTCGGTGACTGCACCAGCCTGACTAGCGTCACAATCCCTGACAACGTCACGAGCATCGGGGACTGGGCATTCACTGGCTGCGCCAGCCTGACAAACGTCATCATCGGCAACGGCGTCACCAACATCGGGCAGAATGCGTTCTCTTGGTGCAGCAACCTCACGGGAGCCTATTTCCAGGGCAACGCCCCTGCCGATGATTGGACTGTGATCTTCGATGACAATATTGCGACCGTCTATTATTTGCCGGGGACCTTGGGCTGGAACTCCCAGTTTGGCGGTTGTCCGACAGCGTTATGGTTGCTCCCGAACCCGCTCATCCTTAACAACGGCCCTAACTTTGGTGTGCAAACCAACGGATTCGGTTTCATCATCTCTTGGGCAACAAACGTCCCCGTCGTGGTCGAAGCCTGCGCGAATCCGGCCAATCCTGTCTGGTCTCCGGTGGCAACCAACACCCTCACCAGTGGCTCCTCCTATTTCAGCGATCCCCAGTGGACGAATTACCCCGCCCGCTTCTACCGCCTCTGCTCGCCATGAGGCCAGGGCGTAGTCCCGGGGCCACGGAACACAAACCGTGCTCCATTCCCCCGCCAGTAGAAGTGTAGCTTTTGCCAACAAAACGAGAGCCGCTATACGTTGCTCTACACCACCTTGCCCACGTTCCCAATCTCGTGTTTGCCCCGTCCGGTCGCACCATGCGGACCACGCACCACGCCCCACGCATCACGTTTCACGCATCACGCCCCAGTGCCTTTATTGCCTCATTGACGCCAATCCGCCTCGCGCTTAATTTCCCGGTATGAGCACGCTTGCTGAAATCATTTTCCAGGTCGAGCCTTGTGCGGAAACCGGCGGCTACGTCGCGCGCTGGGACGCTCCGCGCGGCGGCGGCATCACGACCCAGGGAGATTCGTTCGCGGAACTGGACGCGATGATCGCCGATGCCGTCGGCGGTTACTTCGAGCCGAAACAACGGCCCAAGCGCATCCGGCTGCATTTTTCCAAAGACCCGATTCTTGCCGTCGCGTGAAAATCCCCCGTGACGTCAATGGCGTTCAAGCCGTTCGCGCCTTGAAACGTCTCGGCTTCGTCCACCTTCGTCAAACCGGCTCGCACCTCATTCTTCGCAACTTCGGATGCTATGAGGATTGCCCGCCGTAATAAGCATCCATCTTCGCGGCGACATCTTTGTAGCCGACATCAACGGCGTAGATCAGTTTGAATTGGGCAATGGCTTCCTCCCGTTTGGCCATCTTGTCGTACACGCAACCCAGCAGGTAAACCAGCTCCTTCTTTTCGTCGTCGAAAACCGCCTTCTCCTTGATGGCGTCCTGGAGCGTGGTGGCGGCCAGATCGTTGATGCCGCGCCGGGCAAAGCACTGGCCGAGATAGCTCAGTGCCTGGATGCGCCGGTGAGGATTGCCCGCGGCCTTTTGAAATTCCTTCATGGCCTCGGGGATGTTGCCCGTCTGAAAATAGAGCTGCCCCAGCTCGAACCGGATTTGCAGGTCCGTCGGGAACCGCTCGGCGCGCTTCTGGCATTCGGCCAGTTGGTAGGCCTGCTTTTCGGCCTGAAGCCTGGCTGATTTGTCCGCGTAGTCCGGCGCGCTCGGATCAAGCTGTGCAATCTGGTCGTCATACTTCCGAACCGTCGTGTCCGCGATGCTCCGGTCCAGTGACGCGTCCCCGCCGGCCCCCGATGACTTGATCTGCTCGTAATAGCTCAGCGCCCGGTCGAACTGCTTTTTCTGCGTGTATAACTCCGCCAGTTGACGCAGCAGCTTCAGGTTCTTGGGTTCGGTCTTCAGCCGCGTCTCATATTCGTTGATCAGCCTTTCGGCGACGTCTTCCGTCTTGACCTGCCGATTCTGCTGCTCCAGCGAAACCGCTTCGTCTTTGTCCTTCAGGATGTCGCGATAGGAGCCGCTGCCGTCCGCCAGGGCCTGGTAACCGCCCTCGTCCAGCGTTTTGCGGGCGGAAAGGTCTTTCAACGCCGCCGTCAACTCATTGTCGGTCGGGAAAGAGCGAGAGAGGTCCGCCAGGATTTTCTCCGCCTTCCCCACCTGGCCGGAGTCCGCCAGCGCGTTGGCATACTTGATGGCTACGTCCCGGTCCTTGGGCGAATTGGCGGCCAGAATCTCCAGCGACATCACCGCCGTTTTCGGCAGCTCCAGGGCCGTCGCGGCTTCCACCACCAGTTTGTGCGCCCCCGAGCTGTACGGATCGCCATTCAGGATTTGCTCGGCGATCCTCAGCGCCTCAGCCGGGTCTTTGCTCAGGGCCATGTGGCCTTTGGCGACCAGCGGTTGCGAACCGGCGCTGCTCAACATCTTCTTGAAAAAGCCGCTGCGGCTGCCGGCTTTTCGCATCTGGGCGGTCCGCAACATCTTGCGGCATTCGTACAGACCGGGCACCTTGGCCAGGATCTGGTTGTAGAGATCCATGGCGTAATCGAAGTTCTCCCGCTGCAAGGCATCATTGCCTTTGGTGAAGAGCATGCGCAGGTCGCGCGGAAGTTCATGCAAACTCTTTTCTGCCATACCCGAGTCTTGTCATATATTGCTGAATAAATCCAGTGTAAATCAGCCGCCGTCTCAAACCGGCCTTTTGCCCTTCACGCCTCACGTTTCACGCATCACGCATCACGCATCACGTTTCACTCCGCCGCTTTCAACCTCGCCAGCAGACCGGAAAACCGCTGCTCGGTCCGGTTATTCCGCACCGCCAGCGCCAGAGCCTTCGGCTGGCCGACCAGCACCACCAACCGTTTGCCGCGCGTAACGCCCGTATAGACCAGATTCCGCTGCAGCAGCAGGTAATGCTGCATCGCCAGCGGGATGACCACCGCCGGAAATTCCGATCCCTGTGACTTGTGGATGGTGATCGCGTAGGCCAGCGCAATCTCGTCCAGCTCCCCAAAATCATATACGACCTCGCGCGGAGCGAAATTCACCGTGACCTCTTGCTCATGCGGGTCAATCTTCACAATCTGCCCGATGTCGCCGTTGAAGACCTCTTTGTCATAGTCGTTCTCGGTCTGGATCACCTTGTCACGGACGCGGAACTGCCAGCCGAACTTCTCCACGAACGGCTCGTCCGGCCGGGCGGGATTCAGTTCGGCCTGCAGGCGCGCGTTCAGTTCGCGGATGCCCAGCGAACCGCGATTCATCGGGCCGAGCACCTGGATGTCGCGGATGGGGTCGAGCTTGAACTTGTTTGGAATGCGGCGCTTCACCAGATCGACCAGAGTATCGGCGACCCGCGCCGGCTCCTCCCGTTCCACAAAATAGAAATCCCGCTCGGCGTCCTTGGCCGGCAGTTCGGGCAACAGCCCCTGGTTGATCCGGTGCGCATTGGTGATGATCCGGCTATTGGCAGCCTGCCGAAACACCTCCGTCAGGCGCACCACCGGCACGACCCCGCTCTCGATCAGGTCGCGCAAGACCAGGCCCGGACCTACCGATGGCAATTGATCCACGTCGCCCACCAGCAGGAGGCTGCCCTGCGCGGGCAGCGCCCGCAGCAGATGGCTCATCAGCGGCACGTCCACCATCGAGGTTTCATCCACCACCAGAAGATCACAATCCAAAGGCCGGCTCTCGTTGCGTGTGAACGCGCCCGTGGCGGGCTGGACTTCGAGCAAGCGATGAATCGTTTTGGCTTCCAGGCCGGTCGCCTCGGAAAGCCGCTTGGCCGCCCGCCCGGTCGGGGCGCACAATCGGCAGCGCACCTTCTTGGCGCGCAGGATGAGCAGGATGGCGTTGACCAGGGTCGTTTTGCCGACGCCCGGGCCGCCGGTAATAATCAGCGCGCGGCGGGTCAGGGCCTGCTTCAACGCCTCCCGTTGACTGGGCGCCAGCTCCTGCCCGGTCTTCTGTTGGCACCAGGCCACGGCCTTCTCCAACTCAATCGGCGGGTAGCCGGCGGGCGAGGCGCACAGTTGTCTGATGCGCCGGGCGATGTTCTCCTCGGCCCGCTCCACGGAGGGCAGGAAAACCAGTTCCTGGCCGCCGATGCTTTCCCGAACCAGCTCCCGGCGGGCCAGCGCTCGCTCCAGGGCCGCCGCGACGATCTTCTCCTCGACTCCAAGCAGTTTGCCCGCTTCCTCCTTCAGCAGGTCCAGGGGCAAGGCGCAGTGCCCGTCATGGGTTGCCTCCAGCAGCAGATGGTCAAGGGCTGCACGGGCGCGCAGGATGGAGTCGTGCGGGATGCCGAGTCTTTGGGCGATCCGGTCTGCCGAGGCGAACCCGATCCCGTGGATGTCTCTGGCCAGCGTGTAGGGGTCGGCCCGAACCCGCTCGACGGCTTTCTCCCCGTAGGTTTTATAGATGCGAACGGCCCGGCTGGTGCTGACTCCCTGGGAATGGAGGAACACCATGATGTCGCGGATGACCTTCTGCTCGGCCCAGGCCTCTTTGATCCGGCGCCGCCGCTGGGGGCCGATGCCCTCCACTTCCTCCAGGCGGACGGAGTAGTTGTCGATGATGTCGAAGATCTTCTCCCCGAACTTGTGCACCAGTTTCCGGGCGTAAATCGGCCCGATGCCTTTGACCAGGCCGCCGCCCAAGTACTTCTGGATGCCCTCGTGGGTGGTTGGGGCGGCGCTGTTGAGCAAATCGGCGCGGAACTGGAGGCCGAAATCCCGGTCGCGCACCCACCGGCCCTCGGCGGTCACCCATTCGCCGGGATTGACGGCGGGCAACGACCCGACCACCGTGACCTCGTCGCGATGGCCCTTGGCCTTGACCTTGAGCACCGCAAAGCCGTTCTCCTCGTTGAAGAAGGTGACGCGCTCGATCAGGCCGGACAGACTCTCAGTTGGCGCGGGCGGTTGCGCTTGCAATCAAATGCCTTTGCCGGCCGAGAACACCTTTCCTTTGTAGCTGCCGATGCCGTAGTAATCCTGCGTGTCCGGCGTGAAGACCAGCGGCTTGAGCTTCTTGATGTCAATCGCCCCGCCTTCGCCGATGATGCTCTCGTCGGCCTTGGCGTCAATCACCTCGCCCACGAACTGCGTATGCAGGCCCAGCTCGGCCACATGCACCAGTTTGCACTCCAGCACGAGCGGGAACTCCTTCACGTAAGGGGCATCCACGAGTTTGCTCTTTACCGGCGTCAGCTTCGTCGCCGCAAACTTGTCGAGGTTGCGGCCGGACACCAGCCCGAAGTAGTCGGCCTCTTTGACATACTTCTCGGAAGGGATGCTGATGGTGAAGGCCTCCCGCTCCAGGATATTGGCATGGGAATAGGTCGCTTTGCGCAAGGAGACCGCCACGCACGGCGGCTGGGAACAGCAGATGCCGCCCCAGGAGGCGGTCATCACGTTTGGTTTGCCGGCTTTGTCGTAGGTGCCCACCACCAGCACCGGCGCCGGATAGATGAGAGTCTTGGCCCCAAGAGATTTGGTCATAAGGACGGCATTCTACCGGGTCCCGCTAATGGTTCCAAGCCCGAAAAACCGGTTCAGCCGGGAATGGACGCATCCGGACACTGCCCCCGGACCGCGAGACGTCCCCGGCTCGCAGCGGCCACCAATGCGAAACGGCGATCAAACCTTTGGCACGCTCCCCGCACCCTCTAACGCGCTGCGAGCCGGGGACGGCTCGCGGTCCGTGACCATGGGGGCGTTCTCCCTCCTTGGGGGCAGTGCCCGGA
>JBEKJO010000211.1:0-8890 GCA_050011195.1 Verrucomicrobiota bacterium | reverse complement strand
CCGGCACAAAGCCCACTTTTAGTGAACTTTGTGCCGCCCAACGAAAACTGCCGAATAGTCTTGTAAACACAATGTTTTCCCAATCAATCACAACCAATCCCACGCATTTCTAAGGTTTAACCCATTTTGGGCTATGCACTTGACGCCTGCGCGACCGATGAGGCCGCCAGTTTTGGCTGCTTTTCGCTCATCTGGCGGCGTTACAGGCGTCATCTGCATAGGCCCATAACCCATTTAACCCCTTCACCTCGTTTGGTTGCGGCCTTGCCGCGCCGGGTCCCTCTGTGGTTAGACTTCGGGCGTGCCCAAATGGTGCAAGACCATCATTGCGCTTCTGTTATTGCCGGTGTGCGTCGGCGCCGTTTCCGCGTTGGGGCGGGTCCTGCGCGAGAGCGGGGCGGCGGACACGATCTGGGTGGCGTCCCTGTCCGGCGCCGCCTGCTGGGTGACTCTCTACCTGCTGCTGCCGAAGCCGCTGCGGTTGTATGTCTTTGGGCACGAACTGACTCACGCCCTCTGGGCCTGGCTGCTGGGCGGTAAAGTCAAGAAGTTCAAGGCCTCCGTTTCCGGCGGGCATGTGGTTGTGACTAAGAGCAATTTCGCCATTGCGCTGGCCCCTTACTTTTTCCCGCTCTACGCGATCTTGGTAGTCCTGGTGTTTCTGGCCGGCCATTGGCTGTGGAACTGGCGTCCTTACCTCGTCTGGTTTCACCTGCTGCTCGGGGCGGCTTACGCCTTCCACGTGACGCTCAACTGGCACATCCTCAAGCACCGCCAAACGGACATCAGCGGCCAGGGGTACCTCTTTTCGGCCGTGATTATCTTTTTGGGCAACGTCGCTGTATTGTTGGTGGGCATCCCGCTGCTGATGTCGAAGGTGGGGGTGCTGACGGCCCTCGGCTGGTGGCTGCAATGCACGGGGGAGACCTTGCATCGCCTGGGGCGGATGTTGTGACCTGGACGCCCTTAATTCGAGCTTGAAATGGCCGCGCACTTCAGGCGAAATGCCCAAACGGACCGATTCCGTAGTTATGGATTTAGGCGACATACTGAGCCGAGAGCAAATCATCACTGACTTGCAGGCGACCAACCGCTGGGAAGCGATTGATGAGTTGATCAACAACCTGGTGGCGACCGGCAAGATCACCCCCGAACATCATGACGCCATTGCGGCTGTGGTGAAGAAGCGCGAGTCTTCCATGAGCACCGGCATCGGCTTCGGCATCGGCATCCCCCATGCCTCGACCGACCTGATTAACGAAGTGGTCGGCTCCCTGGGCCGCTCGAAGAACGGCGTTAACTTCGATGCCCTGGACAATCAGCCAGTCAACCTGGTCATGCTCTTCCTCGTGCCGCAGGGCCAGTTTCAGAAACATCTTCACACGCTGGCCAACATCGCCAAGCTCCTCCACAAAGCCGAATTCCGCCAGGCCCTCGAACAGGCGCCCGATGCCGACGCCATGCTGCAAATCGTCCGGAGTCAGGGGCAAAAATAGTTGGTTACATCTTCGCAGGGTTGCCTGGTTACATAGGAAACCCCGCCCCGACTTTTGCAACCATGTAAGCCTGTAACTCATGTAACTTCTGTAACTTCTTTGGCCGTGTTGCCTCATAAACTCATCGAACAGCGCCTCCAGCAGGCGGTGCGCGCCGCCTTGCCGGACGCCGACGTTGCCGCCGTCCTCGTCCGCCCGTGCCCGGACCCGAAGTTCGGCGATTACCAGACCAACTCCCTCATGTCGCTGGCCAAGGCCCGGAAGCTCAACCCGCGCCAGTTGGCGGCTGATGTGGTCGCCAAACTCGATGTGGCTGATTGTTGTGAGAAAGTCGAGGTTGCCGGCGCCGGCTTCCTCAATTTCCGCCTCAAACCCGCCGCGCTGGCCCAAGCTTTGGCGTCCGCCGCGCGCGGGGAACACCTCTTCTTCGCGCCGGCCCCGCAACCGCGAACTGTGGTCGTTGATTTCAGTTCGCCCAACGTGGCCAAGCCGATGCACGTCGGCCATATCCGCTCCACCATCCTGGGCGATTGTCTAGCGCGCACGCTGCGGTTGCTGGGCCACCGCGTCATCACCGACAATCACCTCGGCGATTGGGGCACACAGTTCGGGATGTTGCTCCTCGGCTGGCACCGTGACCTCAACCCCCTCCTCTTAGAGGCCGACCCCATCGCTGAGATGGAGCGCATCTATAAACTCGTCGCCGCCGACTGCAAAGCCAACCCCGTTGCGCTTCAATGGGCCCGACAGGAATTGGTCCACCTCCAGTCCGGTGACGCCGAGGCGCTCGCCGACTGGCGCGAAATGATCGCCCTCTCCTGCACCCAGTTCGACACGATCTATCACCGCCTGGGCGTGAAATTCGACCACACCCTTGGCGAGAGCTTCTACCATCCCCGCCTGCAGCCACTCGTCCAGGAGCTGCGCGACCAAGGCATCGCCCGCCAGAGCGAAGGCGCAGTGGCCGTCTTCTTCGAAGACATCCCGCAGTTGAAGGAACACCCCGCCCTGATCCAAAAGAGCGACGGCGCCTTCAACTACACCACCACCGACCTCGCCACCCTCGCGTATCGGTTGGAGACCTGGCACCCCGACGAGATCGTCTATGTCACCGATGCCCGCCAACAGCTCCATTTCCAGCAACTCTTCGCCGTGTTCCGCCGGTGGCGCCCGGACGCCAAAGTGAAACTGGCCCACGTCTGGTTCGGCTCAATCCTCGGGGACGACGGCAAGCCCTTCAAAACCCGCTCCGGCGAGACCATCAAACTCTCCGGCCTCCTCGACGAGGCCGAGGCGCGGGCGTTCAAAGTGGTGTCAGAGAAAAGCCCGGACCTGTCAGATGCCCAGCGACGCGAAATCGCGCGCCTCGTCGGAATTGGCGCGGTCAAATACGCCGACCTGCTGCCCAACCGCCAAAGCGATTATGTCTTCAGTTGGGACAAACTGCTGGCCTTGAATGGCAACACGGCCCCGTACCTGCAATACGCCTACGCCCGCATCCGCAGCATCTTCCGCAAAGGCAACGTGGAGCAGGGTGTGCCGCCCGTCCCGCTGTCCGAATCACGCATCACCCATCACGTATCACCCCCCTCCTTGCGCCTCGCCGCCCCGGAAGAGCTGGCGCTGGCCAGGCACCTGCTCAATTTTGGACTGGTGCTGGAAGCGGTCGCCGAAGACTACCGGCCTAATTTCCTCTGCAATTACCTCTACGATCTGGCTGGGCGCTTCACGGGTTTCTACGAGAACTGTCCCGTGCTCAAGTCCGCCGCCGAACAACGCGCCAGCCGTCTGGCCCTCTGCGATTTGACCGCGCGCGTCTTGAAACTGGGCTTGGACGTGCTGGGGATCGAGACGCTGGAGCAGATGTAGTGGACTCCGCAGGCAAGGCGGATTCAAGAATCCACGAAATCGTAGCCGCCGACGGCAGTCGGCGCACTTTTCCTCAGTCACAGAAATCAGCGCCGACTGCCGTCGGCGGCTACGGTTTCTTGAATCCGCCCTGTCCGCAGGTCTTCCACTGGACTAAAAGCTTGAATCACCTGGAGGTATGATTCAGGCTTGAATTGAGTGAATCACACGAACGATCACCCATCCGATACGCCTCCCGTTGCGCCGGCGACCCCTTCCCCGCCACTGTCCGAGTGCGAGAATAAGCAGGCATCGCTGGGGGTTACGGGATGTTTGCGCTTTTTGCTCAATGGGAATTGGTGGTTTGGGCTATTCCTCGTGGCGGCCACGCTCCTGGCTTACCTGCCAGCGTTGCCGGGTGAATTCGTTTGGGACGACGACTGGTGGACCACGAAGATCGCCGGGCTGCTGCGTGATTCCGCGGGTTTGTGGACGATGTGGTCCGTTCCTGCCGCGTTGCAACAATATTACCCCCTAACCGGCACGACCTTTTGGCTCGATTACCGCCTCTGGGGCTTCTGGACCCCGCCGTATCATGTGGAGAACGTTCTCCTCCACGCCGTCGCCGCACTGCTCTTCTGGAGATTGCTGCGGCGGCTCCAGGTATCGGGAGCCTGGCTGGCGGGCGCGATCTTCGCGCTTCACCCGGTAATGGTCGAGTCAGCCGGTTGGATCACCGAACGCAAGAACGTGCTATCGCTCGTCTTGTACCTCGGTGCCTTGCTGGCCTACGGACGCTTCGCTGGTTTTTGGCAGGCCGACAAAGGCCCGACTCCTCCGGCCGCGAAGTCTCCCCCGGCCCTTTGGGGCGCGTATGGGTTAGCCCTTCTCCTGTTTGTGGCGGCCGAGCTGTCGAAGGCGACCGCGTGCTCACTGCCGGCAGTCCTCTTATTGCTGGGCTGGTGGAAACGCGGGCGCGTCAAGTGGCGGGCGGATGTGCTCCCGAGCCTGCCGTTCTTTGCCGTTGCCCTCGGCCTGGGTTTGCTCACGGCATGGTTGGAAAAGAACGCCGTCGGCGCTCGAGGCCCGGCATGGTCCCTCTCTTTCCCCGAGCGCTGCCTGATTGCAGGCCGGGCGCTATGGTTTTACACGGGCAAGCTGCTGTGGCCGGCCAATCTCTGCTTCTTATACCCGCGGTGGCAACTCCATCCAGGCTCCTTCGTACAATGGCTCTACCCGGCCACAGCCGCCGGCGTGCTGTTGGCGCTTTGGCTGCTTCGGCGGCGGATTGGACGTGGCCCGGCGACCGCCGCGTTCTTTTTCGCCGGCACGCTGTTTCCGGTGCTCGGGTTCATAAACGCTCATTCCATGCGCTACTCGTTCGTGTGCGACCACTGGGTGTACCTCTCGAGTCTGGGATTGATCGCGCTGGCCGCTGGGTTGGTGGCGGGCGCGGTCGGGCGTCTGGGCGTACCGGCGCTTCTGGGGGCAATTGCGGCGGTTCTGCTGCCCGTGTTAGGCGTGTTGACCTGGCAACAGAGCAGCATGTATCGCAACCCCGATACGCTCTGGCAAACGACCCTGGCCAAAAATCCCAATGCTTTCCTCGCCCATAACAACCTCGCACTAATCCTTCGTGACCGCGGGCATTTGGACGAGGCGATCTCCCACTTGCAGAAAGCGCTGGAGATTCAGCCTGGCTTCGCCCAGGCCCACAACAACCTCGGCAACGTGCTTCGCCAGCGGGGACAAACGGACCTGGCGATTGCCTGTTTCAAAACGGCGGCGCAACTTGAACCCAATAACGCGCCGGCTTACGTCTATCTTGGCAGCGCGCTGCTCGAAAAGGGGCAAGTCAACGACGCCATTGCCCAGCTTCGAAAGGCGCGGCAACTTGAACCCGGCAATGCCGCTCTGCTTAGCAACCTGGCCTTTGCGCTCCTCAGAAACGGCCAGGGCGACCAAGCGATCGCTCTCCTGCAAAAGGACCTCGATCTTCACCCCGGCTCCGCCGATGCCCACAACCACCTCGGCAACCTTCTCCTCCAAACCGGCCGGGTGGACGCGGCGATTGCCTGTTACCGCAAGGCCCTGGAATTCCAGCCTGATAATGCCCCGGCTCACTCCGCCCTTGGCCGCGCGCTCCTCCAAAAGCGCCAGTTGAACGATGCCCTTTCCCATTTCCAAAGAGCGACACAGCTCTCTCCCGCCTCTGCCGAGTTGCAAAACGACCTCGCTGTCGCCCTGATTCAGGCTGGAAGGCTCGACCAGGCGAGCCTCCATCTCCAGAAAGCCCTCGACCTCCTCCCCAACTTCCCCGAAGCCCACAACAACTTTGCTCTGGCCCTGCTTCACGCCGGCCAAGTCGATGCAGCGATCTCCCATTTCCAACAAGCCTTGGCCCTCCAGCCCAACAACGCCTCCACCCATAGCCAACTCGGCCAAGCCCTCCTTCAAAAGAGGCGCGTGCAGGAGGCGATTGACCACTATCAGGCCGCCCTGGCCCTCCAGCCCGACGATGCCTACACCCTCAACAATCTGGCTTGGGTGCTCGCGACGTACCCGGAAGCCTCCGCCCGCAACGGCCCCCGGGCCGTGGAACTGGCACAACGAGCCGAACATCTCTCCGGCGCCACCAACTCCTTTATTCTGGATACCCTGGCGGCGGCCTACGCAGAGGCCGGACGCTTTCCGGAAGCGACCGCTACCGCCCAGCGCGCTCTGGCGTTGGCCTCCGCTCAAACCAATAGCGCGCAAGTGCCCGCCCTGCTGGCCCGGATTCGGCTCTACCACGCTGGTTGCCCGCTCCGCGACACAGGGCACACAGGGGATTAAGGACGAAACCATGAAGCGGCCAAGACTTCGCCATCCTGGGAAGCCTGCGGAGGCTGCGACGCTCGACGCTTCGGGCGGCCCCGAGGCTCCGCCCGCCGACGGAATCGCCGGCTCTCTGCCCCCGGCGTGGCCAAAGAATTGGTTCCTTAGCCTGCTGTTAGCAGCCGGAACCCTCTTCGCCTACCACCCCGCCTGGCCGGAAAGGCCTGCCAAATCACCAAACGGCAGAACATGGCCATGCTGGATACTCTGGCCGCAGCCTGCGCCGAAGCCGCCCGGTCCGATGACGCCGTCAAAATCACCGAGGAAATCCGCGCCCGCGCGCTTTCGGCCCATGACACCGCGACGGCGGACACGGCGCGGCAGCGGGTCAACTTCTATCAGGCCCAAAAGCCGTATCGCGATGAGTAGCCGCCCTGAAACTGCACCCCGCTTGCGCGCCCACACACACTCTGCCGCCCGTCTCTGTTTGGCCGCACCATCGGCTGGCATACAACATTTTTGCCAATCCATCAGCAAAAAGTGGCTGGTTGCCCCCAATCGCCTGTGAACAACAAAATGCAAATCCTTGCATTTTTTTCTTGCGCTCCCGTCTGCGCCATGCATAATAGCGCGCAGTTACAGTAAATAGTGCTCGATAAACAACCTGTAAAATTATGAAGACATTAAGATTCACCCACTTTTTGAAGAACCGTGCTTTGTTGACGACTGCCCTCGCCGCCACTGCGCTCTGGTTTGGCGCCAACGCCTTGGCCAGCAACATCGCCGCCCTCGAAAGTCTGGGCACCACCACGACCTCTGGCGTTACGCTTGACTCGGGTCCCGTCGTCACCGCCATCCTGTCCGCGCCCGTCGGCTCCCTTGATGGATACAATTACACTTGGAATTCATTTCTGGTTAATGATGGGACTGGGTCGGCTGACATCTACGGTAGCATGCCCACCGGTAGCCTTTACGTTCCCACCGTGGGTGACGCCCTCACGCTTTCGGGCACTTGGTCTCCGTACCACCAGATTCCGGAGATCGAGACGTTGACCTCCATCACCTTGAATTCTTCGGGCAATCCGGTGCCCTCGCCCATAAACACCTCAATTAGTGTTGCGTCCTCGGGCGGCAGCACCTCGGCGACGATTCCGCTAAGCCTGGCCGGTTACCTTGTGGAGATTGACAACGTCAGTTTGTACGCCAATTCAGGCGCCACGACTCCCGTTTCGGGCAACTTCGCCACTCACGCCAACACGGGTCTCTACATGAAAGACAGCGGCGGCAACATCATGGAACTCTATGTCTGGGCTTCGTCTTACTCTGTTGACGGAGCGATGGGTGGCACGGCGATTCCGACCGGAACGGTCGATGTTGTTGGGTTTTTGTCGCAATCCTCAGGCTTTGCTGCCGAACTCACTCCGATGTCGATTACTGTGGTTCCCGAACCGTCGAGCCTTTGGCTGCTGGGCGGCTTTGGCCTGCTGGCTTGGCACTCCATCCGCCGCCGGAGATAGCATTTCCAACGTAGAAAACGAAAGGCGCAGCTTCCACTGCGCCTTTTTTATTAGTTGAAGTATCGAGAGCTGGGCTGGCGGGGACGCTCGCCCTCCCTTCAGCCAAGCCCCCGGCGCCGCCCCGGCCTTGACCCCTCTACCCTTGAGTCGGCGTGACTTTGGTTCCTTCGTCCTCGTAATCGATCTTCGAGCCTCTCCCTCCGATCACACTTGCCGCCGTTGGATAAGGCGGGCGCAAAAAAGGCGGCTGGCATTCGGTGAAAACCTTGTGAATAATACCAATTCCCATTGTAAGTCGGCACATTGGTAGGGCGCGTCACTCCGTGCGCGCCGCAAACGTCGTGGGGACGAGCGGCGGGCAGAGGACTGCCCGCCCTACCGAGGTTTGTTCCGGTTTTCATTGAGAAATGGTATAATTTCTAAAAACAGTTCTTGCATTCTTCCCGCCCTTTCCCATAATTAGGGAAAATTTCGGAACACTATGAAAAGACCAATACTAGTTCGTTGCCTCTTCGCCGCCGTTTTCGCTTCGGCCCTGGCCACCGCCTCCGCGATTCTACCGGGGACCCTTGCCGATTGGACTTTTGAAACTTCACAGCCGGGTACTGTTACTCTCCCCGCCTCCCCCGGCGCTAATACTGCTTTCACGCCTTTTTCACCCGAAATCGGCGCTGGAACAGCGACAGCCTTGCACGCCGGCGCTTCGACTTACAGCTCTCCTGCCGGCAACGGATCGGCTCATTCTTTTAGCTCCACCCTTTGGGCTGTGGGCGACTATTATCTGTTCGAGGTAAACACGCTCGGGGACTTTAATGTCGGCCTTTTCTTCGACCAGACCAGCAGCGGCACTGGGCCAGGAGTTTACACCCTTCAGTACAGCCTTAATAGCGGGGCAACCTGGACGCCAATTATGAACAACTACACCGTCCTTGCCAATGCCGCCCCCAATACCCCTTGGACTTCGGCTACTTACAATCCGGCCTACACGTTTTCACCCGCCCTGCTTGGTGCGGTGGATAACCAGGCCTCCGTCTGGTTCGAGTTGATTGACACGAGCACGACTTCCGCAAGTGGCGGCACAGTCGGCACTGGCGGCACTGACCGGGTTGACAATTTCGATGTTTATGTAGTTCCCGAACCGACCAGCCTCTCGCTGCTGGGCGGCTTTGGCCTGCTGGCTTGGACCCTTATCCGCCGACGGAAGTAAGCACC
>JBEKJO010000210.1:0-9215 GCA_050011195.1 Verrucomicrobiota bacterium | reverse complement strand
TGAGCCGCGATACTGCCGGCGGCCAGGCCTTAACGGTTTTGAATTTGGATAGCGTGCCTCCGCCGGAAGTGTTGGACGAGATTCAAAGGGACCCGGACATCAGCAATGTCAAGGTGGTCAAACTATAGATTAGCAAAAGAACGTATATGTTTATTAAGAGAATGATAAAGTCACTCGTCCTGCTTCTCCTGGCAACGTCGCTCCCGGCGTGGGGCGCCTCGCCCGACCAGCCCGTCTCAACCAACGCCGCCGCGCCGCCCGTGCCGGCGTCCAAACCCGCCAGCCTTTTCGGAAACAACCTTGTGGCCAAAGGCAAAGGCGTGGAAGTCAAGCGCAGCCAGTTGGACGAACAGGTGATTCGCTTCAAGTCGCAGGCTGCAGGTCGGGCCCACCCCGTCCCACCTGAGCAAACAGGGGCGCTGGAACAGTATCTCCTGGAGCAACTTATCCAGGGCCAGCTTCTGCAGGCCAGGGTCACCGATGCCGACAAAGCCGCCGGCAAAGCCTTGGCCGAGAAACGATTGGCGGAGGCAAAAACCCAGTACGGTTCTGAGGAGGCGCTCAATCGGCAGTTGAAACTCATGGGCACCACCCGCGAGGAAGCGCTGGCCGAAATGACGGAGCAAGGAGCCGCCCAAATGCTGGCCAAGCGCGAACTCAAGGTCAATGTCACCGACGAGGACGCCAGGAAGTACTACGATGAGAACCCGGGGCGGTTCGAAGAGCCCGAGATGGTCCGGGCCAGCCATATCCTCCTGACGACGACCGACCCGAAAACCAACGCCGAATTGACGGAGGACCAGAAAGCGGCCAAGCGCAAGCAAATGGAAGGCCTCTTGAAACGCGCCCGCGCCGGCGAAGATTTCGCCAAGCTGGCCAGGGAGTATTCCGAAGACCCGGGCTCGAAAGATAAAGGCGGCGAATACAAGTTCCCGCGTGGCCAGATGGTCGCGGAGTTCGAGGCCGCGGCGTTCTCCTTGAACACCAATCAGGTCAGCGACATCATCACCACGCGGTTCGGCTACCACATCATCAAACTGAGCGAGAAGATTCCGGCCCGGAAGATCGAGTTTGCCAAGGCGGCTTCCGACATCAAAGAAGGTCTGACGCAACAGGCGCTGCAGAAGCAATTCCCGGATTACATCGCCAAGCTTAAGAAAGAGGCCGGCGTGGAAATCCTGGATGAGAAGTTGAAACCGAAGGAAACTTCCGACGCGCCAGCGCTGCCGCCAGGCCACCCGCCCGTGAAGGCGGGAACCCAATAACCTCTTTTCATCACCAACACGCGCGCCACCATTGCCCTCAAGCTCACTTAGGAATTAGAAGCCAGGCCAGCCGCCCGAACCTGTGCAACTCCCCACCCACTTCCTCGCCGGCGTTCTCATTCAAAAAGCCTTCCACTGGAAACAGCATCGCCGTCTGGCCCTGGGCCTCACCGCCGTCTGTGCCTTCCTGTCTCACGGGCTGCTCGACAAACTTGCCAACCTGACCTACCACCCCGCCAACCCGGATTTCCACAGCCCGATTTGGGTCGGTTACCATTCCGCGCTCGTGCTGGTCACCGTCTTGTTCCTCTATTGGTGGTGGAAGCCCTTCAAGTGGGGGATCATTTTTGCTTCGCTCCCGGACCTGGACTGGGTTTTTATTCACGCGCAGGAAATCTTCCGCTTTCGGATCCCCTTTTATCGCCAGCCCCATCTGCACCACCTCCTCGGGCGCATCTTTAACGAGCTTCCGCCCTTCACTTGGCTGAGCCGCTTGCCCAACTACCGCCACGATCCCTGGGCGATTCTCCCCGAGGCGGCCCTCCTGGTCGGGCTCGCGGTCGCTCTCCGTTGCAAGACCCGCCAGTCGCAAACTGACGAGGCCGCTCGTTGGTTTGGTTGATGCCTTACTGGCGCCTCCGCTCAGTGGTCCGGGAGTTAGATTTCCTTCAACAGTTGCTGCCCATCACGGCTGGCGACCGCGCCCTTGGCCGATCTGTCCCTGCGGGAAGTCTTCTGGGTCACCCGCGCCAAAGACAATTTGCCATGCCCGGGGGGTGCGCCGGTTGCAACACGGTCGGACCGGCAACATCCTGCGTGACGATCTGATGCTTGCCTTGGTAGTGATTGCCCCATTCAATGGGCGCAGACCGTGATTAACCGCGGCGAGGCTGCTCTAATC
This sequence comes from Verrucomicrobiota bacterium, assembly GCA_050011195.1. GTDB lineage: Bacteria > Verrucomicrobiota > Verrucomicrobiia > Limisphaerales > UBA8199 > PALSA-1440. The sequence continues at coordinate 7,049 of JBEKJO010000210.1, read as the reverse complement.
TTTGTGATCGAAACATACCAACTGACCAAAGTGTTCCGCGACCGGAAACGCGGGGAGACGCGCGCGGTGGATGGCATCAATTTACGCTGCGAGCCTGGGCGGATTTACGGGTTGTTGGGAGCCAACGGGGCCGGCAAAACCACCACGTTAAGGCTCTTGGCCACTCTGCTCCAACCCAGTTCGGGAACGATTTGTGTCGCGGGTCACGACGCCGTCCGCGAGCCGGAAGGAATTCGCGCCAGCATCGGGTTTCTCTCCACTGGCACGGCGTTATATGGACGGCTTACGGCGCGGGAAACGGTCGAGTATTTCGGGCGGTTGCACGGCGTCGGGGAGGATCTGCTCCAGGGCCGCCTGCGCGAAGTGTTTGCCACGCTGGAGATGGGCGAGTTCGCCGACCGCCGCTGCGACAAGCTTTCCAGCGGGATGAAACAGAAAGTGTCCATCGCCCGGACGCTGGTTCACGATCCGCCGGTCATGATCTTTGACGAACCAACGGTTGGGCTGGACGTGATGACGGCGCGAACCATCGTTCAGTTCATTCGTGATTGCCGGCAGCAGGGCAAGACCGTGATTGTTTCCACGCACGTGATGAGCGAGGCCGAGAAGCTTTGCGACCGCATCGGCATCATTGACCGTGGACGGCTGCTGGTGGATGGCACGCTGGCGGAACTGCGGACGCAATACGGCCTGACCGATCTGGAGGACATTTTTGTGCGGGTCGTGGAGGGCCGGCCATGAACGGGCGCGCCATCCGCATCGTCTATGGCAAGGAATTGCGTGATTCACTGCGCGACCGGCGCACGATCATTTCCATGATCGTGGTGCCCGTGCTGGTCATGCCGCTGCTGATGTTCGGCGTCGGCGCGCTGATGATGAAAACCATGACGAAGGCACGGCAGGAGATTCCGCGCGTAATGATCATCGGCGGCGAAAACTCGCCGAAAGTGCTTTCGGCACTGCGCGCGGCAAGGAACTTCCAGATCGTCCCGGCGACGGAGGACTTCACGAATCAGATTGTGGAGAAGACGGTTCGCGCCGTAGTGAAGCTGCCTCCGGATTTCGACGCCGCGCTCGCCCGCGGGGACAAGGCCAAGGTTGAGATTTACGAGTATCAAGGCGAGATAAAATCGGGTTTTGCGGCGGAAAACCTGAATGCCTTCTTCCGTAATCTGCAGGACGCGACGGTGCAGGAACGCCTGGAAAACAGGGGCGTTCCAGTGGAGGTTCTGAAACCATTCACAATTCAACGGCAGAATGTCGCGCCGCCGGCGAAGGTCACCGGGAACGTGCTGGGCGGGATTCTTCCCTACGTCATCATCATATTTTGCCTGACGGGTGCCATGTATCCGGCGCTGGATGTCACCGCCGGCGAGAAAGAGCGGGGAACGATGGAAACGATTCTTTGCTGTCCGATCGGGCGAACCGACCTGGTGTTGGGGAAATTTCTGATGGTGCTCACTGCCTCCATCGGGACGGTCGTGCTGTCGCTGTTAAGCATGGGGACCACGTTCCACTTCGCCAAACGGGCCATGGCGGGTTCACTGCCGCAGGCAGCCCTGAAGACCGTTGCCAGCATTGATATCGGGGGATTGGCCGGAATGTTTCTGATGCTGCTGCCGGTGGCGGTGACGCTCTCGGCGGTGCTGCTGATGGTAGGCTTGTTTTCGAGAAGTTTCCGCGAAGCGCAGAGCTATTGCGGCCCGCTGATGTTCGTAGCGATCGTGCCCACGGTGGTCGCGATGCTGCCCGGGGTGGACCTAAATGCCTCGTTCGCCGTGGTGCCCCTTTTGAATGTCAGCCTCGTTTGCAAGGAAATGATTGCCGGCACCTGGCATTGGAATTACATACTGCTCATTTTTGGGTCGGCCTGCCTGTATGCCGCTACGGCCCTGGCCGCAACGGTATGGATGTTCCACCGCGAAGAAGTTTTGTTCCGGTCATGAGGGGCAGGGGGCAGCGAAAGGCAAGTGTACAATTGCCTTATTGCCTTATGATCGGGTGAAGGCAACCGAATTTGTTTCTCAAGCGCCCAGGAACGGGGTATTAAGCTGGCGCGCATTTTATCGAATGAATGAGTCAAAGAGACTTCTGTTAAGCGGCGACGAAGCCATCGCGCTGGCGGCGCGGCACGCGGGTGTCGCGCTCGGAGCCGGATACCCCGGCACACCGTCCACAGAAATCCTCGAGCATTTCTCAGAACTGGGCGGGCAGGCCCAGTGGTCCCCGAACGAGAAGGTGGCGCTGGAAGTGACCCTCGGCGCGGCGTTCGGCGGGGCGCGGGCGCTGTGCGCGATGAAACACGTCGGCCTGAACGTGGCCTCGGACCCGCTCTTCACGGCCGCTTACACCGGCGTGAGCGGCGCGCTCGTCATCGTCTCGGCGGATGACCCGGGCATGGCTTCGAGCCAGAACGAACAGGATAACCGGCGGTACGCGGTGGCGGCGGGGTTGCCGATGCTCGAGCCGTCCGACTCGCAGGAGGCCTATGATTTCCTGTGGGCGGCGATCGAGCTGTCGGAGCGGTGGAAGATACCGGTCTTGTTCCGCGCCACGACGCGCGTCTGCCATAGCTACAGCGTCGTGCGGCCGCGCGAGAACCACGGGGGGCCCAAACCGGCGAACTTCGAGCGGGACATCCGTGGGCGCGTGATGATCCCGGCCTACGCCCGGCCCGCGCACCGGCGGCTGCGCGCGAAGCTGGCGGAGTTGCAGGAGTGGAATGAGACCTGTGCTTTGAACCGCATTGTGCAGGGCGGCCAATCGCTCGGCATCATCACTTCGGGGATTGCCTTCATGCACGCGCGCGAAGCCGCGCCGGAGGCGCGCGTGCTCAAGCTGGGGTTTACGCATCCGCTGCCGATGAAGAAGATCGCGCAGTTCGTGAAGGGCGTCGGGCGTTGCGTGGTGATCGAGGAAGGCGATCCGTACCTGGTCGAAGCCATCCGCGCCGCGGGCATTCCGGTGGAAGGCAAGGCGGACATGTACCGGTTCGGCGAACTGGACGTGCCCCGTGTGCGGCGCATTCTCAACAACGACCTCAGCCCGGAGCCGGCGAAGCCGCCCGGCAAACCGCCGCAGCTCTGCGACGCCTGCCAATACCGCATCGTCTTTGAGTCGCTGCGCAAGAGGGACTGCATCGTGGCGGGCGATATCGGGTGCTACACGCTGGGGGTGCTGCCGCCGTTCGAGGCCATGGACTCGTGCGTGTGCATGGGGGCCAGCCTGGGCGTCGGGCTGGGGCTGCGCCACGTGCTCCCGGCCGACCAGGCCCGCCGCGTGGTGAGCGTCATCGGCGACAGCACGTTCGTGCATAGCGGCATCAGCGGGCTGGTCGAGATGGTCTATAACCCGCCGCCGAACGGCCACGTGCTGATCATCCTGGACAATTCGACGACGGCGATGACGGGGCATCAGGAGCACCCGGGCACGGGCCGCAAGCTGGACCACAAGCCGACCGGGAAGGTCGTGCTGGAAGACTTGGCCCGCGCGCTCGGCATTCGGCGGGTGCATGTGATCGAGCCACGGTCCGGCACGGACAAGTTTGACCGCCTGCTGGCGGACTGTCTGGAAAGCAACGAACTGGCGGTGATCATCGCGCGGCGGCCATGCATCCTCATCGCCAAACAACTCAAGCAATACGAAGAACAACAGTGCGAGTGCAACGCCGCGCTGGTCGCCAGTCCGCCTCCGTCTTGAACCCGCAACATGCAACACGCATTACGTTTCACGTTTCACGCATCACGCCCCCCATGAACAAAGTCACCAACATCGTCGTCGCCGGCCTCGGCGGCCAGGGCGTTCTCAAAGGCACCGATATCCTGGCCGATGTCGCGTTGCGCGCCGGTTACGACGTGAAGAAGAGCGAGATCAAGGGCATGAGCCAGCGCGGCGGTTCGGTGACGGGCGACGTGCGGTTCGGCGACTGCGTCTTCAGCCCGATGGTGCCGGGCGGCGAAGCGGATTTCCTGCTGGTGCTGGAGCCGACGCAGGTGGAGCCGCACCGGTATATGTTGCGCCCGGGCGGCGTGTTGATCACGCCCGACGCCGTGCGGGCGGACCAGTTGCCGAACAAGAAGACGCTGAACGCGGCCCTGCTCGGCGCGTTGAGCGCGCACCTGCCGATGGCCGAAGAGCAATGGCTCGACTCGCTGCGCTCGGGCTTTGCGGAAACGTTCTTTGAAGGGAACCGAACGGCTTTCCTGATCGGGAGAGCCGGGCAAAAATCCGAAGCCCCGAATCGTGCTTGAACTGATATGAGCAAAGAGACCCCAACACACGCGATGCATCACGCTGAGGTGATGGCAAGCGTCCAACGCTTCTTCAAGAACGACAAGTTTGCCGAGCGCGCCAACATTGAGCTGCTCTCGGTGGCGCCTGGCCAGGCCCGCGCGAAGATGACGTTGCATCCGCACCATTGGAACGGCTACGGGACCGTTCAGGGCGGGGCCATCTTTACGCTGGCGGATTTCGCCTTTGCCGCTGCGTCGAACTCACACGGCAATGTCGCGGTGGCCATCAACGTGAGCATTACCTTCATGAAGGCGGGCCAGACCGGCACGCTGTGGGCCGAGGCCAGGGAAGTTTCCAGGAATTTCAAGCTCGGCTCGTACACTGTGGAAGTGAAGGACGACCAGGGCGAGCTGGTCGCCCTCTTCCAGGGTCTGGCCTACCGGAAATCAGAGAAGATCCCGGTCTGAGTGTTGGCCGCAAGCCCGGCGGTCCCCGGAGAAACACCAGGCGGGGAGGCCCGGCCAACCCGCAGGCAAGGACGCCTGCGCCACTTTGCCGCTCAGCCCTCCAACCGCTTGAACAGGTCCACGCTCCGGACGGGGTTGATGCCCTTCTTCTGCAAGGCGGTAATGGCGCGGTCCGGGTCATTGAACCGAAACGCCAGCACGCCTTTGCCTTCCTTCTTAAGCGTGAAGCCGTACATGTACTCGAGGTTGACGCGCGCCTTTTCCAGCGTCTCAAGAATCCCGGCCAGCCCGCCGGGTTCATCGGCCACTTCGATGGCGACCAGTTCGGAGACTCTCACCACGAAGCTGTCCTTTTCCAACACGCGCTTGGCCTTTTTCCAGTCGCGGACCACGAAGCGCAGGATGCCGAACTGCTGCGTGTCGGCGATGGAAAGCGTCAGGATGTTGAGCTTGGCCTGGGCCAGCAGTTTGACGGGCCGGCTGAGCGCGCCGGGTTTGTTTTCCAGGAATAATGAGAGCTGTTTGACTTTCATAAAGGGTTCTCCTCGGGGTTACATTTTGCGCTGGTCAATGACCCGCTTGGCCTTGCCCTCGCTGCGCTGAATGGTGCGCGGCTGGACCAGTCGCACGTTGGCCCGCACGCCCACGGTGGATTCGATGGACTTATTGAGCTTGCTCTGCAACTGCTCGAGCGCGCCCACCGTGTCGGTGAAGAATTCCGACGTGACCTCGACCTGCACCTCCATGACGTCGAGGTCCTTCTCGCGCGTCAGGATAATCTGGTAGTGCGGCAGCGCGCCTTCGACCTTCAACAAGGCGGTCTCGATCTGCGAAGGATAGACGTTGATGCCGCGAATGATGAACATGTCGTCGGCCCGGCGCCCGATGCGCTTAATGCGCCGGAGTGTGCGCCCGCATTCGCAGGTTTCAGAGGTCAGCGCGGTGATGTCGCGGGTGCGGTACCGAATCATCGGCATGGCCTGCTTGCCGAGCGTGGTCAGGACTAGTTCGCCTTCCTCTCCTTCCGCGCAGGGCTTGCCGGTCTTGAGGTGAATGATCTCGGGATAGAAGTAATCCTCGAAGATGTGCGACCCAGCCTGGCACTGGCATTCCATGGCCACACCCGGGCCGACGATTTCGGACAGGCCGTAAATGTCATAAGCCTTGATGCCGCTGTCGGCTTCGATGCGCCGGCGCATGGATTCGGTCCACGGTTCGGCGCCGAAGATGCCGGCGCGCAGCGGCAGTTCCTTAAGGTTCACGCCGACCTCCGGGGCCTGGTCAATCAGGTGAAGGAAATAGCTGGGCGTGCAGCAGATCGCCGTCACGCCGAAATCCTTCATCACCATCAACTGGCGCGGCGTGTTGCCGCCGGAAATCGGAATGACGGTTGCGCCCAACGCCTCGGCGCCGTAGTGCGCCCCCAGTCCGCCGGTGAACAAGCCGTAGCCGTAGGCGTTCTGGATGACATCGCCCTCATGCAACCCGCACGCGGCGAAGCTGCGCAGCATCACGTTCGTCCAGACCTGCACATCCTCCTGCGTGTAAGCGACCACGATGGGCTTGCCGGTGGTGCCGCTCGAGGCGTGCAGGCGCACAATCTCCTTCATGGGACTGGCAAACAGCCCGAAGGGATACGTGTCGCGCAAATCGGTCTTCTCGGCAAACGGTAGCCGGGGGAGGTCGTCCAGCGTCCGCACGTCCTGCGGCGTCAAGCCCCGCTCATCCATGCGCTTGCGGAACAGGGCGACGCGGTCATAAGCGCGCTGCACGATGGCCTTGAGCCGCTGCAATTGCAGGTCCCGCAACTGCGTCAACGGCAGGAAATCCGGCGCGCTCAGCGGGTGGAACCGTCCGTCTGTAGTCTTCGCGTGTTTGCTCATAAACGTTGGGCCGCTTGCGACCGGCTGGTTTTACCAGACTCTGCCGCTCGGATGCAATCAAAACTGCGGCCCCGGCGCCGGGGCCGGTCGCCCGCTTGAAATTCGTCAAGTCCCTGCTTGACAACCCCTCCCAAGTCTGTATTGTAGGCTCCGGCATTTTGGGACGCCCCGCCGCTAACGGCTGGACCGCACCGGTGCCCCGGTCGGGGACTGCGCGGCAGAGAGAAGCACGAGAGGGCGATCCCGCCCTGCGGGACCCTGAGCCTTTGGGCGGCTTGGTCCGGGGGCAGGGCGGAAGAGAGAAGTGGGAGGCCCTAAAAATGCAAGGAACATCCCAGGAACATCCTAACGAGGCGGGGCCTCAGACCAGCAAGGCAAGGTCAGTCCTTGGACCGCTGGTGCGTCTGGGTATGCCTTGCCGTTCTGAGGCCCCGCCTCGTTCGGGTTTTTTGCTTCGGTGATCACG